>NZ_JBTVPY010000041.1:0-19188 GCF_054720805.1 Pseudomonas sp. MT3
TCGGGTTATGAGCCCGACGAGCTACCAGACTGCTCCATCCCGCGGTCGCCATTCTACGCATGGGGGGCGGGGTGTCAACCGAAAGTTGAGAAAAAGTGATTTTTTATCAGGTGCTTAGCGAAATCCTCCGGCTGTGGGCGTGCTAGAAGGCGAGGCTGGCGCTCAGGTTGCCGGCGACGCCGTGGCTGTCCTCGCCGCTCAGGGCTTTCACCTCCGCGCCGAGGGTCAGCGCGTCCCGGGTCGCCGTCAGCTTCAATCCGGCCTTGACCAGGTGGTGGCTGTTGAAGGCCGAGACCTGCTCCACCTCGAACCCTTCCAGCGAGGCATTGCTGACGACCTGCGGATCGTTCAGGAAGCGCTCGTAACCCAGGCTGACGCCCGGCGCCAGGGTCCAGTTGCCCAGGCTCTGGTTGGCCAGGCCGATGTCCAGGCCGAGCAGGGCGCTGTTCAGGCTGCGGTCGGTGCCGTCGACATCCAGGGCGAGGTCGCTGCCTTTTTCGTGGAAGTCGTCCAGCTTGACCCGTGCGCTGCGCAGGCCGATGGACGGCTCCAGGTCCAGTCCGCCCGCATGCAGGCGATAGCCGAGCAGCCCGGTGGCGGCATAGAAGCTGCCGTTGCCGTCGCCCTTGGCGGTGCCCAGGCCGTTGCCCAGGTCGCGCTTGCCGTCGTAGTCGATCCAGCCGGCATCCAGGCGCAGGTCGGCGTACAGGCCCTGGCTGAGATCGTCCGGTGCCCAGCGTGCGCCCAGGGTGAGCAGCGCGAGGTCGGCATCCGCATCGGCGCCGGCGCTGCCCAGTGAGCCCCAGCTGTAGCCGGCGCCGACACGGGCGCTGAGGTTATCGCTGAAGCGGTGGGTCGCGCCGATCAGGGTGCCTTGCGCATGTTCGTTGCTGCTGGCCACGCCGTCGCGGCTGTCGGTGCCCAGATAGCTGGCCAGGGCGGTCATCCACAGGCGGGTTTCACCGTCCTTCAGCTCGCGGCCGCTGGCGTAGGGGGCGATGGCGTCGTCGATCTGCCCGGCTTCGCGCAGCAGGTAGCTGCCAGCGTCGGCATGGATCTGCCCACCGACCCGCGATTCGACCCCGCCCAGGGTGCCGGCGTCGATCGCCGATTGCAGGTAATAGTTGTAGGCGCTGTAGCGGCCTGACAGCTCGCTGTCCTGCAGGGCCGCCAGCAGCCCGGCGCCGGCGGCGGCGTTGCGCGCGAAGCCGGCCTGGTCGGGCAGGCTGTTGAAGCGCACCAGTTTGCCGCGCAGGACATAGAGGGTTTCCTGGTCGAGCCCCAGGCCCTGGGTCAGGTAATTCTCCACCGAACCGTAGCTGGCCTGGAGCTGGTCCAGGCCGGCCTGCAGGTAGCTGGCCTCCACACCCAGCAGCGGCTGGTAGATGGCGGCGAAGGTTGGCGACAGGGCGTTCAACTGCGCGAGCGTCGCGGCGGTACGCTCGGCGGTGTAGGCGTTGGTGGCCAGGTAGTCCTGCGTGATGGTCGCCGAGTCCACCCCGGCGATGGATTGCAGCATGGCCGCGGTCCAGCCGGTGCGGTCCTTGCCGGCGGTGCAGTGGAACAGCGCCGCATCGTCGGCGGCCGCCAGTTCCTCGAACAGGTGGCGGAACTGCGCACGCTGGCCGGCGTCGGTGACGAAGGCGCGGTTCATGTCCTGCATCATCTGCCGCGAGGCCGCTGCGCTGGTGAGCGAGAGGTTCACGTTGCTGGAGCCGACGATGTTGACGTTCTCGTAGACCGCGCCGGCCGGCAGGGTGTCCGGGGTGCCGGCGATTTCCGTCGGCGTGCGCAGGTCGAAGACATGACTGATGCCCAGGCCGTTCAGGGTTGCCAGGTCGGAGGCGGTCGGGGTCAGCGCGTTGGAGCGGTAGAACACGCCGCCACGCATCACGCCGTCATGGGCGGTGCCGTAGGCGGTGGTGGTACCGGCGATATCGCGGAAGTTGTCGATGCCGGTCAGGCGCGGAGTGTTCAGGATTTCTGCCTGGGCGGGAGCGGCGGCCGCGAGGGCGGCCAGCGGCAGCATCAGCAGGGAAGCGGAACGCAGCAGACGAGCGTGCACGTTGTGACTCCATGTCTATGGATAGGGATTGGACGGTGGTGCCACATCCTTGGCGCACCCGATGAACAGTTGGCGGCAGTTCGGTGAAGGATTGATTGCAGGGTCAGGTTCTGCGAGCGAGCGGGGGTGGAGCGTAGCCTCGGATACGCTGAACGACCTGCTGCGCGTGGGGTTGCGGGGGATTGCAGGAAATTTCCGCAGTTTCCCGCCAGTCCTTCCGATGCCTAGGACGCCTGGCTGGGGTAGCGTCGTTTTTTTGCTTTACCATGAAGGCGTTTTCCGTCGCCGCTCCCTGGCGACCCCGATGGCGATGCAGGCCCTTTCCGTGACACGGCAACGAAAGATCATCCACATCGATTGCGACTGCTTCTATGCCGCCATCGAAATGCGCGACGACCCAAGCCTGGTGGGCAAGCCGCTGGCCGTGGGTGGTTCGCCGGACAAGCGCGGCGTGGTCGCCACCTGCAACTACGAGGCGCGGGCCTATGGCCTGCATTCGGCGATGGCGATGCGCACGGCGGTGAAGCTGTGTCCCGACCTGACCATCGTCCGCCCGCGCATGGACGTGTACCGCGAGACCTCCCGCGAGATCCACGCGATCTTCCGTGACTACACCGAACAGATCGAGCCGCTGTCGCTGGACGAGGCCTACCTGGACGTCAGCGACAGCGAGCGTTGTGGCGGCAGCGCCACGCGCATCGCCCGGGAGATTCGCCAGCGCGTGTGGGAAACCCTGCACATCACGGTGTCGGCCGGTGTTGCGCCGAACAAGTTCATCGCCAAGATCGCCAGCGATTGGCGCAAGCCCAACGGCCTGTTCGTGGTCACGCCCGACGAGGTGGACGGATTCGTCGCGGAACTGCCGGTGAAGAAGCTGCACGGCGTGGGCAAGGTCACCGCCGAAAAGCTGGCGCGCTCAGGGATTCGCACCTGCGCGGACCTGCGCGACTGGTCGCGCATCCAACTGGCGAAGGAATTTGGCAGCTTCGGCGAGCGCCTCTGGGGCCTGGCGCGGGGGATCGATGAGCGGCCGGTGCAGGTGGACAGCCGGCGCCAGTCGATCAGCGTGGAGAATACCTTCGACCAGGATCTGCCGGACCTGGCGGCCTGTCAGGAGGAACTGCCGTCGCTGCTGGGCGAGCTGGAGCGGCGCATGACCCGCCTGGACGCCAGCTACCGGCCGGGCAAGCCGTTCATCAAGCTGAAGTTCCACGACTTCACCCAGACCACCCTGGAACAGGCCGGCGCGGCGCGCGACCTGGACAGTTACCGGCTATTGCTGGGGCAGGCATTCCAGCGCGGCAACAAGGCGGTGCGGCTGATCGGCGTGGGCGTGCGCCTCGTCGATCTGCGTGGGGCGCACGAGCAGCTCAGCCTGTTCTAGGGGATTGCTGCCGTTTCCTCAGCTTTCCGGCCACATGCGCATGGCGCGGCCCGAGGCCGGCCACAGGCGCAGCTCGCCCTGGTCGCTGAAGTCCCAGCGCTGGACCTCGCGGAGCATCTGCAGGAAGCGTCCTTCCTGCTCCATCAGCGCTTCGGCGCACATCTTCCGGGTGGCGCCAGGCTGGCCGAAGGTCAGCTTGTCGCCGTCCAGCGTGTAGCTGGCGAACCAGTGGTTGCAGCCGGCGCTGCCATAGGCGCGGCCCTTGCCGTCGAGGGTCAGGGTGATGTGGCTGTAGTCGATCAGGGGACGTTCACCGACCCATTCGACGCGATAGGTCTGATCGGTTTCAGGTACCGGTTTGCTGGCGCAGCCGGCCAGGGCCAGCGCCATGCAGGCGCCGGCGAACAGGACTTTCATGCAATCTCCTTGCTCAGGCAGTCCGGGCAGAGATGGCGAGCACCAACCTTCGCCCAACCCAGTTCGCCGATGCGCGCTTCGGCGGCCGGTTGCTGGGCGGACTTGCCGAGGGTGGCGTCGACGGCAAATTCGAATTTCAGTGTAGCTGCGCAGCCGTCGCAGTTGACGGTCCATTCGTGGATCGCCAGCTCGCGGAACGCCGGGCCGCGCGCAACCGCTGTCCACTGCCCCGGTGGGTTGATCAGGTGGCGTACCTTGTCCACCTCCAGCGTCATGCTCAGGCTATGGCTGCCCTTGAGGCTGACCAGCAGGGTGTCGCCCGTCTGGATCGAGCCGCCGATACCGGTGACCTGGTAGAGGCCCGGGGTCAGCGCGCGGCATTCGTTGAGGGTGAACTGCGGGTTGAGCAGGGTGTAGCGGAAATCGTGCTGGGCCATGAGTCCTCCGGGAAAGCGCGGCATTCTAGGTGGCGGCGCGCGGGGATGCGAGTGCTGCCGGTTAGCTGACCTGGTTGACGGGGTTACCCGCCTGCCAGGCGCCGATGTTGGCCAGGGTGGTTTCGGCGATGGCGGCCAGCGCCTCGCGGGTCAGGAATGCCTGGTGGGCGGTGATGATGACGTTGGGGAAGGTCAGCAGGCGCGCCAGGACGTCATCCTGCAGCGGCAGGTCGGAGCGGTCGGCGAAGAAGATTTCGGCTTCTTCTTCATAGACGTCCAGGCCCAGGTAGCCGAGCTGGCCGCTCTTGAGCGCCTCGATCAGCGCCGGGGTGTCCACCAGCGCGCCGCGCCCGGTGTTGATCAGCATGGCGCCGCATTTCATCTGTTGCAGGCTGCGAGGGTTGATCAGGTGCCGGGTGGCGTCGTTGAGCGGACAGTGCAGGCTGAGGATGTCGGACTGGGCGAGCAGTTCGTCCAGTTCGACGAAACGGCCGCCCAGGGCTTCGATGGCGCGGTTGGGGGAGGGGTCGTAGGCGAGGATGTGGCAGCCGAAGCCGCTCATGATGCGGGCGAAGACTTCGCCGATCTGGCCGCTGCCGATGACGCCGACCGTGCGCCCGTGCAGGTCGAAGCCGGTCAGTCCGTGTAGCGAGAAGTCGCCATCGCGGGTGCGGTTGTAGGCGCGGTGCAGGTGCCGACAGAGCGCCAGGACCAATCCCACGGCATGTTCGGCCACGGCATGGGGCGAATAGGCCGGAACCCGCACCACGGAAAGCCCCAGGGCGTGGGCGGCCTTGAGGTCGACATGGTTGTAGCCGGCCGAGCGCAGGGCGATCAGGCGCGTGCCGCCGGCGGCCAACTGTTCCAGTACCGGTCGCGACAGCTCGTCGTTGACGAAGGGGCAGACCACGTCGAAGTCCCTGGCCAGGGCCACGGTGTCCAGGCGCAACTGCGCCTGCTGGAAGTGCAGTTCGAAGCCGTGGCTGTGGTTGGCGGCGAGGAAGCTGTCGTGGTCGTAGGGCTGGTTGCTGAACAGGATGATGCGCATCGTCTCGCGGTCTCAGTGCGTGTCTTGCGGAAGCGCCGCGTTGGCCTCGGCTTCGCGGTTTTCCGTGGCCTTGGCCAGTTCGGACATGGCCTTGTCGAGTTCGTCCAGGGCGGCGGGGGCCTCCGGGTCGTTCTGCTTGAGCAGCGTTTCCGCGCGTTGGCAGGCGGCGCGCAGCATGGGCACGCCGCAGTAGCGGGTGGCGCCGTGCAGGCGATGGATGCGTTCGAGCAGGGTGTTGCGGTCGTTGCGCTGGCGGGCCTGGCGGATCACCTGGCGGTCGGCGGAGAGGGAGGCGAGCAGCATGCCGAGCATGTCGGCCGCCAGTTCCGTCTTGCCGGCGGCCAGGCGCAGGCCTTCGGCGGGGTCGAGCACGCTCAGCGCGCCCGGACCCGGCTCGGTGCCGTTCGGCTCCGTGCGCGGCGCGCCCAGGCTCATGCCGGTCCACTTCAGCACCACCTGGGCCAGTTGGCGCTCGTCGATGGGCTTGGTCAGGTAGTCGTCCATGCCGCCTTGCAGCAGGGCTCGTTTCTCGTTGGCCAGGGCGTGGGCGGTGAGCGCGATGATCGGCACCGGGCTGACTTCGCGGTCGGCTTCCCACTGGCGGATCGCGTCGGTGGCCTGGCGGCCATCCATGCCGGGCATCTGCACGTCCATGAAGACCAGGTCGAAGCGCTCGCGCTGCACCGCCTCCACCGCGGCCAGGCCGCTATCCACGGCGACGACCTGGGCGCCCAGGTCGCCGAGCAGGGTCTTGACCAGCAGGAGGTTGGCCGGGTTGTCGTCGACGCAGAGCAGATGCGGCGCGCGTTCCAGCAGCCCGTTGGCGACCTTTTCCTTGCGGGTCGGGCGCAGGTGCAGCAGCTCGTTCAGTGCCTGCTGCAACTTGCGGGTGCAGGCGGGTTTGCTCTGTACCTGGGACTCGGGCAGCACCGCGTTGTAGTGCGCCTGCTCGATGGTCGGGCAGAGCACCAGGCTCTTGCAGCCGTACTGCTCGAGTTCGCGGATGGACTGCCGCAGCATTTCCGGCGGATGGGTGGCGGAGGTGACGCCGAGCAGGGCCAGGCCGATCGGCGGCTTGCCCTTCGGGTCGGCCGCCAGCGCCTGTTCCAGCGCCGCCAGGTCCGGGAACTCGCTGACCTCCAGGCCGCAGTCCTCCAGTTGGTGATGCAGCGCGGTACGGGTCAGTTCATGGGGTTCGTAGAGCGCCACGTGTTGCCCGCCGGCCAGGGCCGGCAGCAGGTCGTCGCCGTCGTCGCGGGCCTTGGGCAGGTTGAGGCTGATCCAGAACTCCGATCCCTCGCCGGAGCTGCTGTCGACGCCGATCTCGCCGCCCATCTGTTCGATCAGGCGCCTGGAGATGACCAGCCCCAGCCCCGTGCCGCCGGCCTGGCGCGACAGCGAGTTGTCGGCCTGGCTGAAGGCCTGGAACAGCGCGCGCAGGTCCGCGTCGGTGAGGCCGACGCCGGTGTCCTGCACGCTGATGCGCAACTGCGCGCGGTCGTCGCTCTCGTCCTCGAGCATGGCGCGCACGGCGATGCTGCCTTCATGGGTGAACTTGATGGCGTTGCTCACCAGGTTGGTCATCACCTGCTTCAGGCGTTGCGGGTCGCCCACCAGCTGCAGCGGGGTGTCGCGGTAGATCAGGCTGACCAGCTCCAACTGCTTTTCGTGGGCGGCGGGGGCGAGGATGGTCAGGGTGTCCTGGATCAGTTCGCGCAGGTTGAAGGGGATGTTCTCCAGCACCAGTTTGCCGGCCTCGATCTTCGAGAAGTCGAGGATCTCGTTGATGATCCCCAGCAGGCTTTCGGCGGACTTGTGGATGGTGGAGAGGTAGTCCTGCTGGCGCGAGGTCAGCTCGCTCTTCTGCAGCAGGTTGGTGAAGCCGAGGATGCCATTGAGCGGGGTGCGGATCTCGTGGCTCATGTTGGCGAGGAACTCGGACTTGATCCGGCTCGCCTCCAGGGCTTCCTTGCGCGCGAGGTCCAGTTCGATGTTCTGGATCTCGATGGTTTCCAGGTTCTGCCGCACGTCCTCGGTGGCCTGGTCGATGTTGTGCAGCATTTCTTCCTGCGCGCTCTGCAGGGCCTCGGCCATGCGGTTGATGCCGCCGGCCAGTTCGTCCAGTTCGTGACTGCCCAGCGCCGGCAGGCGGGTTTCCAGGCGGCCTTCCTTGAGCTGCGCCACACCCTGGGCGATCTGCCCGAGCGGGGCGTTGATCGCGCGGCTCATGCGCAGGGCGAGGAGGGCGGTGACCGCCAGGCCGGTGATGATCAGCAGCAGGCTGGTGAACAGGCTGCGGTAGCCACGCAGCAGGGTGCCGTGGTGCGACAGCTCCAGTTCGACCCAGCCGAGCAGCTTGTCGCCGTTGCTGTCCGGGGCGCCCGACAGGCTGCGGTGCCGGCCCAGCACCGGGAGAAGGAAGTGGGTGGTGTCGAGGTTGCTGGCCATGCTCAGGTGCGAACCGTCGCCGCTGGGCATGGGGGTGAGGATGCTGGGGCCGGCATGGACCAGTCGTTCCCGCTCGGGATTGAGGAAGGTAACGGCGCGCACGTCAGGTTGGTCCAGCGCCTCGGTGGCGATGCGCAACAGCAGCTCGGTGTTGTTCTGCGCCAACGCCGGGGCGGACAGCGGAGCCAGTTGCTCGGCGATCAGTTGACCGCGCTCGATCAGTTGGGCACGCATGTCCGACAACTGCACCCAGGTGAAATAGCCGCCCAATACCAGCGCCAACAGGCTGGTGGGCAGCAGGGTGAGCAGCAGTACCCGTCCCTTGATGCCGAGATCCTTGAACACGCGATTCCTCCGGTGCGGTTTTCCCCCGGCAGTGTAGCGGTTCGGACCTTCGGACGGAGCCTTTGCCTTGCCGAGATCGCGCGGAATCGGGAATACTGGGCGCAATTGCTAATCACTCTTATTCAATATGAACGCATTTTCTTCCTCGGGCCTGCGCCTGCTGACCATCGAGGACGATCCAACCCTGGGCGCGCACCTGTCTTCCCATCTGAGCGAGCGCGGCTTCGCCGTCACCTGGTGCCAGGATGGCGATGCCGGCCTGGCCGAGGCGCGCGGTGGCGATTACGACCTGGTGCTGATGGACATCATGCTGCCGGGCATCGGCGGCCTGGACATTCTGCGCACGTTGCGCCGCGAGCGTTCGGTGCCGGTGATCCTGATGTCCGCCCTGGGCGCCGAGCAGGACCGCATCGCCGGTTTCTCCCAGGGCGCCGATGACTATCTGCCCAAGCCCTTCAGCCTGGTCGAGCTGAGCGTACGGGTCGATGCCGTGCTGCGTCGCGTGGCGCTGGAGCGCGGCTTGCAGGCGCCGACGGGCGGCGACGGTTTGCTGCTGGATGGCGAGAAGGTCGACGCCAGCCTCGACGGCCGCTGGGCGGGGCTGACCACCACCGAGTTCCGCCTGCTGGAAACCTTCCTCGGCAGCCAGGGCGAGACGCTGAGCAAGGCCTTCCTTTATCAGCATGTCCTGCACCGCGCCTACACCACCCACGATCGCGCCCTGGACATGCATGTCAGCCATCTGCGCCGCAAGTTGCAGGGCATCGGCTATCTGCGCCACCAGTTGCACACGGTGTGGGGCAAGGGCTACGTGTTCAGCGATGGCGATGGCTGAGGTGCCCGGGCGTCATTCGCTGTTCTGGAAACTGGCGGTCGCGCTGGTGGCGTTCTGCTTGCTGCTGATCTGGCTGTCCTGGTCCTGGGGCAAGCAGGTCGAGCGCCAGGGCTATTACCTGTCCGCCGAAGCCCGGCAAGTCCTGGGCGGCTACGCCCGCGAAGCGGAGCAGGCCTGGCGCTCCGGCGGTGCGCCGGGGGTCGATGCCTGGCTGGCGCGGATGCGTCAGCGCGAGGCGGGCTGGATGACGGTGGTGGACGGTCGGTTGCAGGCCCTGGGCAGCGTCCCGTTGAGCGAGGAGGAAATCGCGCACCTGACCTTCCAGCGAGGCCTGGACTGGCCGGCGAGCTCGCGTTCGGCGCACCTGCCCTACATCGGCATTCCGTTCCCCGGTGGGCCGAGCGCGGGCCGCCTGGTACTGCAACTGCCGGCCCGCTACCTGCCCGGCGGTTTCACGCTCATCCGCCAGTCGGTGACCCACGGCCTGGTGCCGGCCGTGCTGGCGCTGCTGCTGTGCGTCCTGCTCTACCGGCACCTGGTGCGCCCACTGGGGCGGCTACGCGAGCACGCCAATGCCTTGCAGGCCGACGATCTGGGATCGGTGGCCGATCCTGGGCTCAGCGCGCGCCACGATGAGCTGGGCGAACTGGGCCGCGCGCTGGACCACATGGCCGAACGCCTGCGCGGGTATGTGGGGTTCCAGCGCCAGTTGTTGCGCGACCTGTCCCACGAACTGCGCACGCCGCTCAGCCGCCTGCGCGTGGCGGTCGACAGCCCGATCGGCGAGGCGGCGCTGCGCCAGCGGGTCGAGCGCGAGGTGGAGGTGATGCAGCGCCTGGTCGCCGATACCCTGGAGCTGGCCTGGCTGGACACCGAGCGGCCGCGCCTGGAGCGGGAGGACATCGACCTGCAACCGCTCTGGGAACTGCTGGTGGAGGACGCGCGGTTCGAAGCCGGCTGGGCGCCGGAACGCTTCCTTTACCAGGTGCCGGCGGGGTGTCGTGTCCGGGGTCATCTCAACGGCCTGGCGCAGGCGCTTGAAAACCTGCTGCGCAATTCCATACGTCACTCGCCGGAGAGTGGCTGCATTCGCCTGGGCGGCCAACGGGAGGGGGCGGGCTGGCATCTCTGGCTGGAAGACGACGGCCCCGGCGTGCCCGAGGCCGACCTCGAGCGCATCTTCCTGCCGTTCACCCGGTTGTCCGCCGCGCGCAGCGACGAAGGCTTCGGCCTGGGCCTGAGCATCGCCCGCAGCTCGCTGCGCATGCAGGGCGGGGAACTCTGGGCGGACCGCGGGACGGCGGGGTTGCGCGCGCACCTGCGGTTGCCCGCGGCGGACGGTTCTGAGCATTTGCACACGGCTTGTTAGGAAACTTCGTATGGCGAGCGACAGTTTGCCGTTATCATAGGTGGCCTGGTTTCAGATCCGAGTACCTCCATGACCGTGCAGTATCTGACTATCGCCGATTGCGTCGGCAATACCCCGCTGGTGCGTCTGCAACGCTTGCCCGGGAATACTTCCAATACGCTGCTGGTGAAACTCGAGGGTAACAACCCCGCGGGTTCGGTGAAGGATCGCCCGGCGCTGTCGATGATCACCCGAGCCGAGCTGCGCGGTGACATCAAGCCCGGCGACACGCTGATCGAAGCCACCTCCGGCAACACCGGCATCGCCCTGGCGATGGCGGCGGCGATCAAGGGCTACCGCATGATCCTGATCATGCCGGACAACTCCACCGCCGAGCGCAAGGCCGCCATGACCGCCTACGGCGCCGAACTGATCCTGGTGACCAAGGAGCAGGGCATGGAGGGCGCTCGCGACCTCGCCGACCAGATGCAGCGCGAAGGCAAGGGCAAGGTGCTCGACCAGTTCGCCAACGGCGACAACCCGGTGGCCCACTACGATTCCACCGGCCCGGAAATCTGGCGCCAGACCGACGGCCAGATCACCCATTTCGTCAGCTCCATGGGTACCACCGGCACCATCATGGGCGTATCGCGCTACCTCAAGGAGCAGAACCCCAAGGTGCAGATCGTCGGTCTGCAGCCGATGGAAGGTTCGGCCATCCCCGGCATCCGCCGCTGGCCGCAGGAATACCTGCCGAAGATCTTCGACGCCACCCGCGTCGACCGCGTGGTCGACATGCAGCAGGGCGAGGCCGAGGACGTGATGCGTCGTCTGGCCCGCGAAGAGGGCATCTTCTGCGGCGTGTCCTCCGGTGGCGCGGTGGCAGCCATGTTGCGCCTGTCCCGCGAGCTGGAAAACGCGACCCTGGTGGCGATCATCTGCGACCGTGGCGACCGTTATCTGTCCTCGGGCGTGTTCGACCCCAACTGACATGGCCAAGCAGAGAACCGGGCTGCGCTTCCAGCCCAGTGGCGGAGCGCGGAGCCCTGCGGTACCGGTAGGCAAGAAGCAGCGTCTGAGCATCGAGCGCCTGGCCCACGACGGCCGTGGCATCGCCCATGCCGATGGCCGCACCTGGTTCGTCGCCGGCGCCTTGCCGGGCGAAGCGGTGGAAGCCCGTGTGCTGTCGGCGCGCGCGCAGATTGTCGACGCCCGTAGCGAGCGGATCTTCACCGCCGCCGAAAACCGTCGAACCGCCCCGTGTCCGGTGGCCGGCACCTGTGGCGGCTGCAGCCTGCAGCACCTGCCCCATGCCGATCAATTGGTACTCAAGCAGCGCACCCTGGCCGAGCAACTGGAACGCTTCTCCGGCCTGAGCCCGGAAGAGTGGGCCGCGCCGCTGGTGGGGCCGGAGTTCGGCTATCGCCGCCGCGCGCGCCTCGCCGTGCGCTGGGACGTCAAGGCCAAGCGCCTGGAAGTCGGCTTCCGCGCCGCCGCCAGCCAGGCCATCGTCCCGTTCGACGACTGCCTGGTGCTGGTGCCCGAGCTGCAAATCCTCGTCCGCGAGTTGCCGGACCTGCTGCGTGGTTTGGCCAAGCCCCAGGCGCTGGGCCACGTCGAACTGTTCCACGGCACGGCCAGCGCGCTGCTGCTGCGGCATATCGAACCTTTGTCCGATAGCGACCTGGCGCGACTGCTGGGATTCTGTTCGGCACGCGACGTGCAACTGTGGTTGCAGGGCGACGGAGAGCCGACACCGTGCTCCGGGAACGCCGACCTCGGCTTCCGGCTCGATACCTGGGATCTGACCCTGGCCTACCGGCCCGGCGACTTCGTCCAGGTGAATGCGCCGGTCAACGAGGCGATGGTTGCCCAGGCGCTGGATTGGCTGAAGCCTGCACCAGGCGAGCGTGTGCTGGATCTGTTCTGCGGCCTGGGCAACTTCGCCCTGCCGCTGGCGCACCGGGTGCGGGAAGTGGTCGGGGTGGAGGGTGTGCAGGCGATGGTCGATCGCGCCGCCGCCAATGCCCGGGCCAATGGCCTGGCCAATACCCGGTTCCACCAGGCGGACCTTTCGAAACCGCTTGCCGGCGCCCCCTGGGCGGCGGAGGATTTCACCGCCGTGCTGCTCGACCCTCCGCGAGACGGAGCCTTCGAGGCAGCACGGGAGATGCGTTCACTGGGCGCCGAGAGGGTACTGTATGTGTCCTGCAATCCGGCGACCCTGGCGCGCGACGCCGGCGAGATGGCCCGACAGGGCTATCGCCTGAAGCGTGCCGGCATCCTCGACATGTTCCCGCAGACGGCACATGTGGAGGCAATGGCTTTGTTCGAGGCGAGCTAGGACGGCTCGCGCAATCCGACCGGCCCGAGCAAGAAGAAAGGCCGGCGCTGTGAGCGGTGCACCGTGGGGCACCGTGGGGAAGGGTAGACACGATGGTACAGGTGAGAGCGCACCAGCCGGTCAATACTGACGGCAGCATCAACCTCGAGGCCTGGCTGGACCATGTCCAGACTCTGGTCCCGCTACTGGATCGCAAGGTCCTGCTGGACGCCTGCGAATTTGCCCGCGAGGTGGAAGACAAGGCAGTCAGCAAGGCTGACAACTCCTGGGCAGACGGCACCTCCAGTTTTCAGACGGGCCTGGAGATCGCCGAAATCCTGGCGGACCTCAAGCTCGACCAGGAATCACTGGTCGCCGCGGTGATCTACCGTGGCGTGCGCGAGGGCAAGGTCAAGCTGGAGGAGGTGGCGCAGCGCTTCGGTTCTGTGGTCGCCAAGCTGATCGAAGGCGTGCTGCGCATGGCGGCGATCAGCACCAGCCTCAACCCCCGGCAATCGCTGGTGCTCGGCACCCAGGCGCAGATCGAGAACCTGCGCAAGATGCTGGTGGCGATGGTCGACGACGTGCGCGTCGCGCTGATCAAGCTGGCCGAGCGTACCTGCGCGATCCGCGCGGTGAAGAACGCCGACGAGGAAAAGCGCCACCGCGTTGCCCGCGAGGTGTTCGACATCTACGCGCCGCTGGCCCACCGCCTGGGCATCGGCCATATCAAATGGGAACTGGAGGACCTGTCCTTCCGCTACCTGGAGCCCGACCAGTACAAGCAGATCGCCAAGCTGCTACACGAGCGCCGGCTGGATCGCGAGCAGTACATCGCCACCGTGATGCAGCAGCTCAAGGACGCCCTGGCTGCCACCGGCATCAAGGCCGACCTGTCCGGCCGCGCCAAGCACATCTATTCCATCTGGCGGAAGATGCAGCGCAAGGGCCTGGACTTCAGCCAGATCTACGACGTGCGCGCCGTGCGCGTGCTGGTGCCGGAAATGCGCGACTGCTACACCGCGCTGGGCATCGTGCACACCCTCTGGCGGCACATCCCCAAGGAATTCGACGACTACATCGCCAACCCCAAGGAAAACGGCTACCGCTCGCTGCACACCGCGGTGATCGGCCCCGAGGGCAAGGTGCTGGAAGTGCAGATCCGCACCCATTCCATGCACGAGGAAGCCGAGCTGGGCGTGTGCGCGCACTGGCGCTACAAGGGCACCGACGTCAAGGCCAGCTCCAATCACTACGAAGAAAAGATCTCCTGGCTGCGCCAGGTGCTGGAATGGCACGAGGAGCTGGGCGACATCGGCGGCCTGGCCGAGCAGTTGCGCGTCGACATTGAGCCCGACCGGGTCTACGTCTTCACCCCGGACGGCCACGCCATCGACCTGCCCAAGGGCGCAACCCCGCTGGACTTCGCCTACCGCGTGCACACCGAGGTTGGCCACAACTGCCGTGGCGCCAAGATCAACGGCCGCATCGTGCCGCTCAACTACAGCCTGCAGACCGGTGAGCAGGTGGAAATCATCACCGGCAAGCAGAGCGGGCCGAGCCGCGACTGGCTGAACCAGAACCTGGGCTATGTCACCACCTCGCGGGCGCGGGCGAAGATCGTCCACTGGTTCAAGCTGCAGGCGCGCGACCAGAACGTCGCCGCCGGCAAGGCCATGCTCGAACGCGAGCTGGGTCGCCTGGCGCTGCCGCCGGTGGACTTCGAGAAGCTTGCCGAGAAGGCCAACTACAAGACCGGCGAAGACCTGTTCGCCGCCCTGGGCGCCGGCGACCTGCGCCTGGCCCACGTGGTCAACTACGCGCAGCAACTGGTCGAGCCCGAGCGCGGCACCGAGCAGCTCGAACTCATTCCGCGCAAGCCGAGCAAGATCGGCCACGGCAAGCGCGGCGACATCCAGATCCAGGGCGTCGGCAACCTGCTCACGCAGATGGCCGGTTGCTGCCAGCCGCTGCCGGGCGAGCCGATCGTCGGCTACATCACCCTCGGCCGTGGCGTGACCATCCACCGCCAGGACTGCGCCACCGCGCTGCAACTGGCCGGCCGCGAGCCGGAACGGATCATCCAGGTCAGCTGGGGGCCGGTGCCGGTCAGCACCTATCCGGTGGATATCGTCATTCGCGCCTACGACCGTTCCGGCCTGCTGCGCGACGTCTCCCAGGTGCTGCTCAACGAGCGCATCAACGTGCTGGCGGTGAACACCCGCTCGGACAAGGAAGACAACACCGCGGTGATGCGCCTGACCATCGAGATCCCCGGCCTCGACGCGCTGGGACGCCTGCTGGCGCGGGTGTCGCAGTTGCCCAACATCATCGAGGCGCGGCGCGACCGCGCGGGTGCCAAGGATGCATAAGCTCGACGACCTGCTGTACCTGATGGCCCGGCTGCGCGATCCGCAGCATGGCTGTCCGTGGGACCTGAAGCAGAGCTACGCGACCATCGTCCCCTACACCCTCGAGGAAGCCTACGAAGTGGCCGACGCCATCGAGCGTGGCGACTTCGACCACCTGCGCGAGGAGCTGGGCGACCTGCTCTTCCAGGTTGTCTACTACGCGCAGCTGGCGCGAGAGGAAGGGCGCTTCGAGTTCGACGCGGTGGTCGATGGCATCACCCGCAAACTGGTCCGCCGCCATCCCCACGTGTTCCCCGATGGCGACCTCTACGGCGAGCCGGACCCGGCGAAGCTTGCGGAAGCTGCGGTCAAGCAGCGCTGGGAGGAGCTCAAGGCCGAGGAGCGCGCGGCCAAGGCCGCCGAGCCGGTGCAATTGTCCCTGCTGGACGACGTACCCAACGCCCTGCCAGCACTGAGTCGCGCCGCCAAGCTGCAGAAGCGTGCTTCCCAGGTCGGCTTCGACTGGGCCGACGCCCTGCCGGTGGTGGACAAGGTTCGCGAGGAACTGGACGAGGTCCTCGAAGCCATGGCCGGCGGCGACACCGAGGCCCAGGCGGAAGAAGTGGGCGACCTGCTGTTCGTGGTGGTCAACCTGGCGCGCAAGCTCAAGGTCGATCCGGAAACCGCCCTGCGTGCGGCCAATGCCAAGTTCGAGCGGCGTTTCCGTTACATCGAGACGGCCTTGCGTGACCAGGGGCGCACGCTGGAAGACAGCAACCTGGAAGAGATGGACGAGCTGTGGGGCGCCGCCAAGCGCGACGAGAAGAACCCGCTTAGTTGTGGATAAGTGCTTGCGTGCCTGAATCGGTACCCATGAAAAAGCCCCACGATTGCGGGGCTTTTTTGCTTTTGGTAGGAGCGAGCTTGCTCGCGAACCGCTTGACGCCCGACACCGCCGGAAAATCTGTTCGCGAGCAAGCTCGCTCCTGCAGGGTTCCTTTAACGCGCCGGGTGTGCTCCGTCAGCCGAACAGCCAGCGCAGGATCAGCACCAGCAGCACCACCGCCAGCACCGGCCGGCCGATGCGGTAGGCTCTGGGATAGGCGCGCTTGAACACCTTCACCTGGCTGCCCACGGCATTGCCCAGGCGGATCAGCACCGAGTAGGCCTGGTTGATCCCGCCGACGCGCTCGCCTTCGACGTTCTGCGGCGCGGTGGCGCGGCCGAGGAAGGTACTGACGCGGCGGTTGATGCGGGTCAGCAGCGACGACCTGAGCGGACGCTCGATGTCGCAGAAGAGGATCAGGCGCGATTCGTCGGTTTCGTTCTTCACCCAGTGGACGAAGGTTTCGTCGAACATCACGTCCTGGCCGTCACGCCAGGCGTAGGGCTGGCCGTCGACGAAGATGCGGCACTCTTCGGAGTTCGGCGTGGCCAGGCCCAGGTGGTAGCGCAACGAGCCGGCGTAGGGGTCGCGGTGCTTGTTCAGGTGGCTGCGCGGCGGCAGGCGGGTGAACATGGCGCCCTTGACGTTGGGGATGCTGCTCACCAGCTCGACGGTCTTCGGGCAGAGCTTCTGCGCGGAGGGCAGGGGGCCGTCGTACCAGGTCAGGTAAAAGCGGGTCCAGCCTTTCTTGAAGAAGGAGCCGAAACCGGCCTCGTTGTTGTTCAGGGCGTCGCGGATGTAGCCCTCGTCGAACAGGTTTTCGGCTTCCTCGCGAATCATTTGCCAGTTGTCGCGCAGCCTGTCGAGCTCGGGGAAGCGCTCGCGGTCCAGGTAGGGCTTGGACGGCACGCTGGAGTTCAGGTACATCAGCGAGTTGTACGGGGCGAACCAGGCAGAGTGGTTCACGACCTGGCGCAGGAAGGGCAGCCGTACCTTGCCGCGCAGGTGCACGTAGAGGATGGCGACGAGGAAGATGGCAAGGATCGTGAGAACGATGAACTTGATCATGGGGGCCCTGGATAGTGAAATCGAGCTGGGCACTTGCGCAGCGCACGCACAGGCCCGAGGATTATACCCCCTGTGGGCATGAGCGCGGAGCGTTGTGCCGCCAGGAAAGTTGTTCCGCGTCAATCAAGGACTGTCGAGAGTCTTATCGAATGAGCATGTCGTTACGTGACCAGTTGCTGAAAGCCGGACTGGTCAGTGAGAAACAGGCCAAACAGGCCGGCAAGCAGAAGCAGAAGCAGCAGCGTCTGGAGCACAAGAACCAGGTGCAGAAGGATGACAGCCAGCGTCAGGCCGCCTTGCAGGCGCAGGCCGACAAGCAGGCCCGCGATGCCGAGCTGAATCGCCAGCAGCAGGAAAAGGCCGAGAAGAAGGCCAGGACCGCGCAGATCAAGCAACTGATCGAAGGCACCCGTCTGCCGAAGCTGGAAACCGAGGACTATTACAACTTCGTCGATGCGAAGAAGGTCAAGCGCATTGCGGTGAACGACCTGATCCGCGACAAGCTCAGTCGCGGCAGCCTGGCCATCGTCAGCTACGACGGCCGCTACGAGATCGTCCCGCGTGACGCCGCGCTGCGCATCAAGGAGCGCGACGAGCGACGTATCGTGCTGCTCAACGAGCCCAGCGGCGAGCCGGACGAGGACGACCCGTACAAGGATTACGTGGTGCCCGACGACCTCATGTGGTGAGGCCGTCCCGGTCGGACCTCAGGCCGGATTCAGCACCACCCTTGCGAAGCGCGCCTCCGCCGCCTGCGGCGTGATGGCGTGCAGACGGTCCAGCCGGAGTTCCCGGCTGGCATCGTCCACCCGGACTTCCAGGAACTCCTCCACGACCCCGTCCGCGTTTCGCCGCGTGTGCGTGGTGAAGGCCTGGGCGTCGAACGCCAGGCCGTCACGCAGCTCGATACGCAGCCAGTAGCGATGCAGGCAGGCGATCTCCAGGTAGTCGTGCAGATCGCAGTGCAGCGGCTGGTAGGCGTCCATACCGTTCAGCATCCTTCCATCTCGATGACGTAGTAGCCCTGGCGGCGCAGCGCCTCTTCCACCGGGGGCGTGGAAAACTCGCTGTGGCAGAACTCGCAGCGGCTCATGTGCACGTCATGCGCCTGGATGCCGCGCGCCGCCAGCCAGTGCGCGGCGAACTCCGCGGCACGGCTGGCGGCGTCCGGCCCGACCAGGACGTCGAAGTGCAGGTAGCGGCCATCGTGGGTACGCACATGGGTGTCGTAGACGCGAACCTGCATGGCGAGCCCCTTACTTCAGGTCGGCGATGGCGGCGCCGAAGTTCAGGTGCAGCACCTGGCCATCGACCACCAGGGCGGGCACCGATTTGACCCCGGCGGCCTCGGCCTCGGCGATGCGCGGCGCCTGCTCGCCCAGGTGCACCACTTCCACATCCCGGTTCAGCAACGGCAGCAGCGTGCGTTCGGCCTCGACGCAGACGGCGCAACCGGCATGGTAATAGATGGCTTTGCTCATGATCCTTCTCCTGATTGATTAAGTATCGAATCGATACAACTCCAGTCTGCGAGCGAAAAGAGCCTTCTGTCAAACTGGTTTTTGATCGATACTATCTATCGGGAGGATGAGCCCATGACCGATACGACCCTGTACGACTATCTTGAGCGCATTGCCAGCCTGATGCGCGCCTGGGCCCGCGAGCAGCCGCTGATGGCGGATCTGCAGCCGATCCAGCTGAGTGCGCTGAACTACCTGGCGCGCTGCAACCGCTATTCGAACACGCCATTGGCGGTCACGGACTTCCTCGGGCTGACCAAAGGCACGGTGTCGCAGTCGCTGAAAGCGCTGGAGGCCAAGGGGCTGATTCGCAAGCGCCCGGATGCGCAGGACCGACGCAGCGTGCACCTGGAACTGACGGACGCGGGGCAAGGACTGATCGAGGCGCTGGTGCCGCCGGCGTTCCTGAGTCGCGCCGAAGAGGCTTTGGGCGAGCGCCGCGAACTGCTGGTCGCGCTGCTGCGCGAGCTGTTGACCAGCATCCAGCGCCAGGAGGATGTGCCGGGCTTCGGCCTGTGCCGCACCTGCCGTTTCCACCAGAAGCGGGACGACGGCGCGCTCTGCGGGCTGACCGGGGAGCGGCTGGAAACGCGCGAAGGAGAGCTGATCTGCCGCGAGCACTCAGAGCCCGGCGAAGCCGCCTGAACCGGGCTGCACGGCGCCGTTGATCTTCGTAGGAGATTCTATGTCTACCCCGCCGTATCGGCCGCAGG
>NZ_JBTVPY010000042.1:0-15907 GCF_054720805.1 Pseudomonas sp. MT3
CAACGTTAAGATGGTTGTCACCCTGATCGCTCCGATCGCCATGGAGGACGGCCTGCGCTTCGCTATCCGCGAAGGCGGTCGTACCGTTGGCGCCGGCGTGGTTGCCAAGATCATCGAATAATCGATTGATCTTTCCCTATCAGGCCGGCATAATGGTCGGCCTGACTTTGTTCTAGGCCAGTAGCTCAATTGGCAGAGCGGCGGTCTCCAAAACCGCAGGTTGGGGGTTCGATTCCCTCCTGGCCTGCCAGATTCCTCAGGATCTGGCACTTCTTTAAACGGGATTCCTAGCAGATGAATGCGAAGGTTGAAGCCAAAGAGTCGCGTCTTGATCTCTTGAAGTGGCTTGTGGTTGCAGTGCTGGTGGTGGTGGCTGTAGTTGCCAACCAGTATTACTCGGCGCAACCGATCTTCTATCGTGTGCTCGGTATTCTCGTGTTGGCGGCTGTTGCGGGTTTCATTTCGCTGCAGACCGTCAAGGGGCGTGCATTCTTTACCCTGGCTAAAGAAGCTCGTGCCGAAATTCGCAAGGTTGTATGGCCGTCTCGTCAAGAGACAACTCAAACCACGCTGATCGTAGTGGCAGTAGTGCTGGTAATGGCGCTGGTGCTGTGGGGGCTCGACTCCCTGCTGGGTTGGCTGGTTTCCATGATCGTAGGTTAAGGGTGTTCCGTGGCTAAGCGTTGGTACGTTGTACATGCCTACTCGGGTTACGAGAAGCATGTCATGCGCTCGCTGATCGAGCGGGTCAAACTGGCCGGCATGGAAGACGGGTTTGGTGAGATTCTCGTCCCCACCGAAGAAGTCGTGGAGATGCGGAACGGCCAGAAGCGCAAGAGCGAGCGCAAGTTCTTCCCTGGCTATGTTCTGGTGCAGATGGAAATGAACGAGGGTACTTGGCACCTGGTCAAGGATACTCCTCGCGTCATGGGCTTCATTGGTGGTACCGCCGACAAGCCGGCGCCGATCACCGACAAGGAAGCTGATGCCATCCTGCGTCGTGTTGCCGATAGCGGTGACAAGCCGAAGCCGAAGACCCTGTTCGAGCCGGGCGAGACCGTTCGTGTGATCGATGGTCCGTTCGCTGACTTCAATGGTGTCGTCGAAGAGGTTAACTACGAAAAGAGCCGTATCCAGGTCGCCGTGCTCATTTTCGGTCGCTCTACCCCGGTAGAGTTGGAGTTCAGCCAGGTAGAGAAAGTTTAACTGGCACAATGCATCCCACACCCCGCAGCCATAGGCTGCGGGGTTTTGTCGTCACTGGGATAAACGCGAAAGCAACCGGGGAGCCCGAAAGGGCGCTTGACCCGTATTTGGAGTAGCAAATGGCTAAGAAAATCCAGGCTTACATCAAGCTGCAAGTTAAGGCCGGTCAGGCCAACCCGTCGCCGCCGGTCGGCCCTGCACTGGGTCAGCACGGCGTGAACATCATGGAATTCTGCAAGGCGTTCAACGCCAAGACCCAGGGCCAAGAGCCGGGTCTGCCGACTCCTGTGATCATCACCGTTTACAGCGACCGCAGCTTCACCTTTGAAACCAAGAGCACCCCGGCCGCCGTTCTGCTGAAGAAAGCAGCCGGCATCTCCAGCGGCTCCGCTCGTCCGAACTCTCAGAAAGTGGGCACCGTTACCCGTGCTCAGCTGGAAGAGATTGCCAAGACCAAGCAGGCTGACCTGACCGCTGCTGATCTGGACGCTGCCGTACGTACCATCGCTGGCTCCGCGCGCAGCATGGGCCTGAACGTGGAGGGTGTGTAATGGCTAAGCTGACCAAGCGTCAAAAGGCTATCGCCGAGAAGATCGAAGCGGGCAAGCAATACGGCTTCGAAGATGCCGCCAAGCTGCTGGCCGAGCTGTCGACCATCAAGTTCAAGGAATCCGTGGACATCGCCATCAATCTGGGCGTTGATCCGCGTAAGTCCGACCAGGTCGTACGTGGCGCCACCGTTCTGCCGAACGGCACCGGCAAATCCGTACGCGTTGCCGTCTTCACCCAGGGTCCTGGTGTTGAAGCTGCCCTGGCTGCTGGTGCAGACAAGGTCGGCATGGACGAGCTGGCTGCCGAAATGAAGGCCGGCGACCTGAACTACGACGTCGTCATCGCTTCCCCGGACGCCATGCGTGTTGTTGGCCAGCTGGGCCAGGTACTGGGTCCGCGCGGCCTGATGCCGAACCCGAAGGTCGGCACCGTGACCCCGGACGTCGCTACCGCCGTCAAGAACGCCAAGGCCGGTCAGGTACGTTTCCGTACCGACAAGAACGGCATCATCCACGCTTCCGTTGGCAAGATCGACTTCGAGCCGGTCAAGCTGAAGCAGAACGTGGAAGCGCTGCTGAGCGATCTGAAGCGTCTGAAGCCGTCCTCCTCGAAGGGCGTGTACGTTCAGCGCGTAACCCTGAGCACCACTATGGGCCCGGGTCTGCAGATCGATCAGGCTTCGCTGGAAGGCTGATGAACTAAGTCGAGCAGTGGGTTCGCCCATTGCTCGCAGGTATTGGGGTCCCTGCCTGGCGGGGGCTATCCAAGACCGTAGGCGGCGCAAGCCTTAAACCCGGGAGGCAATCCTCTCAAGCCTACGCAGATGGTGCTCCCGATTCGTTGACCGAATCAGACACCAAAACGCCGTCCGGCTCCGGCCGGACGAATCGGTAACATCCAGGAGTAAACCCGTGGCAATTAAACTCGAAGACAAGAAGGCCATCGTCGCTGAAGTCAACGAGGCTGCCAAAGCCGGTCTGTCCGCTGTCGTGGTTGATGCACGCGGCGTGACTGTCGGCGCAATGACCGGACTCCGTAAAGAGGCCCGTGCAGCTGGTGTGTACGTGAAAGTCGTACGTAACACCCTGCTCAAGCGCGCCGTTGAAGGCACTCAGTTTGAAGTGCTCAACGACGTGTTCAAGGGCCCGACCCTGATTGCTTTCTCCAACGAACATCCGGGCGCTGCCGCTCGTATCTTCAAGGAGTTTGCCAAGGGTCAGGACAAGTTCGAGATCAAGGCGGCCGCGTTCGAGGGTCAGTTCCTCGCAGCCAATCAGATCGACGTGCTGGCGACCCTGCCGACCTACAACGAAGCTGTTGCACAGCTGATGAGCGTGATCCAAGGCGCTACCAGCAAGCTGGCTCGTACTCTGGCGGCAATTCGCGATCAGAAAGAAGCTACCGCAGCCTAAGGCTCGGCATCTCCTTTCAACCTTTTTTGTTTAATTCGATGGCCCTAGGCCGTCACCCAATACAGGAATTAGAGTCATGGCTCTGACCAACGAAGACATCATCTCCGCCGTATCCGAAATGTCCGTCATGCAGATCGTTGAACTGATCAAGGCGATGGAAGAGAAGTTCGGCGTTACCGCTGCTGCCGCTGTTGCTGCTGGCCCGGCTGTTGCCGCTGCCGCTGCCGAAGAGCAGACCGAGTTCACCATCGTCCTGGCCGAAGCTGGCGACAAGAAAGTGAACGTGATCAAGGTCGTTCGTGAACTGACCGGCCTGGGCCTGAAAGAAGCCAAGGCTGTCGTTGACGGCGCCCCGGGCGTGGTCAAGGAAGGCGCTTCGAAAGAAGAAGCCGAAGCTGCCAAGAAAGCCCTGGAAGAAGCAGGCGCCAAGGTCGAGCTCAAGTAAGTTCGGACCTTGCGTCTACAGCCCGAGCGTTAAGCGACAGGCTGACGGCTGGTGGCTATTGCCACCGGCCTTTTTCCGTTATGGGTGGAGTGCCGTAGGTGCTCCTCCATAACGCGAAAATCCCGCCCGAGTGGCGGCGCAAACCGAGGGTTTGCACGATTTTTGGGCTGCTCCCTGCGCGGGAGAGGCCAAACAAGCAGGTGACCAAGCTGGGGAACGCTGATGGCTTACTCATACACTGAGAAAAAACGTATCCGCAAGGACTTTAGCAAGTTGCCGGACGTCATGGATGTGCCGTATTTGCTGGCCATCCAGCTGGATTCCTATCGCGAATTCCTGCAGGCGGGCGCAAGCAAGGATCAGGTCCGTGACATCGGCCTGCATGCGGCCTTCAAGTCCGTTTTCCCGATTATCAGCTATTCCGGCAATGCTGCCCTGGAATACGTCGGCTACCGTCTGGGTGAGCCGGCATTCGACGTCAAGGAATGCGTGCTGCGCGGTGTGACCTTCGCTGTCCCGCTGCGTGTGAAAGTGCGCCTGATCATTTTCGACAAAGAGTCGTCGAACAAAGCGATCAAGGACATCAAGGAACAGGAAGTCTACATGGGGGAAATCCCCCTGATGACCGAGAACGGTACCTTCATCATCAACGGTACCGAGCGTGTCATCGTTTCCCAGTTGCACCGCTCCCCGGGTGTGTTCTTCGACCACGACCGTGGCAAGACCCACAGCTCCGGCAAGCTGCTGTATTCCGCTCGCATCATCCCTTACCGCGGTTCCTGGCTCGACTTCGAGTTCGATCCGAAGGACTGCGTGTTCGTCCGTATCGACCGTCGCCGCAAGCTGCCGGCGTCCGTCCTGCTGCGCGCGCTGAACTACAGCACCGAGGAAATCCTCAACGCGTTCTATGACACCAACGTCTTCCAGATCAAGGGCGAGACCCTGAACCTGGAACTGGTGCCGTCGCGTCTGCGTGGCGAGATCGCCAGCTTCGACATCAAGGATGCCAGCGGCAAGGTCATCGTCGAAGCGGGTCGCCGTATCACCGCGCGTCACATCAACCAGCTCGAGAAGGCTGGCATCACCCAGCTGGAAGTGCCGTTCGACTACCTGATTGGCCGTACCGTGGCCAAGGCCGTCGTGCACCCGGCTACCGGCGAGATCATCGCCGAGTGCAACACCGAGCTGACCGTCGACGCCCTGGCCAAGATCGCCAAGGCCCAGGTCGTGCGTATGGAAACCCTGTACACCAACGACATCGACTGCGGTCCGTTCATCTCCGATACGCTGAAGATCGACTCCACCAGCAACCAACTGGAAGCGCTGGTTGAGATCTATCGCATGATGCGTCCCGGCGAGCCGCCGACCAAGGAAGCTGCCGAGACCCTGTTCGGCAACCTGTTCTTCAGCGCCGAGCGTTACGACCTGTCCGCCGTTGGCCGCATGAAGTTCAACCGTCGTATCGGTCGCACCGAGATCGAAGGCGCTGGCGTCCTGAGCAAGGAAGACATCGTCGAGGTCCTCAAGACCCTGGTTGCCATCCGCAACGGTAAAGGCATCGTCGACGACATCGACCACCTGGGTAACCGTCGCGTCCGTTGCGTCGGCGAGATGGCCGAGAACCAGTTCCGCGTTGGCCTGGTGCGTGTAGAGCGCGCGGTCAAGGAACGTCTGTCGATGGCCGAAAGCGAAGGCCTGATGCCGCAGGACCTGATCAACGCCAAGCCGGTGGCTGCCGCGATCAAGGAGTTCTTCGGTTCCAGCCAGCTGTCGCAGTTCATGGACCAGAACAACCCGCTCTCCGAGATCACCCACAAGCGCCGCGTCTCCGCACTCGGCCCAGGTGGTCTGACCCGTGAGCGCGCGGGCTTCGAGGTTCGTGACGTACACCCGACCCACTACGGCCGCGTGTGCCCGATCGAAACCCCTGAAGGTCCGAACATCGGTCTGATCAACTCCCTGGCCACCTACGCCCGCACCAACAAGTACGGCTTCCTGGAAAGCCCGTACCGCGTGGTGAAGGAAGGTCTGGTCAGCGACGACATCGTCTTCCTGTCCGCGATCGAAGAAGCCGATCACGTGATCGCACAGGCTTCGGCGACCCTGAACGAAAAGGGCGAGCTGATCGACGAACTGGTAGCCGTACGTCACCTGAACGAATTCACCGTGAAGGCGCCGGAAGACGTCACCCTCATGGACGTATCGCCGAAGCAGGTCGTTTCCGTCGCTGCCTCGCTGATTCCGTTCCTCGAGCACGACGACGCCAACCGTGCACTCATGGGTTCGAACATGCAGCGTCAGGCTGTACCGACCCTGCGCGCCGACAAGCCGCTGGTAGGTACCGGCATGGAGCGCAACGTCGCTCGTGACTCCGGTGTCTGCGTGGTTGCCCGTCGTGGCGGCGTGATCGATTCGGTCGATGCCAGCCGTATCGTGGTTCGTGTGAACGATGACGAAGTCGAGACTGGCGAAGCCGGCGTCGACATCTACAACCTGACCAAGTACACCCGCTCCAACCAGAACACCTGCATCAACCAGCGTCCGCTGGTGCAGAAGGGTGACCAGGTTTCGCGCAGCGACATCCTGGCCGACGGTCCGTCCACCGACATGGGTGAGCTGGCTCTGGGTCAGAACATGCGCGTAGCGTTCATGCCCTGGAACGGCTTCAACTTCGAAGACTCCATCTGCCTGTCCGAACGCGTGGTCCAGGAAGATCGTTTCACCACGATCCACATCCAGGAACTGACCTGCGTTGCCCGTGACACCAAGCTCGGCCCAGAAGAAATCACCGCGGACATCCCGAACGTGGGCGAGGCTGCGCTGAACAAGCTGGACGAAGCCGGCATCGTCTACGTCGGCGCCGAAGTACAGGCCGGCGACATCCTGGTCGGCAAGGTCACCCCGAAAGGCGAGACCCAGCTGACTCCGGAAGAGAAGCTGCTGCGCGCGATCTTCGGTGAGAAGGCGTCCGACGTGAAGGACACCTCCCTGCGCGTGCCGACCGGCACCAAGGGCACCGTGATCGACGTACAGGTCTTCACCCGCGATGGCGTAGAGCGCGACAGCCGTGCCCTGTCCATCGAGAAGATGCAGCTGGACGAGATCCGCAAGGACCTGAACGAAGAGTTCCGCATCGTCGAAGGCGCGACCTTCGAGCGTCTGCGTTCCGCTCTGGTCGGCGCCAAGGCCGAAGGCGGTCCTGCCCTGAAGAAAGGCGCAGAGATCACCGACGAGTACCTGGACGGCCTCGAGCGCGGCCAGTGGTTTAAGCTGCGCATGGCGGAAGATGCTCTGAACGAGCAGCTGGAGAAGGCCCAGGCCTACATCAGCGACCGCCGTCAGATGCTCGACGACAAGTTCGAAGACAAGAAGCGCAAGCTGCAGCAGGGCGATGACCTGGCTCCGGGCGTACTGAAGATCGTCAAGGTCTACCTGGCCATCAAGCGCCGCATCCAGCCGGGCGACAAGATGGCGGGCCGCCACGGTAACAAGGGTGTGGTCTCGGTGATCATGCCGGTCGAAGACATGCCGCACGATGCCAACGGTACTCCGGTCGACATCGTTCTGAACCCGCTGGGCGTACCGTCGCGCATGAACGTCGGTCAGATCCTCGAGACCCACCTGGGTCTCGCGGCCAAGGGTTTGGGCGAGAAGATCAACCGCATGCTCGAAGAGCAGCGCAAGATCGCCGAGCTGCGTGTGTTCCTCAACGAGATCTATAACGAGATCGGCGGCCGCCAGGAAAGCCTGGACGAGCTGAACGATAACGAGATCCTCGCTCTGGCCAACAACCTCAAGGGCGGCGTGCCCATGGCTACCCCGGTGTTCGACGGTGCCAAGGAGCGCGAGATCAAGGCCATGCTGAAGCTGGCCGATCTGCCGGAGAGCGGTCAGATGCGTCTGTATGACGGCCGCACCGGCAACCAGTTCGAGCGTACGACCACCGTTGGTTACATGTACATGCTCAAGCTGAACCACCTGGTCGATGACAAGATGCACGCACGTTCCACCGGCTCCTACAGCCTGGTTACCCAGCAGCCGCTGGGTGGTAAGGCGCAGTTCGGTGGCCAGCGTTTCGGGGAGATGGAGGTCTGGGCGCTGGAAGCCTACGGTGCCGCCTACACCCTGCAGGAAATGCTGACCGTGAAGTCGGACGACGTGAACGGCCGTACCAAGATGTACAAGAACATCGTGGACGGGGATCACCGCATGGAGGCCGGCATGCCCGAGTCCTTCAACGTGCTGATCAAAGAGATCCGCTCGCTCGGCATCGATATCGAACTGGAAACCGAATAACACGTGACGTCAGAACGGTGCGGCTGGTCAAGGCCGGTCGCACCGGGTCCGTGAGGAGGAAAGGCCTTGAAAGACTTGCTTAATCTGTTGAAAAACCAGGGTCAGATCGAAGAGTTCGATGCCATCCGTATTGGCCTGGCCTCGCCCGAGATGATTCGTTCTTGGTCCTTCGGCGAAGTCAAGAAGCCGGAGACCATCAACTACCGTACCTTCAAGCCGGAGCGCGATGGCCTGTTCTGCGCCAAGATCTTCGGCCCGGTGAAGGACTACGAGTGCCTGTGCGGTAAGTACAAGCGCCTGAAGCATCGCGGTGTGATCTGCGAGAAGTGCGGCGTTGAAGTCGCGCTGGCCAAGGTGCGCCGTGAGCGCATGGGCCACATCGAGCTGGCCTCGCCGGTCGCCCACATCTGGTTCCTGAAGTCCCTGCCGTCCCGTATCGGCCTGCTGCTGGACATGACCCTGCGTGACATCGAGCGCGTGCTCTATTTCGAGAGCTACGTGGTGATCGACCCGGGCATGACCACCCTCGAGAAGGGTCAGCTGCTGAACGACGAGCAGTACTTCGAAGCCCTCGAAGAGTTCGGTGACGACTTCGACGCCCGCATGGGTGCGGAAGCCGTTCGCGAGCTGCTCAACGCTATCGATCTGGAGCACGAGATTGGCCGCCTGCGCGAAGAGATTCCGCAGACCAACTCGGAAACCAAGATCAAGAAGCTGTCCAAGCGCCTGAAGCTGATGGAAGCCTTCCAGGGCTCCGGCAACCATCCGGAGTGGATGGTGCTGACCGTCCTGCCGGTGCTGCCGCCGGATCTGCGTCCGCTGGTTCCGCTGGATGGCGGCCGCTTCGCGACCTCGGATCTGAACGATCTGTATCGCCGCGTGATCAACCGTAACAACCGTCTGAAGCGCCTGCTCGACCTGGCTGCTCCGGACATCATCGTGCGCAACGAAAAGCGCATGCTGCAGGAAGCAGTCGACGCCCTGCTGGACAACGGCCGTCGCGGCCGTGCCATCACTGGCTCGAACAAGCGCCCGCTGAAGTCCCTGGCCGACATGATCAAGGGCAAGCAGGGCCGCTTCCGTCAGAACCTGCTCGGCAAGCGCGTGGACTACTCCGGTCGTTCGGTAATTACCGTAGGTCCGACCCTGCGTCTGCACCAGTGCGGTCTGCCGAAGAAAATGGCCCTGGAGCTGTTCAAGCCGTTCATCTTCGGCAAGCTGGAAGGTCGTGGCATGGCCACCACCATCAAGGCCGCCAAGAAGATGGTCGAGCGCGAGCTGCCGGAAGTGTGGGACGTTCTCGCCGAAGTCATCCGCGAACACCCCGTACTGCTGAACCGTGCGCCGACCCTGCACCGTCTGGGCATCCAGGCGTTCGAGCCGGTACTGATCGAAGGTAAAGCCATCCAGCTGCACCCGCTGGTCTGCGCCGCGTACAACGCCGACTTCGACGGTGACCAGATGGCCGTGCACGTCCCGCTGACCCTTGAGGCTCAGCTGGAAGCGCGTGCGCTGATGATGTCCACCAACAACATTCTGTCGCCCGCCAACGGCGAGCCGATCATCGTTCCGTCGCAGGACGTGGTAATGGGTCTGTACTACATGACCCGTGAAGCGATCAACGCGAAGGGCGAGGGCATGGCCTTTGCCGACCTGCAGGAAGTTGACCGCGCCTACCGCAGCGGCCAGGTGTCCCTGCACGCCCGCGTAAAAGTGCGCATCAACGAGAAGATCAAGAACGAAGACGGCTCCCTGACCGCCAACACCCGTATCGTCGACTCCACCGTCGGCCGTGCGCTGCTGTTCCAGGTTGTCCCGGCCGGCCTGCCCTTCGACGTGGTCAACCAGTCGATGAAGAAGAAGGCGATCTCCAAGCTGATCAACCACTGCTATCGCGTGGTCGGTCTGAAGGACACCGTCATCTTCGCTGACCAGCTGATGTACACCGGCTTCGCCTACTCGACCATCTCCGGTGTGTCGATCGGCGTGAACGACTTCGTCATCCCGGACGAAAAGGCCCGCATCATCGATGCCGCCACCGAGGAAGTGAAGGAGATCGAGAGCCAGTACGCCTCCGGCCTGGTAACCCAGGGTGAGAAGTACAACAAGGTGATCGACCTCTGGTCCAAGGCCAACGACGAAGTCTCCAAGGCGATGATGGCCAACCTCTCGAAAGAGAAGGTGACCGATCGCGAAGGCAAGCAGGTCGACCAGGAGTCCTTCAACTCCATGTACATGATGGCGGACTCCGGTGCGCGGGGTTCCGCGGCCCAGATCCGTCAGCTGGCCGGCATGCGTGGCCTGATGGCCAAGCCGGACGGCTCGATCATCGAGACCCCGATCACCGCGAACTTCCGTGAAGGCCTGAACGTACTCCAGTACTTCATCTCCACCCACGGTGCTCGTAAGGGTCTGGCGGATACCGCACTGAAGACCGCGAACTCCGGTTACCTGACCCGTCGTCTCGTCGACGTGGCCCAGGACCTGGTGGTGACCGAGATCGACTGCGGCACCGATCGTGGCCTGGTCATGTCCCCGCACATCGAAGGCGGCGACGTGGTAGAGCCGCTGGGTGAGCGTGTCCTCGGCCGCGTGATGGCTCGCGACGTGTTCAAGCCGGGCAGCGACGAGGTGATCGTCGAAGCCGGTACCCTGATCGACGAGAAGTGGGTCGATTTCCTCGAGCAGATGAGCGTCGACGAAGTCGTTGTGCGTTCGCCGATCACCTGCGAAACCCGTCATGGCATCTGCGCCATGTGCTACGGCCGCGATCTGGCCCGTGGTCACCGCGTGAACATCGGTGAGGCGGTCGGCGTTATCGCTGCCCAGTCGATCGGTGAGCCGGGTACCCAGCTGACCATGCGTACCTTCCACATCGGTGGTGCGGCCAGCCGTACTTCCGCCGTGGACAACGTGCAGGTCAAGAACGGCGGCACCATCCGCCTGCACAACCTGAAGCACGTAGAGCGTGCCGACGGCGCCCTGGTAGCGGTTTCCCGCTCCGGCGAGCTGGCGGTGGCCGACGACTTCGGTCGTGAGCGCGAGCGCTACAAGCTGCCGTACGGTGCGGTGATTTCCGTGAAGGAAGGTGACAAGGTCGATCCGGGCGCCATCGTCGCCAAGTGGGACCCGCACACCCACCCGATCGTCACCGAAATGGACGGCACCGTGGCCTTCGTGGGCATGGAAGAGGGCATCACCATCAAGCGCCAGACCGACGAACTGACCGGTCTGACCAACATTGAAGTGATGGATCCGAAGGATCGTCCGGCTGCCGGCAAGGACATTCGTCCGGCCGTGAAGCTGATCGACGCCGCAGGCAAGGATCTGCTGCTGCCGGGTACCGACGTACCGGCCCAGTACTTCCTGCCGGCGAACGCTCTGGTCAACCTCAACGATGGCGCGAAAGTGCGTATCGGTGACGTTATCGCGCGTATCCCGCAGGAAACCTCGAAGACCCGCGACATCACCGGTGGTCTGCCGCGCGTTGCCGACCTGTTCGAAGCTCGTCGTCCGAAAGAGCCTTCGATCCTGGCGGAAATCAGCGGCACCATCTCCTTCGGCAAGGAAACCAAGGGCAAGCGCCGCCTGGTCATCACTCCCACCGACGGTAGCGATCCGTACGAGGAGCTGATTCCGAAGTGGCGTCACCTGAACGTGTTCGAAGGTGAACAGGTAAGCCGTGGTGAAGTGATCTCCGACGGCCCGAGCAACCCGCACGACATTCTCCGCCTGCTGGGCGTCAGCTCGCTGGCCAAGTACATCGTCAACGAGATCCAGGACGTTTACCGTCTGCAGGGCGTGAAGATCAACGACAAGCACATCGAGACCATCCTGCGCCAGATGCTGCGCAAGGTCGAAGTGGCCGAGTCGGGCGATTCGTCCTTCATCAAGGGCGACCAGGTCGAGCTGGTTCACGTGCTGGAAGAGAACGAAGTACTGGGTGCCCAGGACAAGTTCCCGGCCAAGTACGAACGCGTTCTGCTGGGTATCACCAAGGCCTCGCTGTCCACCGAGTCGTTCATCTCGGCGGCATCCTTCCAGGAGACCACCCGCGTCCTCACCGAGGCGGCGGTCACCGGCAAGCGCGACTTCCTGCGCGGCCTGAAGGAGAACGTGGTCGTGGGTCGTCTGATCCCGGCGGGTACCGGTCTGGCCTACCACAGCGAGCGCAAGCGCCAGCGTGAGCTCGGCAAACCGCAGCGCGTGAGCGCGAGCGAGGCCGAAGCAGCACTGGCCGAAGCGCTCAACCTGAGCGGTAACTAAGCCTCAAACGAAGCCCCGGTTGTCTTGACAGCCGGGGCTTCGTCTTGACTGGATTCCGTAAGGTCTTTAGTATCTTGTACCCCGAAAATTGGCAGGGCTCATGCTCTGCCCATTTTCGTTTTTAAGTGTCGTAAGACAATCAGTGGAGCTATAGATGGCAACTATCAACCAGCTGGTGCGCAAGCCGCGCAAGCGCCTGGTAGACAAGAGTGGCGTTCCTGCCCTGCAGAACTGCCCTCAGCGTCGCGGCGTATGCACCCGCGTATACACCACCACCCCGAAGAAGCCGAACTCCGCACTGCGTAAAGTGTGCCGTGTTCGCCTGACCAACGGTTTCGAGGTTTCCTCGTACATCGGTGGTGAAGGTCACAACCTGCAAGAGCACAGCGTAGTGCTGATCCGTGGCGGTCGTGTAAAGGACCTTCCGGGTGTTCGCTACCACACCGTGCGCGGTTCGCTGGATACCTCCGGCGTCAAAGACCGTAAGCAGGGTCGTTCGAAGTACGGCGCGAAGCGTCCGAAGTAATTTTGTTTTCCTATTTTCTGAGTCGATAAGAGTAAGGTCGGGCACCGTCCCGGGCTAACCTGAAGACCGTTTGAGGGCTTATCAATGCCAAGACGTCGTGTAGCGGCCAAGCGTGAGATCCTGGCCGATCCTAAATACGGAAGCCAGATTCTGGCGAAGTTCATGAACCACGTGATGGAAAGCGGCAAGAAAGCCGTTGCCGAGCGTATCGTTTACGGTGCTCTGGACAAGGTCAAAGAGCGCGGTAAAGGCGACCCCCTGGAACTCTTCGAAAAAGCACTCGACGCCATCGCTCCGCTGGTCGAAGTGAAGTCCCGCCGTGTTGGCGGTGCTACCTACCAGGTTCCGGTCGAAGTACGTCCGTCCCGTCGTAATGCACTGGCCATGCGCTGGCTGGTGGACTTCGCCCGCAAGCGTGGCGAGAAGTCCATGGCGCTGCGTCTCGCTGGCGAACTGATGGATGCCGCTGAAGGTAAAGGCGCCGCCGTCAAGAAGCGTGAAGACGTGCACCGTATGGCCGAGGCCAACAAAGCGTTCTCGCACTACCGCTTCTAATTACGGCAACACTACTTCTGCGAGGGCTTTATGGCTCGTAACACAGCAATCAACCGCTACCGGAACATTGGTATCTGTGCCCACGTTGACGCGGGCAAGACCACCACCACCGAGCGGATCCTGTTCTACACAGGTCTCAGCCACAAGATGGGTGAGGTGCACGACGGCGCTGCCACTACCGACTGGATGGTGCAGGAGCAGGAGCGTGGTATCACCATCACCTCCGCTGCGATCACCACCTTCTGGGAAGGTTCGCGCGGCCAGTACGACAAGTACCGCGTAAACGTCATCGACACCCCCGGCCACGTAGACTTCACCATTGAAGTTGAGCGCTCCCTGCGCGTACTGGACGGCGCCGTCGTTGTGTTCTGCGGCACCTCCGGCGTTGAGCCGCAGTCCGAAACCGTATGGCGTCAAGCCAACAAGTACGGCGTTCCGCGTATTGTTTACGTGAACAAGATGGACCGCGCCGGCGCCAACTTCCTGCGCGTCGTCGGTCAGATCAAGAACCGCCTGGGTCACACCCCGGTTCCGGTTCAGCTGGCCATCGGTGCAGAAGATGACTTCCAGGGTCAGGTTGACCTGCTGAAGATGAAGGCCATCTACTGGAACGAAGACGACAAAGGCACTTCCTATCGCGAGGAAGAAATTCCCGCCGATATGGTCGAGCTGGCCAACGAGTGGCGCAACAACATGGTCGAGGCTGCTGCCGAGGCCAATGAAGAGCTGATGAACAAGTACCTCGAAGAGGGTGATCTCTCCATCGAGGACATCAAGGCCGGTCTGCGTCTGCGCACCATCGCCTGCGAAATCGTTCCGGCTGTTTGCGGCTCCTCCTTCAAGAACAAGGGCGTGCCCCTGGTTCTCGACGCCGTCATCGACTTCCTGCCTGCTCCGACCGAGATTCCGGCGATTCAGGGTGTCCACCCGGACAGCACTGATGACAACGAAATCCACGACGAGCGTCCGGCTGACGACAATGCTCCGTTCTCCGCTCTGGCGTTCAAGATCGCTACCGACCCGTTCGTCGGTACTCTGACCTTCGTTCGCGTCTACTCGGGCGTTCTGGAGTCTGGTAACTCGGTTATCAACTCCGTGAAGGGCAAGAAAGAGCGCGTTGGTCGTATGGTGCAGATGCACGCCAACCAGCGTGACGAGATCAAGGAAGTACGCGCTGGTGACATCGCTGCTCTGATCGGCATGAAGGACGTCACCACCGGTGACACCCTGTGCGACATCGAGAAGCCGATCATTCTCGAGCGTATGGACTTCCCTGAGCCGGTGATCTCGGTAGCTGTTGAGCCGAAGACCAAGGCTGACCAGGAGAAGATGGGCATCGCCCTCGGCAAGCTGGCCCAGGAAGACCCGTCGTTCCGCGTCAAGACCGACGAAGAAACCGGCCAGACCATCATCTCCGGTATGGGTGAGCTGCACCTGGATATCCTCGTCGATCGCATGAAGCGCGAATTCGGCGTCGAAGCCAACATCGGCAAGCCGCAGGTTTCCTATCGTGAAACCATCTCCAAGGACAATGTGGAGATCGAAGGCAAGTTCGTTCGCCAGTCCGGCGGTCGCGGCCAGTTCGGCCACTGCTGGATCCGCTTCTCGACTCCGGATGTGGACGAGAAGGGCAACATCACCGAAGGTCTGGTGTTCGTCAACGAAGTCGTGGGCGGTGTGGTTCCGAAGGAATACATCCCGGCGATCCAGAAGGGTATCGAAGAGCAGATGAAGAACGGCGTCGTTGCCGGCTATCCGCTCATCGGCCTGAAGGCTACCGTGTTCGATGGTTCCTACCATGACGTCGACTCCAACGAGATGGCGTTCAAGATCGCTGCTTCCATGGCGACCAAGCAACTGGCCCAGAAGGGCGGTGGTAAGGTGCTTGAGCCGATCATGAAGGTAGAGGTGGTGACTCCTGAGGACTACATGGGCGACGTGATGGGTGACCTGAACCGTCGTCGTGGTCTGATTCAGGGGATGGAGGACTCGGTTTCCGGTAAGGTGATTCGTGCCGAGGTTCCGCTGGGCGAAATGTTCGGTTACGCAACCGACGTGCGTTCCATGTCCCAGGGTCGCGCAAGCTACTCTATGGAATTCTCCAAGTACGCCGAAGCTCCGTCGAACATCGTCGAAGCTCTCGTTAAAAAACAAGCTTGATTCAGCCCTTTAAGTAAGAGGTTTACTGTCGTGGCTAAGGAAAAATTCGAACGTAACAAACCGCACGTCAACGTCGGCACCATCGGTCACGTTGACCACGGTAAAACCACTCTGACCGCTGCTCTGACCAAGGTCTGCTCCGATACCTGGGGCGGCTCCGCTCGCGCTTTCGACCAGATCGACAACGCGCCGGAAGAGAAGGCTCGTGGTATCACCATCAACACCTCTCACGTTGAATACGACTCGCCGGTACGCCACTACGCTCACGTAGACTGCCCGGGCCACGCCGACTACGTGAAGAACATGATCACCGGTGCTGCGCAGATGGACGGCGCGATCCTGGTTTGCTCGGCTGCTGACGGCCCCATGCCGCAGACCCGCGAGCACATCCTGCTGTCCCGTCAGGTAGGTGTTCCCTACATCGTCGTGTTCCTGAACAAGGCCGACATGGTTGACGACGCCGAGCTGCTGGAACTGGTCGAAATGGAA
>NZ_JBTVPY010000043.1:0-10879 GCF_054720805.1 Pseudomonas sp. MT3
CAGGCTCCTACCCTACGCCATACAAGCGAGCTTGCTCGCGAACAGCCTTACGCCGAAGCCAGCGCCTTGGCGCCGATCCGCCCCAGCAGCAACTGCAGCACACCCGCCACCACCAGCGCCGGCAGGGTCGCGCCCAGGTCCGGCTGGTAGTTCGCCAGCAGGTGATAGACCGCCACGCCGCCGCCCCAGGCCAGCAGCGAGCCCCAGCGCAGCCCGTGGGGAATCGCGGCCGGCGCGCGGCGGCGGAGGACGAAGTGATCCACCAGCACCACGCCGAACAGTGGGGCGAACACCGAGCCGATCAGCAGCAGGAAGTTCTGGTACTGCGCCAGCGGCGCGAACCAGGCGATCAGGGTGCAGATCACGCCGATGGCCAGGGCCAGGTGCTCGACCTTGAGCGGCAGCAGGATGCCGCTGGACACCGCCGCCGAGTGGATGTCGGCGAAGGCCTTCTCCGACTCGTCCAGCAGGATCAGCAGCAGCGGGATGCCCATGCCGGCGCCGGCCAGCGCCAGCAGCAGCGCATTGGCGTCGCTGCCCTCGGCGAACGCCAGGGTGTAGGCCACGCCCAGGCCCATCAGCCAGAAGCAGCCGATGAAGAAGCCCAGCGCGGCGCCGCCGAAGGTGTGTCCGGCGCGCTTGCCGAAGCGCGAGTAGTCGGCGATCAGCGGCAGCCAGGACAGCGGCATGGCGATGGCAATATCGAAGCCCACGGCGAAGGACAGCGAGCCGTCGCCGGCCTTGGTCCAGAGCGAGGCCAGGTCGGCGCGCTGGAACAGGTCGATGGTCAGCCAGATACAGGCGGCGATCAGCAGCCAGATGCCCCAGCGGCGCAGCACGCGGCGCACGAAGGCGAGCGGCCCGCTGACCGCCAGCAGGGTCGCCAGCGCGCCGAACACCAGGGTCCAGAGCGCCGGCTGGGTCCCGGCGCCGCCTTCGCCGAAGGCTCGGGTCGCCAGCAGGCTGGCGGCGTCACGCATGACGATGATCTCGAAGGCGCCCCAGCCCACCAGTTGCAGCAGGTTGAGCAAGGCCGGCAACGCCGCGCCGTGGCTACCCAGGCTGAGCTTGAGCGAGGCCATCGCGGACAGTCCGGTATCGGTGCCGATCACTCCGGCGCCGGCCAGCAGCAGGACGCCGACCAGGGTGCCGAGCAGGATCGCGCCCAGCGCGCCGGCCAGGCCCAGGCCCGGCGCCAGCAGCGCGCCGGTCTGCAACACCATCAGGCCGATGCCGAGGGAGAACCACAGGGAAAACACGTCGCGCAGGCCGAGCACGCGCTGGGCGCTGCCCACGGCGGAAGTCGGTGAATAGTCGATGGCAGTAGTGGTCACGATGAGTACAAGGCTCGAAGGTTGGAATAGCTTTTTGTTCTTCGTAGGAGCGAGCCTGCTCGCGAACAGCCCCGCAGCGGGGTTCATTCGCGAGCAAGCTCGCTCCTACAGGGTGCCACGGTGTAGCGATCAGACCTGCTTGTAGATCACCGAGCCCTCGTCCTTGAAGCGCGCGGACTGCTGCTGGAAGCCGGCCTCGATGGCCTTCTGCTCATCGGTCAGGCCGTTTTCCTTGGCGTAGTCGCGGACTTCCTGGGTGATCTTCATCGAGCAGAACTTCGGCCCGCACATGGAACAGAAGTGCGCGACCTTGGCCGAGTCCTTGGGCAGCGTCTCGTCGTGGAAGGCGCGGGCGGTGTCCGGGTCCAGGCCGAGGTTGAACTGGTCTTCCCAGCGGAACTCGAAGCGCGCCTTGGACAGCGCGTTGTCGCGGATCTGCGCGCCCGGATGGCCCTTGGCGAGGTCGGCGGCGTGCGCGGCGATCTTGTAGGTGATGATCCCGGTCTTCACGTCATCCTTGTTCGGCAGGCCCAGGTGCTCCTTGGGCGTGACGTAGCAGAGCATGGCGCAGCCGAACCAGCCGATCATCGCCGCGCCGATGCCGGAGGTGATGTGGTCGTAGCCCGGCGCGATATCGGTGGTCAGCGGGCCGAGGGTATAGAACGGCGCCTCGTCGCAGCACTCCAGCTGCTTGTCCATGTTCTCCTTGATCAGGTGCATCGGCACGTGGCCGGGACCTTCGATCAACACCTGGACGTCATGTTTCCAGGCAATCCGGGTCAGCTCGCCGAGGGTCTCCAGTTCGCCGAACTGGGCGGCGTCGTTGGCGTCGGCCACCGAGCCCGGACGCAGGCCATCGCCCAGCGAGAAGCTGACGTCGTAGGCCTTCATGATCTGGCAGATTTCCTCGAAGTGGGTGTAGAGGAAGTTTTCCTTGTGATGCGCCAGGCACCACTTGGCCATGATCGAGCCGCCACGCGAGACGATGCCGGTGACCCGCTTGGCGGTCAGCGGTACGTAGCGCAGCAGCACGCCGGCGTGGATGGTGAAGTAGTCCACGCCCTGCTCGGCCTGTTCGATCAGGGTGTCGCGGAAGATTTCCCAGGTCAGGTCCTCGGCGACGCCGTTGACCTTCTCCAGCGCCTGGTAGATCGGCACGGTGCCGATCGGCACCGGGCTGTTGCGCAGGATCCACTCGCGGGTCTCGTGGATGTGCTTGCCGGTGGACAGGTCCATCACCGTGTCGGCGCCCCAGCGGATGCCCCAGGTGAGCTTCTCCACTTCTTCCTCGATGGAGGATCCCAGCGCGCTGTTGCCGATGTTGCCGTTGATCTTCACCAGGAAGTTGCGGCCGATGATCATCGGTTCCAGTTCGGTGTGGTTGATGTTCGCCGGGATGATCGCGCGGCCACGGGCCACTTCCTCACGGACGAACTCGGGGGTGATTTCCTTCGGGATGCTGGCGCCGAAGCTCTGCCCCGGATGCTGCGCATCGAGCAGGCCGGCGGCGCGGGCTTCCTGCAGCTTCATGTTCTCGCGGATGGCGATGTATTCCATCTCCGGCGTGATGATGCCCCGGCGCGCGTAGTGCATCTGCGTGACGTTGCCGCCAGCCTTGGCGCGGCGCGGGGTGCGCACGTGGGCGAAGCGCAGGGCGTCGAGGCTGGCATCGGCCAGGCGCGACTGGCCGAACTCGGAGGTCAGGCCGGGAAGGATTTCGGTGTCGCCACGCTCGTCGATCCAGCGCGAACGCACGTCCGGCAGCCCCTTGCGCAGGTCGATGCGCACGTCCGGGTCGGTGTAGGGGCCGGAGGTGTCGTAGACCATCACCGGGGCGTTCTTCTCGCCACCGAAGGCGGTGGGGGTATCGGCGAGGGAGATTTCCCGCACGGGGACGCGGATGTCCGGGCGCGAGCCGGTCAGGTAGACCTTCTTCGAATTCGGGAAGGGCTGGGTCGACTGGCGATCCAGTTGTTCAAGGCGGGTGACGTTGTTTTTCTGGGTGCTCATCCTGGCTCTCCTGGGGTTGATTGCCGGGGGAGAACCTGGACCTGGGAGCCGCACCGAGCGGCGAAGAAACGCATCCCTTGGAGGGCTGGGGCCGGGGCGGAAAGGCGCCGGGGATGCGGACTTCTTGTTCCCTACGCGGGTCTTAACCCGATCAGGTTCAACGGGATCCGGAACTATCCGATCTCAGCCCTTCGCATGGGGCACCCCGACAAGAACGCCCGCAGTCTAATCAAGTGTGCAACGATTAGCCAATGCCGTCTGACCGAAAACCGCGCAATTGCCTACAGGAGGCTACACTCCTGCCTCGGAAGGCTCATACGAACGCGCCTTGACCGCCATCGGCGGCAACCGTAGCCTTGCTCCACCTCGCATCAATTTCTAGGACGAACGAATGCTGCGCAGACTCTCCCTGGCTGTCGCCGTGGCCGCTTCGACAGGCTTTGCCTGGGCCGCACAGCCCGCTCCGGCGGCCTCCTCGCTGCCGACCAAGACGGACCTGATCAGCGTCTATAAAGACGCCGTCGACAACAACGCCGACCTCGCCGCCGCGCAGGCCGACTACCTGGCCCGCAAGGAAGCCGTGCCGCAGGCGCGTTCCGGGTTGCTGCCGCAGATCAACGCCGGCGCCAACGTGGGCAGCACCCGCACCTCGCTGGACGAGCCCAATGCGACGCTGAACCGCAACAACCAGGTGGTTCAGGCAACCCTGAGCCAGCCGCTGTTCCGTGCCGACCGCTGGTTCCAGCTCAAGGCAGCGGAGAACATCAGCGAACAGGCCCAGCTGGAATTTTCCTCGACCCAACAGGCGCTGATCCTGCAGAGCGCCGTGACCTATTTCGGCGTGCTCCGGGCCCAGGACAACCTGGCCGCCAGCAAGGCCGAGGAAGCGGCCTTCAAGCGCCAGCTCGACCAGTCCAACGAACGTTTCGACGTCGGCCTGTCGGACAAGACCGACGTACTCGAATCCCAGGCCAGCTACGACACCGCCCGCGCCAACCGCCTGGTTGCCGAACAACAGGTGGATGACGCCTTCCAGGCCCTGGTCACCCTGACCAACCGCGAGTACAGCTCCCTCGAAGGTATCCTGCACTCCATGCCGGTGGTCGCTCCGATGCCCAACGACGCCAAGGCCTGGGTAGACACCTCGGTACAGCAGAACCTGGCGTTGCAGGCCAGCAACTACGCGGTCGACGCCGCCGAAGAGACCCTGCGCCAGCGCAAGGCCGGCCACCTGCCGACCGTCGATGCCGTGGCGCAATACCAGAAAGGCGACAACGACGCCCTGGGCTTCACCAACTCGCCCGGTGATCCGCACTACGGCAAATGGGTCGACCAGAGCAGCATCGGCCTGCAGTTGAACGTGCCGATCTACAGCGGCGGCCTGACCAGTTCCCAGGTCCGCGAGGCCTACCAGCGCCTGAACCAGAGCGAGCAACTGCGCGAAAGCCAGCGCCGCCAGGTGGTGCAGGACGCCCGCAACCAGCACCGCGCGGTGAACACCGACGTGGAGCAGGTCAAGGCGCGGCGCCAGGCGATCATCTCCAACCAGAGCTCGCTGGAAGCCACCGAGATCGGCTACCAGGTCGGTACCCGCAACATCGTCGACGTACTGGACGCCCAGCGTTCGCTGTACAGCGCCGTGCGCGACTACAACAACACCCGCTACGACTACATCCTCGACAACCTGCGCCTGAAGCAGACCGCCGGCACCCTGGCGCCGAGCGACCTGCAGGCCCTGAGCGGTTACCTGAAGCCGGACTACAACCCGGACAAGGACTTCCTGCCGCCGGACCTGGCCAAGGCCGCCGAAGCTCAGCTGAAGAACAGCTCCCAATACTGAGCCCCATGAAAGAGCTGGTGTGCTGCACGCGCGAGGGTCCAGCGTAAAGCGAAGCCAATCGCGGACAGCTCCAGGCTCGGATCAGCCCTCCCCCTAACCCTCTCCCAGCGGGAGAGGGGACCGTTCGGCGCAGGGAGCAATCAAGGCGTCAGCCGAGGGCTGGGGTGAAGGGAAAGCACGGGTTGGGGTTACCCCGGAAGAAGACAGTTGCTCCTACGCCCAGGCGGGGGTAGGAGCGGACTCCATCCGCGATCGCTCAACGCCGGAACTTCACCCTGACTCAATCGCGATACCCCGGCGACACCCGGTCCAGCATGCGCAACAACGCCGCCCAGGCCAGGTCGTAACCGTCCGGGTCGCTCAACTCCCCCTCCCCCAGAGGCCGTGCCGGGGCGTTGAACTGCTGCTCGGTATGCCGGCACACCTCGTCCGACGGAATCACCAGATCCCCGCCAGCCTGGGCCGTCAACTGGATGTCGCAGGCCCTCTCCAGGTAGTACATGCGCAGGAACGCCTGCTGCACGGTCTGCCCCACGGTCAGCAAGCCGTGGTTGCGCAGCATCAGGCCGATGTGTTCACCGCCCAGGTCGCGGACCAGGCGCTGCTGCTCGTCCATCGACAGGGCGATGCCTTCGTAGTCGTGGTAGCCAAGCCGGCCGTAGAACTCCATCGACATCTGGTTCAGCGGCAGCAATCCACAGGCCTGAGCCGCCACCGCGCAGCCGGCGCGGGTATGGGTGTGCAGCACGCACTGTGCGTCCTCGCGGGCGCCATGAATGGCGCTGTGGATGACGAAGCCGGCCGGGTTGACCTTGTACGGCGACGGCTCCACCGCGTGGCCGGAAAGGTCGATCTTCACCAGGCTGGAGGCGGTGATTTCGTCGAACATCAGCCCGTACGGGTTGATCAGGAAATGGTGCTCGGGACCGGGGATGCGCACCGAGATGTGAGTGAAGATCAGATCGCTCATGCGGAAATGCGCAATCAGCCGGTAGCAGGCCGCCAGCTCCTCGCGCAGCTTCCATTCCTCGGCCGGACAGGTGGCGCGGCTGGGCGCCTGCGCTTGCAGCGACGTCATAGTGCTTTCCTCCTCAGAGACAAGGACGCCGGGGCGCGAAGGCCCCGGCGCCAGGATCATTGGGCGGCCCAGGCGTTGAAGCGCTCCTCCAGCTCCTCACCGTGGTCGACCCAGAATTCATCATCCATCGCCAACCCCTGGGGCAGGTTCTGTGTGGAGGTTGGCACCCAGCCGGCCAGGTCGGACGGCAGGCGCTCGGCGGCCTGCTTGTTGGTCGGACCATAGGCAATGTGCTTCACGTAGTCGACCTGGGCATCGGGCTGGTTGGCGAAGGCGATGAAGCGCTTGGCCGCATCGACGTGCTGCGAGCCCTTGATGATCGCCCAGTAGTCCATGCCGTACAGGCTGCCCGGCCAGACCAGTTGCAGGTTGCGACCGCTCCTGAAGGCATCGGCGATGCGCCCGGTGTAGGTGGTGGTCATCACCACGTCACCCGCGGCCAGCCACTGCGCCGGTTGCGCGCCGGCTTCCCACCACTGCACGTAGGGCTTGATCTGGTCGAGCTTGGCGAAGGCGCGATCGACGCCGGCCTTGGTGGCCAGTTCCTTGTAGACGTCGGCGGGCTTCACACCGTCGGCCATCAGGGCGAACTCCAGGTTGTAGATGGCGCGCTTGCGCAGGCCGCGCTTGCCGGGGAATTTCTTCACGTCCCAGAAATCGACCCAGGAGGTCGGCGCCGGCTTGAGCTTGTCGGCGTCGTAGGCAATCGCCACGCCCCACACCAGGGCCGCCGAGCCGCAGTCCTTGGCGGCGTTGGGGATCAACTGGTCCTTGCCACCGATCTGCTGCCAGTTGAGCGGTACGAACAGGCCTTCGTCGCAGCCACGGGCCAGGTCCGGGCCCTCGATCTGCACCACGTCCCAGTCGGCGTGGCCGGTGTCGGCCATCACCTTGATGCGGGCCATCTCGCCGTTGTACTCGCTCTGCGTCACGCCGACCCCGGATTGCTTGCTGAACGGCTGGAAGAAGGCCGCATCCTGGGCCTTCTGGCCGGCGCCACCGTAGCCGACCACCACCATGTTCTCGCTGGCCTGGGCGGCGGCACAGGAGAGTCCGAGGGCGAGCAGCAGCGACGGCAGCGTGCTCGTACGGAAAGCGTTCTTGCGGAAAGTCATCGGGCATACCCCATGTCGTAGGAGGTCGCGGGCGCAGCGCACGAAGCTGCGCGCTCGCTGGACGGGCGCGCCGGAACCACGGTGCAAGGGAGACAGGGCAGAGGTAGACCGGTGGCCTGCGGGCAAGCCCGCAAAGCGAGGTGGGACCGTACGGAACGGTTCATGCGCCTCTCCTCTTGTAGTTGTTGTGGAGCACGTCGCGGTTGAGCCCGGAGGACCGGGCTGGAAATGAAACTACCCAGTCACTTTTAAAAAAACAAGTTGATTTTTTACTGACGGTAAATTTCCATAGACACAGCTTAGATGACCTTTCACCGACTCCAGGAGAAACCCCGTGTCCGAGGTCCGTCACTTCCAAAAGTCCGCCCTGCAGTTCCAGTCCTACGCTGGCGAACCGGTCGAACGCGCCGCCATCTGCCGCCTGATCGGCCCGACCGACAGCCAGACGATGGGCGCGGGCCTGGCGTGCTTCGATGGCGTTTCCATCGAGTGGACGGTGCTCTACGACGAGCTGATCGTGGTGCTCGAAGGCCACTTCCGCCTGCGCCTGGCCGACCGCGTGATCGACGCGGCGCCGGGCGACGTGATCTGGGTCCCCGAACGCACCCCGCTGGCTTACGAAGGCGAGCAGGCCCGGGTGTTCTACGCCCTGTATCCGGTGGACTGGCAGGCCCGTAACGCCTAGTTGATCGACCGGCTGCGCGTCGATGTTCAGTGCTGAATACACAACAAGAATCCGGAGTTGCCCGATGAGCCAGTTTCCCCACCTGTTCAGCCCGCTGCGCATCCGCGGCAAGGCGCTGAAGAACCGCATCATGTCCACCGGGCACGACACCTCGATGCCCACCGACAACCTGGTCAACGACCAACTGGTGGCCTACCACACCGCCCGCGCCAGGGGCGGCGTCGGCCTGATCGTGCTGCAGGTCGCCGGCGTGCACGACAGCGCCCGCTACACCTCCCACGTACTGATGGCCACCGATGACGCCTGCATCCCCGGCTATCGGCGCATCGCCGAGGCCTGCCACGCCGAAGGCACTGTGGTGCTGTCCCAGGTGTTCCACCCGGGGCGGGAGATCATGGAATCCAGCGACGGCCTGCTGGCCGTCGCGTATGCGCCCTCCGCCTCGCCCAACGAACGCTTCCGGGTGATGCCCCGCGAGCTGAGCCAGGCGATGATCGACGAAATCATCGAAGGCTACGCCGCCGCCGCGCGCCGCCTGCACGCCGCCGGCATCGACGGCGTGGAAGTGGTCGCCAGCCACGGCTACCTGCCGGCGCAGTTCCTCAACCCTCGGGTGAACCGCCGCAGCGACGCCTACAACGGCGACCTCGACGCGCGCCTGCGCTTCACCCGCGAAGTGATCGCCGCCGTGCGTGCCGCCACCGATGAAGACTTCATCATCGGCCTGCGCATCTCCGCCGATGAACGCGATCCGGAAGGCCTCACCGAGGACGAATCGCTGCAAGCGGTAAAATCCCTGCAGAACGAACTGGACTACGTGCACATCGTCGCCGGCACCTCGGCGTCGCTGGGCGGCGCCATCCACATCGTCCCGCCGATGGCCATCGAAGCGGCCTACCTGGCCAACGAGGCCGGCACCTTCAAGCGCAACCTGGAGATTCCGCTGTTCGTCACCGGGCGCATCAACCAGCCGCAGGAAGCCGAGCTGATCCTCGCCCGTGGCCAGGCCGACGTCTGCGGCATGACCCGCGCGCTGATCTGCGACCCGCAGATGCCGGGCAAGACCGAAAGCGGCCACGTCGAAGACGTGCGCGCCTGCATCGCCTGCAACCAGGCGTGCATCGGCCACTTCCACCGTGGCTACCCGATCTCCTGCATCCAGCACCCGGAAACCGGCCGCGAGCTGATCTACGCCGAACGCAAGATGGCCGCCCAGCGCAAGCGCGTGCTGGTGGTCGGCGGCGGGCCGGCCGGCATGAAGGCCGCCGCCGTTGCGGCGCAGCGCGGCCATGAGGTCACCCTCTGCGAAGCCAGCGGCCAGCTCGGCGGCCAGGTCAACCTCGCCCAGCTGCTGCCGCGCCGCGCGGAGTTCGGCGGCGCCTCCACCAACCTACAGCGCGAAATGCAGCTGGCCGGCGTCGAAGTGCGCCGCAATACCCGCGTCGACCGCGCACTGGTCGAGCGGGAGCGTCCCGACGTGGTGATCGTCGCCACCGGTGCCAAGCCCTATCGCCCGCCCTACGAGGAAGCCGGCAACCTGCAGGTGGTGGACGCCTGGCAGGTGCTGCGCGGCGAAGTGAAGATCGGCCGCTCGGTGCTGGTCACCGACTGGCGCGCCGACTGGATCGCCCCCGGCATCGCCGAGCGCCTGGTGCGCGACGGCCACCAGGTACAGTTGGCGGTGAACGGCACCCACGCTGGAGAAAGCCTGCCGCTCTACGTGCGCGACCACATGGCCGGCGAGCTGCACCGCCTGGGCATCGGCATCACGACCTACGCCCGCCTGTACGGTGTCGACGACAGCACCGTCTACCTGCAACACACCGCCAGCGGCGAGCCGATGCTGGTGGAAAACATCGACACCCTGGTGCTCTGCCAGGGCCATCAGCCGGTGGACGAACTGGCCGACGAGATCGCCGACCTCGCCGAGGTGCGCCGCATCGGCGACTGCCTGGCGCCGCGCACGGCGGAAGAAGCGATCTACGAAGGGCTCAAGGCGGGCTGGGCGATCTGAGCCTTTTCTGTAGGAGCGAGCTTGCTCGCGAACCGCCCAGCGCCGAAGTCGCCGGGAGATTCGTTCGCGAGCAAGCACGCTCCTACGAAGAGCAATCGGTCCACAGCCCCGGCGCATTGTTTAGAATGCCCCACGACGCCAATCGCCAGGACCGCCACCGCATGAGCCAGAAAGCCCCGCAGGAAGCCCCCGCCAACGCCGAAGCGCAGTTCCTCGGCACCCGCATCCGTGGCCTGCGCAAGCGGCGCGGCATGACCCTGGCGGAACTGGCCGAGCAGAGCAGCCTCACCGCCGGCTACATCAGCCAGTTGGAACGCAACCTGGCGTACCCGTCGATCCCCGCCCTGTTCAACATCGCCCGCAGCCTGGGCGTGACCATCCAGTGGTTCTTCGCCAGCGAAGTGCAGGTCGACCCCGACGACGCCGGCTACGTGGTCCGCCGCAACGCCCGCACCAGCGTGCATTACGAAGACGGCATCGTCGACGAACTACTCAGCCCGCAGCCCAGCCGCCAGTTGGAAATCCTCCACTCGCGCTTCCCACCGGGCACCTACAGCCAGCAGAGCTACAGCCACGACGGCGAGGAAGCCGGCTACCTGCTCAGCGGCACCTTCGAGCTGTGGGTGGGCGAGCGCTACTTCCTGATCAACGAGGGCGACAGCTTCAGCTACTCCAGCCAGGAGCCGCACCGCTATGGCAACCCGGGGGATGTGGATGCCGTGGTGCTCTGGGTGATCACACCGCCGACGTTCTGAGGGGGCTCTTCGTAGGAGATTCTATGTCTACCCCGCCGTATCGGCCGC
>NZ_JBTVPY010000044.1:0-9397 GCF_054720805.1 Pseudomonas sp. MT3
GAGTAGGTCATCGTCAAGCTCCTATCCCAAAGCCCCTGATCAGCATTGCTGGTCGGGGGTTTTGCTTTTTGCGCGCGGGAAAGTCAGGCTGGGTTCTGGAGTCCTCTACCCAACCTGCGCTGGCGGTGTGCGCTGAGACGGTGGCTATCGCGGACGGGGTCAGTTCCCCAGATCGGAGCGCATGCGGCGGTGCGTGCTGTGGCGTCAGATTATGACGGTGTGGCTGCCTGCTAAGGTTCGCGAGCAAGCTCGCTCCTACAAGGGCATACAGGGCCCTTCCGCGCCTCTGGAGCACACCTTTCGCCATTTCCCCACGACTGTTTTTGCCCTGCCCTGCCGTTCGCGCAATTGGCTGATGGCATTTCATCCAACTGTCACATTCGCGTCATAGAGTCTTCATGCGGCCTGACGATACTGGCCCCCGTTCCATCCAACCCCATTCTCCTCAAGGAGCAAGGCATGAAACTCAAGCGTTTGATGGCGGCCCTGACTTTTGTCGCCGCGGGCGTAGGCACTGCTAGCGCGGTTGCCGCAATTGATCCGGCTCTGCCGGAATACCAAAAAGCCAGCGGTGTGTCGGGCAACCTGTCGAGCGTCGGCTCCGACACTCTGGCCAACCTGATGACCATGTGGGCCGAAGAGTACAAGCGCCTGTACCCGAACGTGAACGTGCAGATCCAGGCCGCCGGCTCTTCCACCGCACCGCCGGCTCTGACCGAGGGTACTGCCAACCTGGGCCCGATGAGCCGCAAGATGAAGGATGTCGAGTTGCAGGCCTTCGAGCAGAAGTACGGCTACAAGCCGACCGCTGTTCCGGTTGCCGTGGACGCCCTGGCCATCTTCGTGCACAAGGACAACCCCATCAAAGGCCTGACCATGCAGCAGGTCGACGCCATCTTCTCCTCCACCCGCCTGTGCGGCGGCAAGTCGGAAGTGAAGACCTGGGGCGATTTGGGCCTGACCGGCGACTGGGCCAACAAGCCGGTGCAACTGTTCGGCCGTAACTCCGTCTCCGGCACCTACGGCTACTTCAAGGAAGAAGCCCTGTGCAAAGGCGACTACAAGCCGAACGTGAACGAGCAGCCGGGTTCGGCTTCCGTGGTTCAGTCGGTCAGCCAGTCGCTGAACGGCGTGGGCTACTCCGGTATCGGTTACAAGACCGCCAGCGTGAAGACCGTTGCCCTGGCCAAGAAGGCAGGCGGCGAGTTCGTCGAGGACAATGAGGCGAACGCCCTGAACGGCACCTACCCGCTGTCGCGCTTCCTCTACGTCTACGTCAACAAGGCGCCGAACAAGCCGCTGAACCCGCTGGAAGCCCAGTTCCTGAAGATGGTGCTCTCCAAGTCCGGCCAGCAGGTTGTCGTGAAAGACGGCTACATCCCGCTGCCGGCGAAAGTCGCGGAAAAAGCGAGCAAGGAGCTGGGTCTGTAATCAGCCCGCCAACCGGGCGGCCAGCGCCGCCCGGCATGGGCTGACGCCAACCCGACCGGGCCCGCCAGCATGGCTCTGCTGGTGGGCTTTGTCGCGTCACCTCCATGTCATCTTTCTGTCACACAGAGCCGCTAGGGTGTCACTGCATGAACGACCTGGCCAACTCCCCGATGACTTCTTCTCTCCCCGAGCGGATCGATTTCAATACGCCTGCGCTACAGCGCAAGCGTCGCATGCGTGCGCTCAAGGATCGACTCACCCGCTGGTACGTGCTGGTTGGCGGCCTCGCCGTCCTGGCCGCCATTACCCTGATTTTCTTCTACCTCGCCTACGTTGTGCTGCCGCTGTTCCGCGGCGCCACGCTGGAGGCGCGCGACCCCCTGGCTCCGGCCTGGCTGAAGACGGCGCAGGCGCCGCTACTGCTGAGCATCGAAGAGCAGAACATGGTGGGCATGCGCATCGCCGCCAACGGCGAGGTGGTGTTCTTCGACGCGAAGAAAGGCGACGAAATGGACCGTGTCGCGCTCAAGCTGCCTGCCGGCAGCAGCGTGACCTCCATCGCCGAAGACCAGCCGGGTCATCCGACCGTGGCGCTGGGCCTGTCCAACGGCCAGGTGCTGGTGTTCAAGCACACCTACAAGGTCACCTATCCGGACAACAAGAAAACCATCACCCCGCAGATCAGCTACCCCTATGGCGAGGCGGCCATCAACCTGGATTCCCAGGGGCGCCCGCTGGAGCACGTAGCGATCGTCTCGGGTGATGAAGGCTTGCTGCTGGCCGCCTCGACCGGTAGCCAGATGCTCCTGCTCAGCCTGACCAGTCAGGAAAACATGCTGACTGGCGAAACCTCGCTGGAAGAGGAGCGCATCAACCTGCCGCAGATCGCCGAGCCGGTGAAGGCGATCTACATGGATCCGCGCAAGCAGTGGCTCTATGTGATCAACGGCCGCGCCCAGGCCGACGTGTTCGACCTGAGCACTCACCAGCTCAACGGCCGCTACAAGCTGCTCGACGACGCCTCCGCCGAAGTGACCGCCAGCAGCCAGTTGCTGGGCGGCATCTCGCTGATGATCGGCGACTCCAAGGGTGGAATCGGTCAGTGGTTCATGGCCCGTGGCGAGGATGGCGAGCCGCGCCTGTCCCATGTGCGTGACTTCAAGCTGGGTGACCAGCCGGTGACCGGCATCGCTCCCGAACAGCGCCGCAAAGGCTTCCTGGCGCTCGACAGGCAGGGCAACCTCGGTATCTTCCACAGCACTGCGCACCGCACCCTGCTGGTGGAGAATGTTGCTCCGTCGACCGGCCTGATGGCTCTCTCGCCGCGCGCCAACCGCCTGATCGTCGAACAGGGTGGCGAGCTGCGCCGCTTCAGCGTCAACAACCCGCACCCGGAAGTATCCTGGAGCGCGTTGTGGGGCAAAGTCTGGTACGAGAGCTACGACAAGCCGGGTTACGTCTGGCAGTCCACTGCCGCGACCACCGACTTCGAGCCCAAGCTGAGCCTGTCGCCGCTGACCTTCGGTACCCTGAAGGCGGCCTTCTACGCGATGATCCTCGCCGCTCCGCTGGCGATTGCCGCCGCCGTCTACACCGCCTACTTCATGGCCCCGGGCATGCGCCGCAAGGTCAAGCCGGTGATCGAGTTGATGGAGGCGCTGCCGACCGTGATCCTCGGCTTCTTCGCCGGCCTGTTCCTCGCGCCGTACGTCGAAGGCCACCTGCCGGGCATCTTCAGCCTGCTGCTGCTCACGCCGCTGGGCATCCTGGCTGCCGGCCTGATCTGGAGCCGCCTGCCCGAGCGCATCCGCCTGAGCCTGCCGGCCGGCTGGGAAGCTGCGATCCTGATCCCCGTGGTCCTCGCCACCGGCGCCTTCGCCCTGTGGATGAGCCCGCACCTGGAGACCCTGTTCTTCGGCGGCGACATGCGCCTGTGGATCAGCCATGACCTGGGCATCACCTACGACCAGCGCAACGCCCTGGTGGTCGGCCTGGCGATGGGCTTCGCGGTGATCCCGAACATCTTCTCCATTGCCGAGGACGCCATCTTCAGCGTGCCGCGCAGCCTGACCTACGGCTCCCTGGCCCTGGGCGCCACGCCCTGGCAGACGCTGACCCGCGTGGTGATCCTGACCGCCAGCCCGGGCATCTTCTCCGCGCTGATGATCGGCATGGGCCGCGCCGTGGGCGAGACCATGATCGTGCTGATGGCCACCGGCAACACCCCGGTCATGGACGTGAACATCTTCCAGGGCATGCGCACCCTCGCGGCGAACGTCGCGGTGGAAATGCCCGAGTCGGAGGTGGGCGGGACTCACTACCGCGTGCTGTTCCTCTCGGCACTGGTACTGCTGTCCTTCACCTTCGTGATGAACACCCTGGCAGAGCTGATCCGTCAGCGCCTGCGCAAGAAATACGCGTCGCTCTAAGCGACGCCCGACGAGGCTAGTTCCGTGAAACAGAAACAGGAATCCGTCAAAGCGTGGTTTGCCAGCGGTTCTCCCTGGGTGTGGATGAACGCCGGTGCGGTGTCCATTGCCGTGATCATGACCATCGGCCTGCTCGCCGTGATCGCCGTGCGCGGTCTCGGCCACTTCTGGCCGGCGGACGTGATCGAGGCGAGCTATACCGTTCCCGGTGAAGCGCCCAAGACCCTGATCGGTGAAGAGGTGCAGGTCGAACAGGTGCCCCGCGAGCGCCTGCGCGGTGCTGGTTTGCCGGTGCCGGACAACGGCCCCGAGTTCATGACCCGCGAGCTGCTCAAGCTGGGCAACCGCGACCTCTACGGCAGCGATTTCTCCTGGGTGATCGGCGAGTGGCTGGCCGACAAGCGTCATCCGGCCGAGCTGGTGACCCTGGAGCGTCGCGAGTGGGGCAACTTCTATGGCTACCTGCTGAGCGTGAAGGAAAACGGCAAGGTGGTCGCCGAAGGTCCGGGCGCCCTGGCCGAACTGCAGACCCGCCTGACGCGCGTCGATGAGCTCTACGCCAAGCTCTACCGGTTGGAGAAGAAGGACATCGGTGGCATCAACCACGGCCTCGAGCGCCTGCGCCTGAAAGAGCGCGGCCTGCAGCTCAATGGCAAGCTGGATGCCGCCGCCGAGGCCGACATCGCCGCCGGTCGCGCCGAGCTGAACGCCCAGTACAAGGTGCTGGAGGACCAGCTCAACAGCCTGCACCATGAGTTCAACCGCGACAGCATCGTCATGCGCGATGCCACCGGCCAGCAGACCGAGATCAGCGTCGGCAAGCTGGTGCACGCCTACCAGCCGAACCAGATGGGCGTGGGCGCCAAGCTGGGCTTCTACTTCAAGAAGCTGTGGGAGTTCTTGAGCGACGACCCGCGCGAGGCGAACACCGAGGGCGGTATCTTCCCGGCCATCTTCGGTACCGTGATGATGACTCTGGTGATGGCCGTGATCGTCACCCCGTTCGGTGTGATCGCCGCCGTCTACCTGCGCGAGTACGCTCGCCAGGGCCTGCTGACCCGCATCATCCGCATCGCGGTGAACAACCTCGCGGGCGTTCCGGCGATCGTCTACGGCGTGTTCGGCCTGGGCTTCTTCGTCTACGTGCTGGGCGGTTCGCTCGACCGGATGTTCTTCCCCGAAGCCCTGCCGGCACCGACCTTCGGCACGCCCGGGCTGTTCTGGGCCTCGCTGACCCTGGCCATCCTTGCGGTGCCGGTGGTGATCGTCGCCACCGAGGAAGGTCTGGCGCGCATCCCGAGGGCTACCCGCGAAGGCTCCCTCGCCCTGGGCGCGACCAAGGCCGAGACCCTGTGGAAAGTGGTCCTGCCGATGGCCAGCCCGGCGATGATGACCGGCCTGATCCTCGCCGTGGCCCGCGCCGCCGGTGAAGTGGCGCCGCTGATGCTGGTGGGCGTGGTGAAGCTGGCTCCGGCGCTGCCGGTGGACGGCAACTACCCATACGTGCACCTGGACCAGAAGATCATGCACCTGGGCTTCCACATCTATGACGTCGGCTTCCAGAGCCCGAACGTCGAGGCCGCGCGCCCGCTGGTGTACGCCACCGCGCTGCTGCTGGTGATGGTGATCGCCCTGCTGAACTTCTCGGCCATCGCGATTCGTAACCGCCTGCGCGAAAAGTACAAGGCGCTGGAAAACTGATTCTGCCGGCGGCGGGCCGAGCCCGCCGCCAAGCCTCCCAAGGAGACTGAACATGCAACATGAAACCGCTACCCACGGCATCGACATCGGCGCGCTCGGCCGTGGCGACCGTCAGGGCATGAACCTGGAGAGCGAGACCGTCGCCCTCGAAGTGCCCGGCCTGAGCCTGTTCTACGGCGAGAAGCAGGCACTGTTCGACGTCAGCATGAACATCCCCAAGCAGCGCGTGACCGCCTTCATCGGCCCGTCCGGCTGCGGCAAGTCCACCCTGCTACGCTGCTTCAACCGTATGAACGACCTGGTCGACGGTTGCAACGTGAAGGGCGAGATCCTCCTCGACGGCCACAACATCTTCGCCAAGAACGTCGACGTCGCCGAACTGCGCCGCCGCGTCGGCATGGTGTTCCAGAAGCCCAACCCGTTCCCCAAGAGCATCTACGAGAACGTGGTGTACGGCCTGCGCATCCAGGGCATCAACAAGAAGCGCGTGCTCGACGAAGCCGTCGAGTGGGCCCTCAAGGGCGCCGCGCTGTGGGACGAGGTGAAGGACCGCCTGCACGAATCCGCCCTCGGCCTCTCCGGCGGTCAGCAGCAGCGTCTGGTCATCGCCCGCACCATCGCCGTGGAACCGGAAGTCCTGCTGCTCGACGAGCCGTGCTCGGCACTGGACCCGATCTCCACCCTGAAGATCGAAGAGCTGATCTACGAGTTGAAGTCCAAGTTCACCATCGTCATCGTCACCCACAACATGCAGCAGGCCGCGCGCGTCTCCGACTACACGGCGTTCATGTACATGGGCAAGCTGATCGAGTTCGGCGATACCGATACCCTGTTCACCAACCCGGCCAAGAAGCAGACGGAAGACTACATCACCGGTCGCTACGGCTAGTTTCGCGGTATTGCGTGCGCGGTAGAACTTCCCGGAGAACATCACAGGCCGGCGGCCCGGAGCCAGCGGCTTTCGCGGAGCGAACATGATCAACAAAGAAAGCCTCACCCATCACATCTCGCAGCAGTTCAACGCCGAGCTGGAAGATGTGCGCAGCCATCTGCTGGCCATGGGCGGCCTGGTGGAGAAGCAGGTCAACGACGCGGTCAACGCGCTGATCGACGCCGACTCGGGCCTGGCCCAGCAGGTGCGCGAGATCGACGACCAGATCAACCAGATGGAGCGCAACATCGACGAGGAATGCCTGCGCATCCTCGCCCGCCGCCAGCCGGCCGCCTCCGACCTGCGCCTGATCATCAGCATCTCCAAATCGGTGATCGACCTCGAGCGCATCGGCGACGAAGCCTCGAAGATCGCCCGCCGCGCCATCCAGCTGTGCGAGGAAGGCGAGTCGCCGCGCGGCTACGTCGAGGTACGCCACATTGGCGGTCAGGTGCGCAAGATGGTGCAGGAGGCACTGGATGCCTTCGCCCGCTTCGATGCGGACCTGGCGCTGTCTGTGGCCCAGTACGACAAGACCGTCGATCGCGAGTACAAGACCGCCCTGCGCGAGCTGGTCACCTACATGATGGAAGACCCGCGGGCCATTTCCCGCGTGCTCAATGTCATCTGGGCCCTGCGTTCGCTGGAGCGCATCGGCGACCACGCGCGCAACATCGCCGAACTGGTGATCTACCTGGTGCGCGGTACCGATGTCCGCCACATCGGCCTGACCCGCATGAAGGAAGAAGTGCAGGGCACCGGCAACGGCGACAAGCCCCAGTAAGGCTTCCGCCCGCCACATCGACGAACCCGGCCCAGCGCCGGGTTCGTCATTTTATGGCCCGGCGGTTTCCAGCCGATGGCATGTCGCCACCTGGCGAGGCTATTCTTCGCCCTATCGTTCGAAGGAGTTGCCGATGGCCAAGGTCAGTGTGCTGGTCGTGGATGATGCCCCATTCATCCGGGATCTGGTGAAGAAGGGGCTGCGGGACCATTTCCCCGGCCTGCAGATCGAGGAGGCGGTGAACGGCCGCAAAGCGCAGCAGTTCCTCGCGCGCCAGAGCGTGGACCTGATTCTCTGCGATTGGGAGATGCCCGAGCTGTCGGGTATCGAACTGCTCTCCTGGTGCCGTGAGCAGGACAATCTGAAGACCACGCCCTTCATCATGGTTACCAGCCGTGGCGACAAGGACAACGTGGTGCAGGCCATCCAGGCCGGAGTCTCCGACTTCATCGGCAAGCCGTTCTCCAACGACCAGTTGGTGAGCAAGGTGAAGAAGGCACTGTCCCGCGCCGGCAAGCTCGAAGCGCTGGCCGCCCAGGCGCCGCAGCGCAGCCTGGGCGCCATGCCCAATGACTCGCTCAGCGCCCTTACCGGCGGCAAGGCCGAGGTGGTGCGCCCGGCGGCCGCTCCCGCTGCGCCGCGTTCGGTGGCCCTGGCACCGGCTGCCGCCGCTCCTGTCGCCCGCAGCGGCACCAAGGGCCAGCAGGGTCAGTTGCGCCTGCCCTCGGCGAGCCTGCCCTGCGTGATCAAGGCACTCAGCCTCAAGGAAGCGCTGCTGGTGGTGAAGCGCGGTACGCCGCTGCCGCAGGTGCTGGAAAGCGCCGTGCTGGACCTGGAGGAGGACCGCGACGTGGCCCGCCTCAATGGCTATCTGCACGCCGTGGCGGCGCTGGAGCCCAGGCCCGACAGCGAGTGGCTGCAACTCACCTTCCGCTTCGTCGACCGCGACCCGCAGAAGCTCGATTACCTGTCACGCCTGATCGCCCGTGGCAGCACCCAGAAGCACTACGTGCCCGGTGCCTGAGTGGGTAGCCGACCGATGGAAGGTACTGCTTCACACACCGGCCGCCAGCGGGTCGCTCCGCAGGGGCCGCGCTGCTAGTCTTGCCGTTGTCGCCATACCTATAACCAGAGTCGACATGCTAGGGCGCAGTATCTTCCTGTGCGGTCTGCTGGCCGCATCGGGGACGGCTTCGGCCGTGACCATCTACAAGTACACCGACGCCAATGGCGTCGTCACCTACACGGACAAGGCCGTGGCGGGGGCGGCGGTGTTCGTCTTCCGCGATCGCATGGTCGAGCACCTGGAACAGCAGGTGAAGCTGGAGACCAGGAAGCACGCCGGCGGCGAGACGCTGCAGGTGCGTAATGACCTGTATGCGCCAGTCGAGGTGGAGCTGAGCGTGACCGGTGTGCAGAACGCCATCGGCGCGCCGGAGCGCCCGATCCGCTGGGTACTGCCGCCGCGCAGTGCCATCCGCCTGGCGACACTGACCCCACGTAATCCCGGCAAACCCTTGGTGTACCAGCCCAAACTGCGTTACGCGCTGGGCGATCCGCGTCAGCAGCCGCTGTCTTACCGGTACGCGCTGCCCTGGATGGGCGGTCCGTTCCGCCTGACCCAGGGCGCCAATGGCCGCTACAGCCATTTCACGCCCAAGGGCCGTTATGCGATGGACATCGCCATGCCCGAGGGCACGCCGATCATCGCCGCCCGTGGCGGCACCGTGGTGAAGATCGAGAACGACCAGAGCGGGCGCGGCAAGAATCCGTCCGGCAACTTCGTGCGCATCCTGCATGACGACGGCACTATGGGGGTGTACCTGCACCTGATGCGCGGCTCGGTGCTGGTCCATGAAGGACAGCGTGTCGCCACCGGCACCTCCCTGGCGCGCTCGGGCAACACCGGTAACAGCAGCGGCCCGCACCTGCACTTCGTGGTGCAGCGCAACGTCGGCCTGGCGCTGGAGTCGATTCCCTACGACTTCTCCCAACCGGTGGATACCTTGCCGAACTTCGCGGTGGTGAAGGAGAACTGAGGCGCCGCCTTCCCCGCCTGGGGCTTGCAACCGATGTCTGTAGGAGATTCTATGTCTACCCCGCCGTATCGGCCGCAGGCCG
>NZ_JBTVPY010000045.1:0-6667 GCF_054720805.1 Pseudomonas sp. MT3
ACGACTTTTTGCAGAAAGATGACAAAACCGCTTCGCCCCCTTCCCCTCTTTATATACGGAGGCGAACAGGTTCGGCGTGACGACGAGCTTCTTCTGTCGCGTCTGGCCCGTTCGGCATCGTCGTTGCTCGGTGACGTTCACCCGGGGACTACCGGGTCTCCTGGGGAATCTGTCCGAGCCGCTGCAGTGCCAGGTCGTAGTCGAACTCTTTGATCGCCGAGGCCAGCTCCCGCAGGGTGGATACCTCCTCGCGGTCCAGGTAGAGGCTACAGAGTTGGCCGATGACCTCCTCGGCGCGGGTATCACTGCGCAGCAGCAGTTCCCGCAACTGGCGCATCAGCGCTAGCACCTGGCCTGGCTCGGCGTCGCCCTCCGCTGACTCGCCCCCGGTATCGGCGAGGAAGCTCGGTCGACTGGTAGTCGCGCATCGGCGCCGGTCCCAGGAGGATGGTGTAGCTGCGACCGGCTTCGTTGAAGTCGAGCAGGCGCTCGATGATGGTGTCGCCATCGACGCTCTTCAGGGTACGGACCCGGCCACCTTCGCTGAGGGTACTCTGCGGGATGAACGGCAGCCAGTCGGGCAGCGCGTCGAAACCGCCGATCAGTTGCCAGACCTTGTCGGCGTCGGTGTGAAGGTCGATGAATGCAGTGGCCTTGGCCATGATGAGTGCTCCTGGGGCATTCGCCCTGGCCCGACCTTCACCGAAGGCGTGGCGAACCTGGTGGCCAACGCCGTACGCCAGTCCGGCCGCCCCCCGCGCGAGGAAGCGGATGCCTTCGTGCGCCGCGAACGCCCCAGCTCGATCATCCAGCGCGTGGTCGAAGTCGACGAAGTGGCGGCCCTGGTGACCTACGTCGCTTCGCCCTACTCCTCCGCTACCACTGGCGCCGCGCTGCGACTGGATGGGGGCCTGGTAGTAGATAGCCTGGCGATCTGAATCGCTACCACGATGAACCAAGCCCCTGCCTTCTGGCCGGGGCTTAGGGGTTATAAGGCATCAACAAATTGTGGGTTGTGAAGCGCACTGAGGTTATCGGCGATCAGCCGAATGGCGTCTCGGCCGTCTTGGCCTGGTTGAACTCGGTATTGAAGTGATCCGTGAAGTTCTTGCCCTGGGCATAACTCTTTGCCAGCGCGGCGTTCTGCTTGAGCAGTTCGGCGCTGGGTTTGGCCCATTGTGCGGCAGGCAACGGGCGGGACCATTCTTCCACGCTGGCGGGCATGGATTTCATGCTGTAGCGGTGATCCCACTCAGCCACCCAGTAGGGGAACTTCCACCAGGTCACCACATTGGCCAGGTAGAACCAGAACACCTTGAGCGCCGAGACATAGCCATCGCGATAGTCCTGATGCAGATCGGCGCGCAACTGGTCGAAGGTGGCGCGGCTTTCATAGGGCGCCACGCCGGGGCAATGCTCCGGGCCCTTCTCCATGAAGCAGCGGATGGCCTCCCACTTGCCCAACGCGTGGGCAGGCGTGAGCACGCCGTGGGTGAGGAAGTGCACGCGATCGGTGACGGGATTGTCCACCGCCAGGCCAAAGGTGTAGGTCGACATCACCGCCGCGCCGGTATAGCCGGTACTGACCGACATCCAGGCCACCAGGTCTTCCCAAGGCTGGATGATCGGTATGTCGGAGCCTTCGGGCAGGTAGCAGACTTCGCGCCGCTGGCGGTTGAAGCGCAGGGGGCGGACGCGGGCTTTTTTGCGAGTACTGCTGATGATGACATAGGAGCCAATGGCAATGGCAGATCCCCCCCCGAACAAGCTGACGGCAACCTGTAATGGCAGTATGGAGATTAGATTCTCTATAAAGGGTTTTGGATAGGTATCGAAGAGGTAAACGAACCACATACATAAGGGAAGCAATAACCAAAACCCAATCAGTAACGACATCCCCCCCCAAACCATCAGCTGAGTCTGAAAAGCCTTGTTGTAATTGCTTACCCCAACATCAAGATAAACCTCGTTCACTGCCAAGAAGTGACCAGAAAAGTCCATTGGCGCAGCTCCTGTCGAAGCTGGAAGCGGTGAGAAAAACAGGGCTTCACCGGTAGGGAAACAGCGCAATTCGCCTGCCCGCGGGCGTCGGCTTTTCAGGTCCAGCTCGTCGGTCCGTACTGGGGTGGGCGTTTTTTTCTTGAACATGGATTATCCGGGCAACATGGTGTCATCAGGCAGGTGCAGGCGGTCGAGAGTAACAGGCAGTGGCATGGCATTGGGATTGCGCACCCGCAAGAGTTTGACACGGTTAAAGGGTTTACCGTCTTGCACGTTGAGGGTGAGGATCTCGAGATGAACTTCCTGTCGACTGGTTTCACCAGGAGCCAGCGGCGCATGGAGGGTCAGAGCCAATCCGTGCTGAGCGTTGGTTTCCAAAGCAAACAGCTCCAGACCAAGGCTGAGCGGCTCATCGGGGCTACTTAACAAACTCAACTGATAGAGCAAGGGATCGGTCCAAGGCTCCCAGTCATTGCGCGCAGCATCAGTGCACCAATAGGCAGTCAAACTCAGTCCGCTGTCGTCCAGCTCCCGTGCGGTGATTGATGGGATGACCAGTTGCGCATATGGCTTGCCGCCCAGTTTTGCTAGGCGAGCCTGAGGCGAGCCAGTAATCAGAGCCAAGCGCAGGCGCTCATTGCGCAAGCTGTTACCTGCATGTTCCCGCCCCCAAGCGCAGTGCAGTAACCAACGATCCAATTCCGAAAGAGTGTTACGGTTGTACAACCACTCTCCACCCAACTGCAATGCAGTCAAACCTAGGCCAATCAAATTGGCCCGAGCGGCGATACTCAGCAACCGAGCTGAACTGGCCGCCCAAGCGAGAGATCGGGCCTGTGTTGAGTCGGTGAGAACCTGAAAAATGATTCCACCTGTGCGGACGGTAGCCCAGCCATTCAAGGCGATCTGGCCGGAGTCTCCAGCCAATTGCAGACTAGAGCTGGCGAGTTGCCCGGTATTGCCATTGCGCAATGCCTCTAACCAGCGACCACCAGCCCCATACAAGCTAATACCGTTGCTAACGAAACTGAAGAAATAGGCTGCAATACCCAACCCGCCAGTCAACTTACCTAAAGATGCTGCGGATTTAACTTTGCCGGCAACGCTAGTGTAATTGTTAAGCGCGGCCCCGAGGCTCGTGATAGCAATCCCTTGTAATGCCGCAGATACGCCGCCGACCATGCTGGAGAAGGCATTACCTAATGCGACCTTGTCCGCAGACGACGTATCCGTTTTACGCAAAAATTCAGAGGTTACCGTCACAAAACTCCAGACTTGCATCACCGCTACCGCCGAGGCGAACAAATCGCCCCCAACCGACTTGAACACCTCACCACCCACTCCCTTGAAGGGCCGCTTGAGGCGGAAGTCCTCGCTCATGCGCTGGAATTCGGCGACCTGAGCGCTGTTCAGGCCCTTTACCCGCATGCCCACCTTCCCCGGCCCCTCACCGACCGGGCTGTAATGCAGCGCTACGCGAGCTTCCAATGCGACCAAGGGTTGTTGCAGAGCGGCACGCTGGGCCACCAACGTGCGGTGACTGCCCTTGGGTGCCCGGCCAGTCCGTTCACGTCCCAGTGCCTGGCGTATTTGCTTCTTCAGCTCACGACGTTGCCGCTTCAGGTCCAGCAGGGCATCGAGATCGGTACTAAAGGTGCGTACCTGATTCGGTGAGGCGAATTCCAATGTCACTCCACCCTGCCCCACGGTCCGTAGCAGTCCGAGCCAGCTGCTACGCGGCAAATGCCGAAGCACCTGAGCCGGGTCCAGCGGCTTGCCCGCCTGCAGGGCGCGCATGGCTTCGTCCATCGCGTTGGCCAGGCGCAATTGGCGAGCGGGCTCGTAGGCAGTACCGCGGACCTGGTCGAGGGTGATGCGATCCGGGCTCATCTCGAATGCGTGCGGAAGCTGCGTACTCAGGAGGCTGTTGCACTTCACAGCAGTCTCGTTCAGCCCCTGGTAGTCCTTATTGCGCATCAGGGTATCGCGGGCGGCTTTCACCATGCCCGCCAGTTTGCCCTGGACATCCACCTGGTCCGCATGGCTGAGGGTAAAGAAGGTCGGCACGCTGAAGCCTGGTTGCTCATCCAACAGCTTGGCAATGGCTTCACTGGCCTTGTCGGTACGGCAGATATCGCGAAGACAGGCGTACTCGGTCGCCAGCGCCGCCTCCATCTGATTGCCGTAGCTGGGGTCGAAATACCAGGCAGCGCGGTGGAAACGTTCGGCGGTCACCAAGGCAACACGATCGTCGGTGATGAGGTCCAGGCTTGCGTTCCAGCGCTGCAGGTTGGCGGCTTGCCGTTTGACGTAGGCTTCCATCGCCGGACGGTCGACCAGGTCATCGATGCCCCGCTGCCCCAGCTTGGCGCCATCCAGCGCATCGTCGGTGTTGTCGTCGAGGCTTTCGATCAGGTCCGCGTATTTCTTGTAGAGACTTTCGCCCAGGCTCTGGCGCATACGCATTCTGGCGGCGGCAATGGCGCCACTGTGAGTACCAGTCCCCTTCCAGTCGGTTTGATGCTTGGTGTTGATGTAGTCGCCGATGCTTTGCCGCTGCACCTCGTCGGTATCGCGCTCGAGTGCGGCAAAGCGGGGGTCCTGCCGCGCCGCCTGAAGGATGCCGTCGCCAGTCACGGTGTAGAGCGACTGGATATAGCTGCCGATGATGTAGCGTTTCTGCGCCTCTTCATCGTTGCTCCAGTTGTGAATCCAGCCGGTGATCAGCTCCTGGTGCTGGGCCAGGTCGCGCAGTACGCCGAGGTCGTCACGCACCACCAGATAAAGGTGATCATGCTGGTATTGCGGCTTCAGTTGCTTCTCCAGTTCGCCAAACTGCGTCCTGCGAAACAAGGCTTCCTGCTCCCAGAGGTAATCCTTGCTTTCCTCCGGCAGCGCGCCCACTGGCGGCTTTACCTTGCTGGGCTGCTCCGCAACCTCTGCCAGCCAAGCTGCTGCTTGCTGGTTCGTGAGCAGGCTGGCGCCACCTTTCTCGCAGTCAACGCCCAGTAAATCCACCGCTTGCATGAAGTACTGTCGCTCTTTCGAGCTTTGCAGCACCTGCCGGCATTTGGCAGCGGTCCACTGCACCTCCGAATACCCTACGTACAGCTTGTCAGCCCGGGAAAATACCAGGCTTGCCTCTCCAACGCTGCTTTCACGCTTATTCGCCGCGAGCTCGGACTTGTTCCACAGCAGTTGAGTGATCACGCCCTTCGACACGCGGTACTCGTGCAGTATCGGCTTCGGCTTCTTGTCGGCGACGACGTAGAGCCAACCGTCGCGCATCAGTCGAATGCCGAGAGGACGCGACTTCAACTGGAAAGGCATGGCCATCTGAGCAGAGGGATCGAGGCGCTCCACGACGCCGTAGCGCAACGGCAGCAGTTGCACCTTGAGATTCATCAGCGGGCAGACACCCACTACCGATTTGGCATCCACCCGGCTCTTGCTGACCTGGTTGGGGTTCTGGCTGGGCAGAGTCATCCTTGCCTCCCGGATAAGCTGGCAGCACGCTCCATCGCTCGATGAGCCGCCGTTTCGAGCCGCTGGCTCGGATTCTGGTTGGCGGTTTCTGCCAGAAGCTCTCGGATGTCGGGGTGATCATCCAGAGCCTGGGGTCCCAGGAAACCGTGAATGTTGGCGTACAGGGTGATGTCATGAGGCGAGCAGAAACCCGACTCGTAGGCCGCCGATGTCAATGAGTTCAGATGAAGCCAACGCTCGGATCGGGGCAGGCCGGCCGTATAGCCGGGAAAGAACTGTCGCATGTGCTCATCGAGTTCCTTGACCGTTGCGCGAAAGCTAACCTCTTCCAGGCTGGCGATCTGGGCGTCGCCAAGCTGATAGGGGACTCGGGGTGGGGGCACCGAGGTCCAGGGGCCTGGTCGGCGATGCAGGTGCCAGCAATCGCTTCGTTCGTCAGGTATGACCAGAGTGCTGCACGGACCGAACCAGTCTGGATCGCGATTGCGCTCAGCGACACCGGCCAATGCGTGGGCCACGGCCGGATCGGCCAATCGCAGTAGCGCTTCTTCCCCGGTTGGATGACGAACACTGGCAAGCCAGCTCATCCGGGCGGTTAGCGAGGGCCAATCGAGGTCGCTAAAAATGAGATATCCCCACTCCTGCGGGGCGTTATTCAGGAAGCGAAGCAGAATGGGGTCGTCAGGGCCCCTCAAGCGAATGAGACATGGAGACAGATCGATAAGATCTTTCCAGCGAGTGTGCATATATAACGGCCACACCGTGGGCGAACTCGACCACTCATATAGCTTTGGCAACAACGACTCGACAGTTACCCCGTCGAGCAACAGTGCCGCCACCTGCCCCCAGGGCAGATTCGCAGGTAACGACGGGAACATCGCAGTGTCATGCGGACTCACTCGCAGCCTCCTGCTTTGCCGCCTCACAGATCGCGCAGAGCGGTTTCTTCTGCATCAGGGCCTGGCGCTGCGCCGGCAACAGGATCTCGCCCGGTTTATCCGCATCAGCTTGCCGTAACGGCCCCGGTAACAAAGGCTCCGCCGGCGTTCCCGTCCCAGGGCTACCGCCACTGTTCATCTTCACCGTGGCACCGCTGAGCGTGATGCCGCCGGCATCCAGCTTGACGAAGCTGCCACCGGCCTTGAGCGTCAGTTCGCTGCCCGCTTCCATCACCACTTTC
>NZ_JBTVPY010000046.1:0-3077 GCF_054720805.1 Pseudomonas sp. MT3
TGATCAGCACTGCTGGTCGGGGGCTTTGCTTTTGCGCGCGGGAAAAAACCGACGCTTTGCTGCATAGGCAAGTCCGGCATGCCTCTATATGATGCGTGCCTGAATATTGCGGGGGTGATATGCAGACCTTGCTGACATTGCTGAGCGATGGCCGCTTCCATTCGGGAGAAGAGCTCGGTGCTCTGCTCGGCGTGAGCCGGAGTGCCGTCTGGAAGCGCCTCGAGGGTTTCGAGCGCGATTATGGCATGGTCGTGCAGAGAGTGCGTGGCCGTGGCTATCGCCTGGAGGAGCCGCTGAGCATCATCGCACCCAGGAAGGACTCCGGTCCCTGGCCGCTGGATGTGCTCTTCTCCACCGACTCGACCAACGCCGAAGTGCTGCGGCGACTCTCCGCGGGCGCGGTTGCGCCGTTCGCTATTCTGGCAGAGCGCCAGACCGCTGGTCGTGGCAGACGTGGGCGTCAATGGGAAAGTCCATTCGGCGCCAACCTTTATTACACCCTGGGCATTGCCGTCCGAGGCGGTGCGAAAGAGCTCGAAGGACTGAGCCTTGTTGTGGGTCTCGCCGTTGCGCGGGCCATTCGCTCTCTGGGGATTGCCGATGTTGGGCTCAAGTGGCCCAACGACGTCCTGGTCGGCGGCAAGAAGATCGCTGGCATATTGCTGGAACTCACTGGAGATCCGGCCGATATCTGCAGCGTCGCGATTGGCGTCGGCATCAATGTGAATATGCGCAAGGCTGAGGCTATCGATCAGCCCTGGACTTCGTTGCGCGAGGCGCTGGGCGTGCTGATCGACCGCAATGCGCTGCTCGCGGCGCTGGAGTCGGAGCTTTCCCTGGTGCTTTCCCGTCACCGCGAGCAGGGCTTCTCCGCCAGTCTCGAGGAGTGGGAGTCTCTTCATCTTTGGCAGGGGAGGCAGGTCACGCTGTCCACTGCTGCCAATAATATCGTTGGGCGCGCGTTGGGCATCGATGAGCGAGGCGCCTTGCGCCTTCTGGTCGATGGGCAGGAGCAGCGTTACAGCGGAGGCGAGCTGAGCCTGAGGTTGTCTGATGATTCTTGAATTGGATTGCGGTAATAGCCTGATCAAGTGGCGTGTGGTCAGAAAGCACGACCTGGTAACTGTGGCGGGGGGCGTTGCCGATTCCGACCAGGCGCTGCTTGCTCAACTGCAGGCGAGCAGTGCTCTGGAGATTCGCTATTGCCGTATGGTGAGTGTGCGTAGTGAGCAGGAAACCGATGCGCTGAGTGGTCTTCTCGAAAGTGTATTTCCCGTCTCCGTCCAGATCGCTGCCCCATCCAAGGAGCTTGGTGGCGTGGTGAATGGATACCACGAGTATCAGCGACTCGGCATGGATCGTTGGCTTGCATTGGTGGCGGGGCACTGCCTGGCAGGTCGTGGTTGCCTGGTGATCGATCTCGGTACGGCGGTGACCTCCGACCTGGTGGATGCATCCGGGCGCCACATGGGGGGCTACATCGCTCCCGGGATGCCGTTGATGCGCAGCCAGTTAAGGACGCATACGCGCCGTATTCGCTACGACGACGAGGCGGCTCATGAGGCTCTGCAGAACCTGTTGCCGGGCCAGGAAACCTCTGAAGCCGTGGAGCGGGGCTGCGTTCTGATGTTGCGTGGCTTCGTGCGCGAGCAATGCGAGTTAGCCGGTCGTCTGCTGGGCGATGAGTGTGCGGTGTATTTGACCGGCGGCGATGCCGAGCTGGTAAGGGACGAGCTCCCGCGTGCCGTGGTGCTTCCGGATCTGGTGTTTCTCGGCCTGGCGCTCGCCTGTCCGATAGAGTGAGTCTGATCGATGCGTTGGTTCTTTCTCTTCTTGCTGGCCTTGAATGTCTTCTATTACGTCTGGCATCAGCAGCAGGCGCCGCTTCGTCCCAAGGAGGTTGCGCCACTCAGTCTGTTCCACGGTGAACAGAAGAATATCCGTCTGCTGAGTGAATCGGCTGAGGCGCCGCAGCGTCGGCAGGTTGAGGAAAAATCGGCGGCGCCGACATCGGCCTGTCTGTTCCTGGGGAGTTTTCCGGCGGAAGAGCGTGCACGTATGCTGGCGCAGCGGCTGCTGAGTCTGGATGTGCAGGCCTCCGTAGAGACGGTTGATGCTGCCGCGGGTGTCGATTACTGGGTGTATCTGCCGCCTCTGGCCTCGCGTCAGGCGTCGTTGTGGCAGTTGCGCGAGTTGCAGGCGCGCAAGATCGACAGCTACGTCATTACCGAGGGCGATCTCACGGACGGCATCTCGCTGGGCATCTTCCAGCGCAAGGACTCCGCAGACAGTGTCGTGGAGCGCCTGAAGACTGCGGGTTATGACGCGCTGATTCGCGAACTGGCGCGGTCGCAGCACGATTACTGGGTGCAGATTGCTCCGGAAAGCAACCGTCTGGTGGATGACGTCCTGGTGCGCCAACTGTCTGCTGATTTCCCGGAGCTGCAAAAGCAAACGATGCCGTGCAAAAGCGTTGCAAGCCCTCAATAGTTTGAATAGAATGGCGCCCGCTTCACAGGGGTGACCTGAAAAGAGGGAACACTGGAAGTTGTTGTCGAAGAGCTAAGCTCAAGTTTTTTAAAGAAAAACAGTTGACAACGCGGTGGCAGGCTGTAGAATGCCGCCTCACTCGGAGGGGTTCCCGAGCGGCCAAAGGGATCAGACTGTAAATCTGACGTCTCAGACTTCGAAGGTTCGAATCCTTCCCCCTCCACCAGTTTCAAGCGTGAGCTTCAAGCTCCGCGGGTATAGTTCAGTGGTAGAACCTCAGCCTTCCAAGCTGATGATGCGGGTTCGATTCCCGCTACCCGCTCCAAGTTTGTTGCTTATGTCTTGCTCATGTAGCTCAGCTGGTAGAGCACACCCTTGGTAAGGGTGAGGTCAGCGGTTCAAATCCGCTCATGAGCTCCATCTCGCAAAGGCAGATATGAAAATATCTGCCTTTGTTTTAATGGTGACGTGACTTTCTCAATTCCTTACGGGAGGCGGTCAAGATGGCTAAAGAAAAGTTTGAGCGTAACAAGCCGCACGTTAACGTCGGCACCATCGGTCACGTTGACCACGGTAAAACCACTCTG
>NZ_JBTVPY010000047.1:0-1591 GCF_054720805.1 Pseudomonas sp. MT3
GCCCGGCGCGAGCATTTGCACCGGGGTTTCGTCAGCGTGGATCACGCGTTGGCCCAGCACGGCTTCGCGCAGCGCATCGACCAGCGGCTGGAGCTGCACGCCGGTTTGCCCGACCCACTGCGCCAGCGTCGAACGAGCGATAGCCAGGCCGGCGCGGCCGAAGATCTTTTCCTGTCGGTACAGCGGCAGATGGTCGGCGAACTTGGCCACCATCACGTGCGCCAACAGGCCGGCGGTGGGGATCCCCTTGTCGATCACCTGCGCCGGCACTGGCGCCTGGATCAGCGTTTCGCACTGGCGGCAGGCCCATTTCCCACGCACGTGCTGCTCGACGGTGAACACGCCCGGCGTGTAATCCAGTTTTTCGCTGACGTCTTCACCCACGCGTAGCAGCTGGCAGCCGCAGGCGCACTGGGTGTTCTCCGGTTCGTGATGGATCACGGTGCGCGGGAGCTGCGCTGGCAGCGGTGTGCGCTTGGGCTGCTGGCGTGCGTCGGCCGGCGCAGCCGGCGGATTGACCGCGTTCAGCTCCGCCTCGATGGCCACGATGTCGGTGTCGAGCAGGTCATCCAGCAGGCGGCCCTGGTCAGGGCTCAGTTGCTCACTACGCTTGGCAAACTTGTGCCGCTTGAGGATGGCGATTTCGTGGGTGAGGTTCTCGATAACCGTTTGGTCGCGGTGGATCCTCTTGCCCATCACGTCGACCTGCGTGAGCAACTGCGCGGCCAGTGTGCGCAGCTGGTCAGGCGTCAGTTGGTCGAGATTGGGCGCGGAAGTCATGCCGCTGATTGTGCCAGAGCAGGCGATCAGCGGAGATAAACCGATGGGCTAATGGCAGGTGCTACAGCACTGTGATCGCGCCGGCTGCACCGACCCGCTGCCAGGGTAGACCCAGCACCAAAGCCTGAAGTTGCTCGGTGTCGAGTTCGACTTCCGAGCCGTGCCGGATGCCAGGCCAATGAAACTTGCCCTGGTGCAATCGCCGCGCGGCGAGCCAGATACCCACGCCGTCATGCACCAGGACTTTCATGCGGTTGGCGCGGCGATTGGCGAAGAGATAGGCGCAGTGCGGCTTCGCCGCACCGAACACGGCCACCACACGCGCCAACGCGGTGTCGGTGCCGGCGCGCATATCCATCGGCTCGGTGGCGAGCCAGATGGCATCGATTCGGATCACGGGGTGAGCCCACGCACAAAGCGGGCGCAACCTTCAGGATCGGAGGCTGGCCATTTCACCGTGACCGATTGCTCGCCAAGGGACAACTCAATGAGTGCGAACGCCTCAGTTGTTCGTTTAGGCGTGGCCCTCAATGGCACGAACGCCGGCAACGCCGCTGGTAGCTGATCTCGGTAAAGCGGCAGCCACTTGCGAATGACGTTGGCGTTGATGCCGTGGCTGATGGCAACGCTGGAGACGGTCGCACCAGGTTGCAGGCACTCCTGAACAACCTGGGCCTTGAACGGTTTGGGGTAAGAGCTTCGTTGGCGCATGGAAATCCCGGCGATAAGGGCTATCGCGTCCGCTTAAAAATACGCGGACACCATCGCCCTTAATGCTGGAGTTCGGAAGGTGACTTGGCTGGACGCTTAC
>NZ_JBTVPY010000049.1:0-1312 GCF_054720805.1 Pseudomonas sp. MT3
ATAAGGTTTACACCTTCGCCCTTATTTTCAGGAGAACTCCGATGGCAGAAGGTGTGCGTCGTAGTCAGCGTGATTACACGCTGGCTTTTAAACTGGCGGTGGTCGAGCAGGTCGAAAAAGGCGAAATGAGTTACAAGCAGGCCCAGGCCCGCTACGGTATCCAGGGGCGCTCGACGGTGTTGGTGTGGCTACGCAAGCACGGCCGACAGAACTGGAGCCAGGGCGCATCCATTCGCTCTAGTCGGAGGGGTTCGATGACTGATGAGAAAACACCGCTGACGCCGGAGCAGCGAATCAAGGAGCTTGAGCAGCAGCTTGAGGTCATGAGCCAAAAGGCTCAGTTCTTCGAGGCGGTGGTGGATGTCCTGAAGAATGACTACGGCGTCTCCATCGTAAAAAAGCGTCCCGGCAAGTCCTCACGCAAAGGCAAGTCCAAGGGCTGAGCGTTAGCAGGGCTTGCCAGTTCCTGGGCGTCAGTCGCCAGGCCTATTACCAGCGTAACCGCGCGGCGGATCGGCGCTCCCAGCAGGATCGACAGATTGTTCAGTTTGTCCGGGAGGTGCGGATGCGTCAGCCTCGGCTGGGCACGCGCAAGCTGCATTTTCTGCTTCAGGAACAGGCCCGCGCAGAGCTTCGCGTGGGGCGGGATCGCTTGTTTCGCGTCCTGGCGGAGCAGCGCCTACTGGTTGCGCCCAAGCGGGCGTACCACAAGACCACTCACAGCTTTCACCGCTTCTACCGCCACCCCAATCTGCTCAAGCCTGGCCCGCAACAGGTGTTGCCCAGCGCTCCGGAGCACGTCTGGGTGGCCGATATCACCTACCTGCCAAGCCTGAGCGGCCCACTGTATCTGAGCCTGGTCACCGACGCCTATTCGCGCAAGATCGTCGGTCACCATGTCCATGACAGCCTGCATGCCGAGTCGGTGGCCCGCGCGTTCAGCCTGGCGTTACAGCGACGCAGGACGCGGCATGCCCTGGTGCATCACTCGGACCGCGGTATCCAGTACTGCTCTGCGCATTACCAGCGCCTGCATGCACGACACGGCATCACCTGCTCGATGACCGATGGTTATGACTGCTACCAGAATGCGCTGGCCGAACGGGTCAACGGCATCCTGAAGAATGAGCTACTGATACAGCCCCCGGCAGACCTGGCCCAGGCGCGTCGGATGGTGCACGAGGCCGTCGATATCTATAACCGGGAGCGTCCCCACCACGCTCTGAAATACAAAACGCCCGATGCAATACATCGGGCGTTTTGAGGTCTGGTGCCAACCCTCAGAGGTGTAAACCTATTTCAGGACTAGACA
>NZ_JBTVPY010000005.1:0-260561 GCF_054720805.1 Pseudomonas sp. MT3
CTGGTGCCAACCCTCAGAGGTGTAAACCTATTTCAGGACTAGACATTGTAGGAGCGAGCTTGCTCGCGAACCGCTCAGCTCCGCTGTCATCGGATAATCCGTTCGCGAGCAAGCTCGCTCCTACACAGGACGCAGGCCTGTCGCCAACGCGACGTTTTATTACAGCCGTCAGCCGAGCGCATTCCCCTATATTCCGTGAGTCCATACTCTGGTAAGGATCGACGCCAGCAGAGCGTCCGCCTCAGGGGCTCACAATGTATAAAGACTTAAAATTCCCCATTCTCATCGTTCATCGCGACATCAAGGCCGACACCGTGGCCGGCGACCGCGTCCGTGACATCGCCCGCGAGCTGGAGCAGGACGGCTTCAGCATCCTCTCCACCGCCAGTTCCGCCGAGGGGCGCATCGTTGCTTCCACCCACCACGGGCTCGCCTGCATCCTGGTCGCCGCCGAGGGGGCGGGGGAGAACCAGCGGTTGCTGCAGGACGTGGTCGAGCTGATCCGCATGGCGCGGGTGCGCGCGCCGCAGTTGCCGATCTTCGCCCTCGGCGAGCAGATGACCATCGAGAACGCGCCGGCCGAGTCCATGTCCGACCTGCACCAGCTGCGCGGCATCCTCTACCTGTTCGAAGATACCGTGCCCTTCCTCGCCCGCCAGGTCAGCCGCGCCGCGCGCAGGTACCTGGAAGGCCTGCTGCCGCCGTTCTTCCGCGCGCTGGTGGAGCACACCGCGCAGTCCAACTATTCCTGGCACACCCCCGGCCACGGCGGCGGCGTGGCCTATCGCAAGAGTCCGGTGGGGCAGGCGTTCCACCAGTTCTTCGGGGAAAACACCCTGCGCTCGGACCTCTCGGTTTCGGTGCCGGAACTGGGCTCGCTGCTTGACCACACCGGCCCGCTGGCGGAGGCGGAGGCCCGTGCGGCGCGCAATTTCGGCGCCGACCACACCTTCTTCGTGATCAATGGCACCTCGACCGCGAACAAGATCGTCTGGCACTCGATGGTCTGCCGCGACGACCTGGTACTGGTGGATCGCAACTGCCACAAGTCGATCCTGCACGCCATCATCATGACCGGCGCGATTCCGCTCTACCTGATGCCGGAGCGCAATGAACTGGGCATCATCGGGCCGATCCCGCTGTCCGAGTTCAGCCGCGAGTCGATTGCCGCGAAGATTGCCGCCAGCCCCCTGGCGCGGGGGCGCGAACCCAAGGTCCGGCTGGCGGTGGTGACCAACTCCACCTACGACGGCCTCTGCTACAACGCCGAGATGATCAAGCAGGCGCTGGGGGACAGCGTCGAGGTGCTGCATTTCGACGAAGCCTGGTACGCCTATGCGGCCTTCCACGACTTCTACGACGGGCGCTACGGCATGGGTACCCGCCGCCAGGACAGCGGCCCGCTGGTGTTCACCACCCATTCCACCCACAAGATGCTCGCCGCCTTCAGCCAGGCCTCGATGATCCACGTGCAGGACGGCGGCGCCCGGCGCTTCGACCGGGCGCGTTTCAACGAAGCCTTCATGATGCACATCTCCACCTCGCCGCAGTACGGCATCATCGCCTCGCTGGACGTGGCCTCGGCGATGATGGAGGGCCCGGCGGGGCGTTCGCTGATCCAGGAAACCTTCGACGAGGCGCTGAGCTTCCGCCGCGCCCTGGCCAACGTGCAGCAGAATCTCGCCGAGGACGACTGGTGGTTCTGCGTCTGGCAGCCGCCGGGCGTGGAGGGCACCGACGAGGTCAAGACCCGTGACTGGGTGCTGGAGCCCAACGCCGACTGGCATGGCTTCGGCGATGCGGTCGAGGATTACGTGCTGCTCGACCCGATCAAGGTCACCCTCGCTACGCCAGGCCTCACCGCCGGTGGCCGGCTGGACGCCCGGGGCATTCCCGCCGCGGTGGTCAGCCGCTTCCTCTGGGAGCGCGGGCTGGTGGTGGAGAAGACCGGCCTGTACTCCTTCCTGGTGCTGTTCTCGATGGGCGTGACCAAGGGCAAATGGAGCACGCTGGTCACCGAGTTGCTGGAGTTCAAGCGCAGCTACGACGACAACGAGCCGTTGACGGATGCGTTGCCCAGCGTCGCCCAGGCCGGCGGCGGCCGGTACGCCGGCATGGGGTTGCGCGACCTGTGCGACGAGCTCCATCGCTGCTACCGCGACCATGCCACCGCCAAGGCGATGAAGCGCATGTACACCGTGCTGCCGGAAATCGCCATGCGCCCGGCCGACGCCTATGCGCAACTGGTGCGCGGCGAAGTGGAGGCGGTGCCCATCGACCAGTTGGAGGGACGCATCGCGGCGGTCATGCTGGTGCCTTATCCGCCGGGCATCCCGCTGATCATGCCGGGCGAGCGTTTCACCGAGTCCACCCGCTCCATCCTCGACTACCTGGCCTTCGCGCAGAGCTTCGAGCGTAATTTCCCGGGCTTCGACTCGGATGTGCATGGCCTGCAGGTACACGAGGTGAATGGCGAGCGGCGCTACACGGTGGAGTGCTGCAAGTGACGTGCGGGTCCCGGCATGCGGGACCCGCCGCTTTTTCAAAGTCCAACTATCCTTGTCGGGATTGCTGAAGGGAGAAACGAGGAAAAAGGGAGGTTTCCCCATGCGCTGTCCCGCGACATTGCCGAACGAAAGCGAACGCCTGAGCGCGCTTTCCGACTATGGATTCGACGACGAAGCCCTGCTGCCCAGCCTGGACCCGGTGGTGCAGATCGCCGTGCGCATGTTCGGCATGCCGGTGGCGGCGGTGAACATGATCGGCAGCGACCACGTGTTCTTCGCCGCGGCCACCGGGGTGGGCGACGTGGACATGGGCCGCGATGTGTCCTTCTGCGCCCACGCCATCACCCGGAACGAGGTGATGGTGGTGCCCGATGCCAGCCGCGACGAGCGCTTCCACGACAACCCGCTGGTGACCCGGCCATCCGGCGTGCGCTTCTACGCCGGGGTGCCGCTGCTGTCGGTGGAGGGGCATCCGCTGGGCGCCCTGTGCATCATCGACAGCCAGCCCCACGAGGACTTCTCCGGCGACGACCGCGAGCGTCTGCGCGAACTGGCGCGCATGGCTGCCGATCGTCTGGAGCTGCGCCGTATCGAAGTGGCGTCGGCGCGCACCCGGCCGTTGTTCGAGGAGTACGCCGGCAGTTCGCCGACGCCGGTGGTCTGGTTCGACTGCTGGGGCGAAATCGTAGCCCGGAACGAGGCGGCCTCCACGCTCTACGGCTACGCATTGGACGAGGGGGCGGGACAGTCGTTCGAACTGCTGCTCCCGGAGCGTAACCGTGCCGCCTTCCGCAGTCTGATCAACCGCGCCATCGATGCCACGTCGCTGGATGGCATGGACGTGCCGGCGGAAATCACCGGCGTGCGCCAGGACGGCACCGAGCTGGCCCTCGGGCTCACGCTGTTCTGCTGGACGGAGAAGGGCAAGCTCAAGTTCGAGGCGGTGCTCAAGGACCTCACCGCACGGCAGCGGGAAGAGGAGGCACTGCGCCAGTTGGCCAGCGTCGACGTGCTGACCGGCCTGGCCAACCGTGGCCGTTTCTACCGGGTCACCGAGGACCTCCTGGTGCAGTCGCGCCCGGCGGCGGTGCTGATGATCGATCTGGATGGCTTCAAGGACGTCAACGACTCGCTGGGGCATGCGGTGGGCGACGGCATCCTGCGCGAGGTCGCCCGGCGGTTGGAACGCCTGGCCAGTGCGGATGCCACGGTGGCGCGCATTGGCGGCGACGAATTCGCCATCCTCGAGCCGAACCTGATTTCGCCCGAGCAGGCGATGCGCCTGGCCCTGGCGGCGATTGCCAGTATCGCCGAGCCCATCGTCATCGATGCCGATGACGTGCGGGTGGCGGCCAGTTGCGGGGTGGCGCTGGCGCCACTGCATGCCCAGGAGGCGCTGGAGCTGGTCGGCGACGCGGACCTTGCGCTGTTCAAGGCCAAGAGCAGCGGGCGCAGCCATGCCTTCGTCTTCGTGCCGGCGCTGAAGATGGAGGCGGCGGCGCGGCACCTGTACGGCATGGAACTGCACCGGGCGGTGGCCCACGGCGAGTTCCTGCTGTTCTACCAGCCGCAGGTGAGTCTGAAGGACGGTGCGCTGTGCGGCGCGGAGGCGCTGCTGCGCTGGCAGCATCCGCAGCGTGGGCTGCTGGCGCCGGCGGCGTTCCTGCCGTCGCTGGAGGGTGGGCCGCTGGCGGCGATCGTCGGCGCCTGGATCCTCGATGAGGCCTGCGCCCAGGCCGCCTATTGGCGGCGCAACGGCGCGGCGCGGATGCGCATGGGGGTGAACCTGTTCGGCGCGCAGTTCCGCATGGGCAACCTGGTTTCCCAGGTGATCGAGGCGCTGGAGCGTCACGGCCTGCCGGCCGACGCGCTGGAGCTGGAGATCACCGAGAACATCGTGCTCAACCATGACGACGTGGTGCTCGACACCTTGCGCACGCTGCGCAGCCACGGCGTGGGGATCGCCTTCGATGACTTCGGTACCGGGTATGCGTCGCTCAGCCTGCTCAAGACCTATCCGCTGAGCCGGATCAAGATCGACCGCTCCTTCGTGACCGGCATGCTGGAGTCCCGGCAGGATCTGTCGGTGATCCGCGCGATCCTCGACATGGCCCGCAGCTTCGACCTGGATAGCATCGCCGAGGGCATCGAGACGTCGGCCCAGCGTGATCGCCTGCGCAACGAGCGGTGCGCGGAGGGGCAGGGCTACCTGTTCGCCAAGCCGATGCCGGCCAACCTGTTCGAACAGGTCTTCGGGATCGGCGGCCGGCAGGTCGGCTCCGCCTGAGCGACGCGAGGCGAATTTTCGCGGTACGGATTGATCTTGCATGGGGAAAACGTTCGAAGCCTGCGTATTCGCGGCGGAAACTGTTTCCTCCTTTGCCTCGTGCTGACTACCCTGTAGGACAGATCGGATGTGGCCTCCGAATCCAGAGGCCTTCGCCATGACCGGCGCGTCAGGTGGGAACCAATAGAACAAGCCGCAGACTTTAAGGAGCGCAGATGGCGGAAGCGAAGAAGGGCAGCATGGGATTCTGGAGCTGCACCGCGCTGGTGGTGGGGAACATGGTCGGCTCGGGCGTGTTCCTGTTGCCGTCGAGCCTGGCGGCGTACGGCGGGCTCAGCCTGTTCGGCTGGCTGGTGTCGACCACGGGGGCCGTGCTGCTGGCCTTCACCTTCGCCCGACTGGCGCGGCTCAATCCCGGTGCCGGCGGTCCCTACGCCTATACCCGTGACGGCTTCGGCAGCTTCGCCGGCTACCTCTGCGCCTGGACCTACTGGAAGGCCGCGTGGATCGGCAACGCGGCCATCGCCGTGACTCTGGTGGGTTACCTGCGGGTGTTCTTTCCGGCGCTGGCCGACCCGCTGCTGATGGTCGCCACGGCGATTGGCTCCATCTGGCTGTGCACCCTGATCAACCTGCGCGGCATCACCGCCTTCGCCGTGGTGCAGAACCTGCTCACCGCGCTCAAGCTGATTCCGCTGCTGCTGATCGGTGTCCTCGGCTGGTTCCACTTCAACCCCGATTACCTGAGCATCCCCGCGGCCAGCGAGCTGCCGAACATGGGCTACGCCCAGGCCATCGCCACTACGGCGGCGCTGACGCTCTGGTCCTTCATCGGCCTGGAGTCGGCCACCGTGCCGGCGGACGACGTGCGCGACCCGAAGAAGACCATTCCCCGCGCCACGCTGTTCGGCACGCTGGCGGCGGCGGCGGTGTACATCCTGTCCATCACCGCCGTGCAGGGGCTGATGCCGCCCGAGCTGCTGGCCAGGTCCACCTCGCCGTTCGCCGATGCGGCGCGCATTTTGCTGGGCGACTGGGGCTATTACCTGGTGGCGGCGGGTGCGGTGATCGCGTGCCTGGGCGCGCTCAACGGCTGGGTGCTGCTGCAGGGGCAGATTCCGGTGGCGCCGGCCCGCGACGGGCTGTTCCCCGAATCCCTGGGCAAGCTCAACAAGAACGGCGCGCCGGCCAACGGCCTGCTGGCGTCGGGCCTGCTGGTCACCGCGCTGGTGATGGTCGACGGCCACGGCGACCTGGTGGATGTGTTCAACGTCATCATCCTGCTCGGCACCATGACTGGCGTCGTGCCCTATGCCTTCTGTACCGCGGCGCTGCTGCAACTGCTGGCGGTGAAGCCGGAGTCCTTCTCGCCGCGCTCGCGCCCGCAGGTGCTGGCCATCGGTTGCCTGGGCTTCTTCTACTCGCTGTGGGCGCTCTACGGCACCGGCGAACAGGCGATCTTCTGGGGCTTCCTGGTGTTCATGGCCGGTATTCCGATGTACACCTGGCGGCAGTACCGCAACCGCGCCCAAGGGCTGCCGCTGGCGGCGGGCGACTGAGCCCGCTGCCATCACGATCCCGTCAGATCCGCGACGTGATGGCGGTTTTGCGCGCCAGCTCGAACCCGATGCCGTGGCCTGTGTCACAGACCGCGGCATCGACTTTTGGCCTTGCCTTGTTATAGTGGCGCGATTTCTGACATTCGTTTCCGACACTAATAAGAACCGTTGGCCCAGGCTCCAACAGCCGAGTGCCGCACCCTGACGTGAAGCAGGGCATCCGAGGACATCCCGTGACCGAGTACAAAGCATTCCGCGTCGAACTGGCGGACAAGATCGCCCATGTGCAGATCAACCGTCCGGAAAAACTCAATGCCATGAACACCGACTTCTGGAAGGAGATCATCGATATCTTCCAGTGGGTCGACGACACCGATGAGGTGCGCGTGGTGGTTCTGAGCGGTGCCGGCAAGCACTTCTCCGCCGGTATCGACCTCGCTCTGCTGGCCCAGGCCGGCAGCCGCCTTGGCAAGGACGTCGGTCGCAACGCCCGCGCGCTGCGCAAGACCATCCTCGAGCTGCAAGGCTCGTTCAACGCCGTGGACCGGTGCAGCAAGCCGGTGCTCGCGGCGATCCAGGGCTACTGCATCGGCGGCGGCATCGACCTGATCTCGGCCTGCGACATGCGCTACTGCAGCGCCGACGCGCAGTTTTCCATCAAGGAGATCGACATGGGCATGGCCGCCGACGTCGGTACCCTGCAGCGTCTGCCGCGCCTGATCGGTGACGGCATCATGCGCGAGCTGGCCTATACCGGCCGCAATGCCGACGCCCAGGAGGCCCGCCAGATCGGCCTGGTCAACAGCGTGTACGCCGATCACTCCGCGCTGATGGACGGTGTGATGGAGATCGCCCGGCAAATCGCGGCCAAGTCGCCGATCGCCATTCGCGGCACCAAGGAAATGATCGGCTACGCCCGCGACCACCGAGTCGAGGACGGCCTGGACTACATCGCCACCTGGAATGCCGCCATGCTGCAGTCGACCGACCTGCAGACCGCCATGATGGCGCACATGAGCAAGAAGAACCCCGAGTTCGCCGATTGATGTCCCTTCATTCTTCTTGCGCGCAGGAGGCGCACTAGGCCGATGGTTACCGGAGCCACGTCCCTCAGTCTGGTTCGCGACGAGTTGTTCGCCACGATGGAAGAGGCCGAGCAGAATCTCGAGCACTTCATCGCCGAGCGTCAGAACGGCAGCCTGCTGCAGCACTCGGTCGAGTGCCTGAGCCAGATTCGCGGCACCCTCAACCTCATCGAGCTGGCCGGCGCGGAGCTGCTGGCCCAGGAAGCGCTCGATCTGGCCACCGACATTCCCGCCGGTGTCGGCGAGGACCGTGACGGTCAGTTGGCGGCGCTGGGCAACGCGCTCTACGTGCTGCGCCGCTACCTGGAAAACCTCGAGGCGCATCGCCAGGAAATCCCCGAGCTGCTGCTGCCGGCGATCAACGACGTGCGCCAGGCTGCCGGCCAGCCGGCGTTGCCGGAAAGTTTCTTCTTCAGCGCGCGGCTGGACCTGCCGCGCCCGCTGCGCGCGGTGACCGCGCCGCAGGTGGAGGATCCTGCCCGTGAAGTCCGCCGCCTGCGGCAGATGTACCAGATCGGCCTGCTCGGGCTGATCCGCGAGCAGAATCTCTACCCCAGCCTGAAGCTGATGAGTCGCGCCCTGGCCAAGCTCGACCTGCTGCTGGGCAGCGCCTCGCGTACCCGCCTGTGCTGGGTCGGCGCAGGTGCCCTGGAGGCACTGGTCGACGCCCAGATGCTGCCGCGCAAGACGCGCAAGCAGGTCTTCGCACGCGTGGATCGCGAGCTGAAGCAACTGATCGCCAATCCGCAATACGAGACGCCGCGCCAGTTGCTCAAGGAGCTGCTGTATCTCACCGCGCTGGCCGATACCGGCGGTCCGCGCGCCAGCGAACTGCGCCAGGTGTTCGGCCTGGCGCCGCTGCCGTTCACCGATCACCTGCTCGAAGACGAGTCGCAGCGCCTGTCCGGCCCCGGCCAGTCGGTGATGCGTTCGCTGTCGGTGGCGATCCGCGAGGAACTCACGGCGGTCAAGGACCAGCTCGACCTGATCGAGCGCGGCGTATCCCAGGCCGACGCGTTGAGCATCCTGCATACCCAGCTGGGCAAGTTGGCCAAGACACTGGGCATGGTTGGCCTGAACTCCGCCTCCACCGCGCTGCAGCATCAGCATGGCGTGGTTGCCGGCTGGGTCGCCAAGGGGGCCGTGGAGGGGCCGGCGGCGCTCAATGCGCTGGCCGATGCCTTGCTCTATGTCGAGAGCATGGTGGGCAACCTGCAGCGCGGCGAGCGGCTGAGCGCACGCGCGGCGCCGCTGGGCGAGGATGAATCCTTTGCCGTACACCAGCTGGCCGAAGCCCGTATCGTGGTGATCGACGAGGCGCAGGCCGGTCTTGCACTGGCCAAGCGGGCGATCACCGCTTATCTCGAATCCAACGGCGACAAGCTGCACCTGGCCAACGTACCCCTCAGCCTGCAGGCGGTGCGCGGCGGTCTCTGGTTCCTCGGCCAGGAACGCGCGGCGCTGCTGGTGGGTGCATGTGCCGACTATATTCAACAGCGGATGATCGAGACGACGCAGATGCCGTCCGAGCAGATGCTGGAAACCCTGGCCGATGCGTTGACCGGCCTGGAGTATTACCTGGAGGGTGGAGCCATGATGCGGCCTGAAGGTCAACCCGACGTCCTGGATGTCGCCAGCGAGAGCGTCAAGGCCCTGGGCCTGACGGTGGCCGCCTGATGCGTACCGGACGCTGGGAATCGGCGCTGTTCGAGGGGGCTGCGAACGGCGGCTGGGCGGTCGCCCACTGCCAGCAGCAGTTCCTCGCCGACAGCAACGGTGTGCTGTTCCCCCGTGACTGGCTGAAACGTCAGGACCTGCCGGTGCTTTCCGAGCACGTTGTCGGCCATTTCGACGGCGAGCCGGTGTACCTGCTGGAGATCGACCGTACGGACCCGCTGGAAGGCGCCAGCTGGATCGGCCTGCGCCAGTTCATGATGCAGGCCGAGGAAGACATCTTCGCCATGCTCGGCTTCGCCAGCCAGATCGGCATCTGGTGGCGGCAGAACCGCTTCTGCAGCAGTTGCGGCCAGCCCAACCAGCGCATGCCCCGCGACCGCGCCATGCACTGCGAGAGCTGCGGCATCCAGCGCTACCCGCTGCTGTCGCCGAGCATGATCGTGCTGGTGACCCGTGGCGATGAAGTGTTGCTGGCACGCTCGCCGCGCTTCGTGCCGGGGATGTACAGCACCCTGGCCGGCTTCGTCGAGCCGGGCGAGTCGGTGGAGCACTGCGTCGCGCGCGAAGTGCGCGAAGAGGTGGGCGTCGAGATCGGCAACATCCGCTACATGGGCAGCCAGCCCTGGCCGTTCCCGCATTCGCTGATGTTCGGCTATCACGCCGAGTACGTCAGCGGCGAGATCGTCATGCAGCCGGACGAGATCGAGGATGCCCGCTGGTTCCACATCGACGAGCTGCCGCGCCTGCCGGCCGAGCGCTCCATCGCCCGCTACCTGATCGAGGTCTACCTGGCGCGCCGCGCCGGTCGTCCCGATCCCGTCCTGCCCGGCGGCGCCTGACTCCAGGCGCAGCGTCGGCGTTCTTCAGGTCGCGGCAGCGAACCAGTGCTGCCAGGCCAGGCGCACGGTCAGCGCCAGCACTACCAGGATGAACACCGGACGGATGAACTTGGCGCCGCCGCCAATTGCGGTGCGCGCGCCGAAGTAGGCGCCAATCATCAGGGCGCTGCCCATGCACAGGCCCATCACCCAGATTACCTGGCCGGAGGCGACGAACACCGCCAGGGCGAGGACGTTGCTGACGAAGTTCATGCTGCGTGCCACGCCGCTGGCGCGGACCAGGTCCAGCGGGTACATCAGCAGGGTGCTGACGGTCCAGAAGGCGCCGGTGCCGGGGCCGGCGACACCATCGTAGAAGCCCAGGCCCAGGCCCTGCGGCCACTGGCGATGCTGGGCGATGTGCGGATCGGCGTCCAGCGGGGCTTCCGGGGTCTTGCCGAACAGCAGGTACAGGCCGCAGCCGAAGATCACCACCGGGAGCATGCGGTTCAACCATTCCGCCGGCATCAGGTGCGCGGCCCACGCGCCCAGGGCGGCGCCGATGGCGGTGGCGATGATGCCGTTGCGCCACTGGCGCGGATGGAACAGCTTGCGCCGGTAGAAGGTGTAGCTGGCGACGGCGGCGCCGAAGGTCGAACTCAGTTTGTTGGTACCCAGCGCCAAGTGCGGCGGTACTCCGGCGGTGAGTAGCGCGGGGATGGTCAGCAGGCCACCGCCGCCGGCGATGGCGTCGATGAAGCCGGCGAGGAAGGCGACGCCGGCGAGGATGACGAGGGTGGTAGGGTCTACGACGAGTTCGAAGGGCATGGGGTAGGCCTTGATCAGGAGCCCGCGGCGCCACTCTTTTGTAAAGAGCGGGTGGCATGGGAAACGTTAACGGGCCCGAAAGCTGCGACGGTCTGGCTGGCCGCGCAGGTACGCGGTGCGCATAATGCCGGCAATTCTACGTGGAAGGAAATCATTCGATGCAGTACGACGGTCTGGCCTGGGTCATTGCCTTCGTGGCGCTGCTGGCCCTGCTGGTGGCGGCCCGCATTCTGTTTGATCGTCACTGGTTTCTCGGCTGGCTGCGGGGCATGGCGGGCCTTGCGTTCATTGCGCTCGCGGCGCTGGTTGCGCTGGTGGCCTGGGACCTGCACAGCTACGACCCGTTGCCGCAGGAGCGTCCGCTGGCCACTCTGAGCTTCAAGCAGTTGAGCCCGCAGCACTTCGAGGTGACGTTGCTGGAGGGGGACCAGGAGCGCCGCGTGGAACTGGCGGGCGATCTCTGGCAACTGGATGCACGGGTGCTGGAGTGGAAGGGCCTGGCGCGGCTGATCGGCCTGGCGCCGGGGTATCGACTGCAGGACCTCAGTGGCCGCTTCCTCGCCGTGGAGCAGCAGTCGATGGGGCGCAAGGTGCCGCTGGCCGGCAAGGTGGCGGGCATCGACCTGTGGCGCTGGCTGCGTGAAGGCCGGCATGACCTGCTGACTTTCGTGGCGAGAGCCGGGCGGGTGAACTACCTGCCGATGGCCGACCAGGCGGTGTTCGCCGTGCGCTACGGACCGGGCGGGCTGACCGCCGAACCGATGAACCCGGCGGCGAACCAGGCCCTGAAAGACTGGCAGTGAACGCTTTTATACAGGAGCGAGCTTGCTCGCGAACCGTCCCCCTTCGGAATCCGAGTGAGGCGGGTTCGCGAGCAAGCTCGCTCCTACAGAAGGTCCGATCGCCGTCCATGAAAAAGGGAGCCCACCGGCTCCCTTTTTCATTTCGCGATAACGCTCAGGCGAGGAAGCCGCCGTCCACGTTCAGCGTCACGCCGGTGGTGTAGCTGGAGGCATCGCTGGCGAGGTAGAGCACGGCGCCGGCCATTTCGCTCGGGTCAGCCACGCGCTTGAGCGGGATGCGCTGCAGGGCGACGTTGCGGATGGCGTCGTTGCTCACCAGCGCCGAGGCGAACTTGGTATCGGTCAGGCCCGGCAGCAGGGCGTTGCAGCGGATGCCGAACTGCGCGCATTCCTTGGCGAAGACCTTGGTCATGCTGATCACCGCGGCCTTGGTCACCGAGTAGATGCCCTGGAACTCGCCTGGGGTGACGCCGTTGACCGAGGCGACGTTGATGATGCTGCCGCCGCCGTTGGCCTTCATCAGCTTGCCGCCTTCGATGGACATGAAGTAATAGCCGCGGATGTTCACGTCGACGGTCTTCTGGAAGGCCGACAGGTCGGTGTCCAGCACGTTGCAGAACTGCGGGTTGGTGGCGGCGTTGTTGACCAGGATATCCAGGCGGCCGAACTGCTCGCGGATCTGCGCGAAGACGGCCTGGATCTGTTCCATCTCGCCGATGTGGCAGGCAATCGCGGTGGCCTTGCCGCCGGCGGCGACGATTTCGTCGGCCACGGCCTGGCAGCCGTCGATCTTGCGGCTGGAGACGATCACGTGGGCACCCTGTTGGGCCAGCAGCTTGGCGATGGCCTCGCCGATGCCGCGGCTGGCGCCGGAGACGAAGGCGATCTTGCCTTCGAGGTCGAACAGTTGGGTCTTGGACATGGGAGTTCTCCTTGTTCTAGGGCGTCGTTACAGGCGGGACTTGCCGATGACCTGCAGGCTCACCTGTTCCAGCAGCTTGTTGGCATGGATGAAGGTGGCGAAGCGTTTGTCCTGGGTCTGGCCGTGGAAGAAGCGGTAGTAGATCTGCTGCATGATGCCGGCCAGGCGGAACAGGCCGTAGGTGTAGTAGTAATCGAGGTTGTCGATCTGGATTCCGGCGCGCTCGGCGTAGTAGTCGGCGAACTGCTGGCGGGTCAGCATGCCCGGCTCGTGGCTCGGCTGGCGGCGCAGCATCTGCATCGGCTGCGGGTCGTCGGCCTGGATCCAGTAGGCGAGGGTGTTGCCCAGGTCCATCAGTGGGTCGCCGAGGGTGGTCATTTCCCAGTCGAGCACGCCGATGATCTGCATCGGGTTGTTCGGGTCGAGAATGACGTTGTCGAAGCGGTAGTCGTTGTGGACGATGCCCGGCTTGTGGTGATCGGCCGGCATCTTCTCGCGCAGCCACACCTTCACCTGTTCCCAGGCCGGCGCATCGGGGGTCAGGGATTTCTCGTAGCGATCGATCCAGCCGCCGATCTGGCGCTGCACATAGCCCTCGGGCTTGCCCAGGTCGCCCAGGCCGCAGGCGTTGTAGTCGACGTTGTGCAGGTCGACGAACTTGTCGATGAAGCTCTTGCACAGCGCGGTGGTCTGCTCGGTGCTGAAATTCAGCTCCTTGGGCAGTTCGGCGCGCAGGATGATGCCGTTGACCCGCTCCATGACGTAGAACTCGGCGCCGATCACCGACTCATCGGTGCAGTAGACATAGGCCTTGGGGCAGTAGGGGAAACCGTCGTTGAGCTGGTTGAGGATGCGGTACTCGCGCCCCATGTCGTGGGCTGACTTGGCCTTCTTGCCGAATGGCGGGCGGCGCAACACCAGCTCACGGTTGTCGTACTGGATCAGGTAGGTGAGGTTCGACGCGCCGCCGGGGAACTGGCTGATGCGCGGTTGGCCCTGCAGGCCGGGAACGTGGTCCTTGAGGAAGCCGTCGATCACGGCGGCATCGAGTTCTTCGCCTTCGCGGGAGCGGATGGTCTGGTCGGTCAACGACATGCTGGTCCCTTTCTTGTACGGGCTTTTACGAATCGTCCTCACGAGGGCCCAAGGCTCCTGGCGAGGTGCGCGCAGGCCGGCGGCCGTTTCTTGCCCGATGGGTTGCGGCAGGATCAGGCAGAGCAATGATGGCGCCGGGTGATCATTGGCTAATCTAATGTCCGTGCCCGTCCGTCACAAGCACGCAGAGCCGTTATTGGCGTCCGTGTTGCACCCCGATCAGGCTGCCTGATTCGCGGGTTGCGGCGGGGCGCGGGCATAAAAAAACCGGAGTCATGGACTCCGGTTTTTCATGCTGCTCGGGCAGGTCGCCTCGGATCAGACCGGGAACAGTTCGCCCAGCTTCATTGCCAGCATCATGTCGCCTTCGGCGCGCAGCTTGCCGGCCATGAAAGCCTGCATGCCGTCGGTTTCGCCGCTGGTGATGCCCTTGAGGGTCTCGCTGTCCATGATCAGGGTGACGTTGGGGGTCTCGGCGTCGCCCTGTACGACTTCGCAGGTACCGTCCTTGACGACCAGGTAGTGGTTGTCGCCGTCTTCGATGTTGAACTGGAACACCAGATCCAGCCCGGCGGCCGCGCTGGCGTTGAACTTGCTCTTCATGGTGGAAACGATGTCAGCAACACTCATGGTTCTATTCCTTTTCTAGGTTTTCTCGCGCGACGCTCGAGGTCGCAATGGGCCGGTACTCAACGATAGGTGATGAGTTCCGGCGCCCTCAACAGTTCCAGATGCACGTGACTGTTGAAGGAAGCCAGGGCCACTTCGCTGCCGCGGAACTTCAGGCGGTTGAGCGAGGTGTTGACGATCTGCCAGTTGAGTTCGAAGGCGTTCAGCGGCGGAATGCCGGTCACCAGTTGCAGCATCGCGGTGATGGTGCCGCCGGAGGTGAACACGCCGATGCTGTCCTTGCCGCTGGCCGACTCCAGCAGGCGCTTGAGGCCGCCATGCACGGTGTCGAGGAACTCGGCCCAGCTCACCAGGCCGTCCTTGTCGTGCTCGCCGGACACCCAGCGGGAGATCACGGTGGAGAACAGGCGCTGGAACTCGGTGCGGTGGTCGGCGGCGTTGCGCATGATGTGCAGCGCCTGCGGTTCGATTTCGAGCAGGTCCTGCAGGTGCGCGCGGATCACGGCGTCGGCTTCGAATTCATTGAATGCGGGGTCGATTTCCAGCGCGGGGGTCGCGATGCCGGCGTCGTTCAGCCGGCCCATCACCGCTTCGGCGGTATGGCGCTGGCGGCGCAGGTCGCCACTGACGCAGCGGTCGAAACACTGGCCCAGGCTGGCCAGGTGCTCGCCGAGGATTTCCGCCTGGCGCACGCCGATGGGCGAGAGCACGTCGTAGTCGTCGGCGCCGAACGATGCCTGGCCATGTCGAATCAGGTAGATGCTTCCCACGCGCAGTATCTCGGCAGGGCTGAAAGTTCCGGCGAGGTTATGAGGATCACCTGGGGCTGTCAACGAAAAAACATACGCTTGTTTGAATGCCATTCGTTGGACTGATACAGCGTCTTGCCAGCGCTGGTGGCGCGCCTGCGGCGTGGGTATGCTTGCGGGATTCGCTGCTCCCGCCAGGCGGGTGCGACCAGAATTGTAAAAGGGGATGTGAGTGGAGTTTCTAGCGGATTACGCGGGTTTCCTGGCCAAGACCTTCACCGTGGTGGTGGCCATCGTCATCGTCCTGGTGGTGATCGCCGCGCTGCGCGGCCGTGGCCGGCGCGGTGGCAGTGGGCACCTGGAGGTGCACAAGCTCAACGACTTCTACAAGGACCTGCGCGAGCGCCTGCAACATAGCGTATTGGAAAAGGCCAAGCTCAAGGCCCTGCGCAAGTCCGAGGCCAAGTCGACGAAGGAGGCGAAAAAGAAGAAGAGCGGCGAGAAGAGTCGCGTCTACGTGCTCGACTTCGATGGCGACATCAAGGCCTCGGCCACCGAGCAGCTGCGCCATGAAGTCACCGCGCTGCTGAGCCTGGCCACCCCCCGCGACGAAGTGGTGCTGCGCCTGGAGAGCGGCGGCGGCATGGTCCACGGCTATGGCCTGGCCGCCTCCCAGCTGGCGCGCATCCGCCAGGCCGGCGTGCCGCTGACCGTCTGCGTTGACAAGGTCGCCGCCAGCGGCGGCTACATGATGGCCTGCATCGGCGAGCGTATCCTCTCCGCGCCCTTTGCCATCCTCGGCTCCATCGGCGTGGTGGCGCAACTGCCGAACGTGCACCGCCTGCTGAAGAAGCACGACATCGATTTCGAGGTGCTCACCGCCGGTGAATACAAGCGCACCCTGACGGTGTTCGGCGAGAACACCGACAAGGGCCGCGAGAAGTTCCAGGAAGACCTGGAAACCACCCACGAGTTGTTCAAGCGCTTCGTCGTGCATTACCGCCCGCAACTGGCCATCGACGAGATTGCCACCGGCGAGGTCTGGCTGGGCCAGGCGGCGCTGGGCAGGAAACTGGTGGACGAACTCAAGACCAGCGACGAGTACCTGGCCGAACGTGCTCGTGAGTCGGATGTCTATCAGCTCAGTTACGTACAGAAGAAATCCATCCAGGAACGCTTCGGCGTGGGCGTCAGCGGCGTGATCGACCGCGTGCTGGTGACCTGGTGGGAGCGCCTGGGGCGCAGCCGCTTCTGGCAATGAATCCAGCGGGCGCGGGAGTGCGCCCGTCAAGTTATCGAACGAGGAGGGCGAGATGAGTGCATTCAAGGCGTTGTGGGTCACCGAGTCGGCACACGGCGTGTACGACCTGCAGGTGACCGAACGGCAGGTTTCCGATTTGCCGGCAGGCGAAGTGCTGGTGCGGGTGAAGTATTCCTCGCTGAACTACAAGGATGCGCTGTCCGCCAGCGGTAACCGTGGCGTCACCCGCAAGTATCCGCACACGCCTGGCATCGATGCCGCCGGCGTGGTTGAAGCGTCCTCGGTGGGCGAGTTCGCCGTCGGCGATGAGGTCATCGTCACCGGCTATGACCTGGGCATGAACACTCCGGGCGGTTTCGGCCAGTACATCCGCGTGCCCGCGGCTTGGCTGATCAAGCGTCCGCAGGGCCTGTCGCTACGCGAAGCGATGATTCTCGGCACCGCTGGCCTGACCGCCGCGCTGTGCGTCGACAAGCTCGAGCGCGCCGGCGTGACGCCGTCCTCAGGCTCGATCCTGGTCACCGGCGCCACCGGCGGCGTGGGCAGCATCGCGGTGATGCTGCTGGCACGGCTGGGCTACACCGTGGCAGCCGCCACCGGCAAGCTGGAGCAGGCCGAATTGCTGAACCGCCTCGGCGCGCGGCAGATCCTCGACCGCGCCACCGTCTCCGATGGCATCGACAAACCGCTGCTGCGCGAGCAGTGGGCCGGCGCGGTGGACACCGTGGGCGGCGACATCCTGTTCAATGTGGTCAAGTCGCTGCAGTACGGCGGCAGCGTCGCCTGCTGCGGACTGACCGCCGGCGCCGCCTTCAAGGCCACCGTGCTGCCCTTCATCCTGCGCGGCGTGAACCTGCTGGGCGTGGACTCGGTGGAGCTGCCGCTGGTGGTCAAGGCTTCCATGTGGGACAAGCTGTCCCTGCAGTGGAAGCTCGACAACCTCGAAGCGGCGGTGCGCGAGGTCACCCTCGACGACCTGCCTGCCGCCATCCACCAGATTCTTGCCGGCAAGCTGGTCGGCCGGGTGCTGGTGAACCTCGGCTAATGCCCGCGCCGGGCCTGGGTGTCAGCCCAGGTCCGGCAGCAGGTAGTCCGCCCACAGCGAATCGGCGAACTGGCTGCGGAAGAAGCCGAAGTGGCCGATGCGCTTCACGCCGATATCTTCTGGAGCGATGCGTTTCACCGTCTTCGGCGCACCACGATAGAAGCCGTGCAGCGATTCGGTATTACGCCCGGACATCATCTCGTCGTCGGTGAAGGAGATGGAGGTGATGGGCGTGCGCACCAATGAATAGGCCTCGCGCACCGCGCCGCCTTCCGCGCCCACGGCGTATTCCGGGTCCAGGCACCAGCGCCGCCATTGCTCGATCACCCCACGCGGCAGGTCGCCGACCACGCCCAGACGCTTGCCCGGAAAGTAGCCCAGCAGCGGCGTGAGGGTTGGCGCCAGGCAATACCAGAGCAGCCAGGCCTTGTGCCGCAATCCCTTGGTGTTCTCGCGCCAATAGCCGCTGCCGGTGGCGATGGTGAAGGCGCGATGGATGCGCTCGTTGCCGCGCACGAAGGGCAGGATCTGCCCGCCCAGGCTGTGTCCGACCCAGTACACCGGCAGGTCGCCGGCGGCCTCGACCACCGCGTCGAGCATCGCGCTGCAATCATGCTTGCCCCAGGCCAGTACATCCACATCCAGGTCGCGCAGGTGGCCGCTGCGGGACTTGCCCATGCCGACGTAATCGAAGGTCACGGTGAGATGGCCGCGCTCGGCCAGCCAGTGGGCGAAGGCCGTGTAGAAGCGCTGCTCGACGCCCATCGCGGGGACGATCAGCACCGCGCCACGGATTTCGCCGAGCGGGTAGTACCAGTGGCTGGACAGGTTGTGGCCGTTGCCGTTGTCCAGGGGGCGGGGGAGCGGGGTGATCATGGCGGACTCCGAAAAGGCTTGGAATGAGCAGGGCAGGATTGAAGATGGATGCGCGCCCAGGCAGTATACGAAGACTAGAAATTAATTCTAGAAAATTATTCTAGAATTTTATTCGAGACGGCAATCTCGACAGGAACCTCATGGCCCGACCTTCCCGCAAAGACGACATCCTCCAGGCTGCGCTGGCCTGCTTCAGCGAATCCGGCGTGGACGCCACTACCATCGAGATGATCCGTGACCGCTCCGGCGCCAGTATCGGCAGCCTCTACCATCACTACGGCAACAAGGAACGGATCATCGGCGCGCTGTACCTGACCGGCGTTGGCCAGTACGCGGCGCTGCTGGACGCTGGAATCGAGGAGGGAATGAGCGCGGAGGCCTGCGTGAAGCTGTTCGTCACCTGCTACGTCGACTGGGTTGCGGCCAATCCGGAGTGGGCGCGTTTCATCCTGCACAGCCGCGGTCGGGTCGAGGCCGGGGAGGTGGGTGAGGCGTTGCGTGAGGCCAATCGTGAGCAGGGCCGGCGCATTGCAGCGCTGCTTTCAGAGCACCGCAAGGCTGGCGCCTTCAAGCAGTTGGCGCCGGAGCTGTTCAACTCGGTGGTCATCGGCCCGAGCCAGGACTATGCACGCAACTGGCTGGCCGGGCGGACGAAGGTGGACCTGATCGATTGCCGCGATCAGTTGGCGCAGATTGCCTGGGAGAGTGTGCGGGCCTGAGTTGCGCGCACAGGGGGCCGAGGTGTGCAGCCTGTAGGAGCGAGCTTGCTCGCGAACAGGGGCTTCCGGTTGCCGCGGAGTTAGGTGGGTTCGCGAGCAAGCTCGCTCCTACGAAAGGCGCTCTCCTGCAGAAATTAAAAAGCCCCGCGTGGGGGCTTTTTCAGGTCGGCCGGGTCAGGCGAGCTGGCGACGACGGAACAGCGGTTGCGGCTGGGTCACCGAGGTCTGGTAGACCTCGGAGAAGTCCTCCAGGCTGGCCAGCGCGTCATGCGGGTCGCGGTCGGCGCGGATGGCGTAGGCGTCGAAGCCGCAGCTCTGCATGTAGAACAGCTGGTCGCGCAGCACGTCGCCGATGGCGCGCACTTCGCCCTTGTAGCCGAAGCGCTCGCGCAGCAGGCGCGCGGTGCTGAAACCGCGGCCGTCGGTGAAGGCCGGGAAGTTCACCGCGATCACCTGGAACTTGTCCAGGTCCTCGGCGATGGCCTCGGGCTCTTCGTCCGAATCCAGCCACACGCCCAGGCCGCCGTCGCGGCCGCGCAGGGCCGGGCCGTGTTCCAGCCACAGGTTCAGCGGGATGATCACGTCGTCGCAGTTGGGCACGGTCTCGAGGGTCGCGTCCTTGGGCAGCAGGTGCCAGCGGTCGTCGACGACTTCGCGGTTCTTAATGATTCGCTGCATATACGCGTTCCTTGAAGAGGTCGATGCCGATGCGGCGGAAGGTATCGAGGAAGGCTTCCTCCTCGGTGCGCTGTTCCACGTAGACGTTGATGATCTTCTCGATCACGTCGGCCATCTGGTCCTGGGCGAACGACGGGCCGAGGATCTGCGCGAGGCTCGCGTCACGGCTGGCGCTGCCGCCCAGCGACACCTGGTAGAACTCCTCGCCCTTCTTGTCCACGCCGAGGATGCCGATGTGGCCCACGTGGTGGTGGCCGCAGGCATTCATGCAGCCGGAGATATTCAGGTCGATGTCGCCGATGTCGAACAGGTAGTCCAGGTCGTCGAAACGGCGCTGGATGGCTTCGGCCACCGGGATCGATTTGGCGTTGGCCAGGGAGCAGAAGTCGCCGCCGGGGCAGCAGATGATGTCGGTCAGCAGGCCCACGTTGGGGCTGGCGAAACCGTACTCGCGCAGTTCGCCCCAGAGGGTGAACAGCTGCGACTGCTCGACGTCGGCGAGGATGATGTTCTGGTTATGGCTGTTGCGCACTTCGCCGAAGCTGTAGCGGTCGGCCAGTTCGGCGATCTTGTCCAGCTGCTTGTCGGTGACGTCGCCAGGGGACACGCCGGTCGGCTTGAGCGACAGGGTCACGGCGATGTAGCCGGGCTTCTTGTGGGCGAAGGTGTTGCGCTGGCGCCAGCGGGCGAAGCCCGGATGCTCGGCGTCGAGCTGGGCGAGGGCGGCCTCCTGGTCGTCCAGGGCCTTGTAGGCCGGGTCGACGAAGTGCTGGGAAACACGCTGCACTTCCGCGTCGGTCAGGGTGCTCGGGCCGTCCTTGAGGTGCGCCCATTCGGCGTTGACCTTCTCGGCGAAGACTTCCGGGCCCAGTGCCTTGACCAGGATCTTGATGCGCGCCTTGAACTTGTTGTCCCGGCGGCCATAGCGGTTGTACACGCGCAGGATGGCATCCAGGTACGACAGCAGGTGCTGCCAGGGCAGGAACTCGTTGATGAAGCTGCCGACGATCGGGGTACGGCCCAGGCCGCCGCCGACCAGCACGCGGAAGCCCAGCTCGCCGGCTTCGTTCTTCACCGCTTCCAGGCCGATGTCGTGCACCTCGATCGCGGCACGGTCGCGCGCGGCGCCGTTGACGGCGATCTTGAACTTGCGCGGCAGGTGGGCGAACTCGGGGTGGAAGGTCGACCACTGACGGATGATCTCGCACCAGGGGCGCGGATCCACCAGCTCGTCGCGGGCAATGCCGGCGAACTGGTCGGTGGTGGTGTTGCGCACGCAGTTGCCGCTGGTCTGGATCGAGTGCATCTGCACGGTGGACAGCTCGGCGAGGATCTCCGGCACGTCTTCCAGGGCCGGCCAGTTGAACTGCACGTTCTGGCGGGTGCTGATGTGCGCGTAGCCCTTGTCGTAGTCGCGGGCGATCTGCGCCAGCTTGCGGACCTGCCGGGAGGCCAGCAGACCATAGGGCACGGCGATACGCAGCATCGGCGCATAGCGCTGGATGTACAGGCCATTCTGCAGACGCAGCGGGCGGAATTCCTCGCCGGTCAGTTCACCGGCCAGGTAGCGGCGGGTCTGATCGCGGAACTGCTTGACGCGATCCTCTACGATCCTTTGATCGTATTCGTCATATACGTACATGAATCATCCTGCTGTCAGGCTATAGCGCTCAGGCGTACTGCGTATCCCAGCGCGCACGGCAGCGCGCTCCACGCGGAGTGGGGCGCACGATACCAGTTAGGGAATATGCGTAAAAGTGATGTTTGAGTATATGGCGAGAACTTTTCGATCTATGCCGCGCCGAGCTTGAAGCACAGGCGGGCCGCCGCCTCGAGCGGGTGTCGCGGTCTCGCGAAGCGCCGGTGCGTTTCACCGGCGCGGGCGGGATGAATCAGGCTTCGCGACCGTGGGCGGCGTCACGCAGTTGCGAGGTGTCGACGCGCACGAAGATGGAGTCGCCGACGCAGGTCAGCACGTCGCCGGCGTAGACCTCGCAGATGATCCGGCTCTTGCGCCCGACCTCGCCCTCGACATGGGCCTTCAGCGTCAGCGGCACGCCCATCGGGGTCGGTTTGATGTACTTGATGCCCAGGTTGCCGGTGACGCAGTCGATGCGCGGCAGGCTGCCCGGTTCGCGGCCTTCGGCGCGGTAGTGGTAGGCCATTGCGGTCCAGTTCGAGTGGCAGTCCACCAGCATGGCGATCAGTCCGCCGTAGACCAGCTCCGGCCAGCCGCAGTATTTGGCTTCGGGCAGGTGCTCGGCGACGACGTGAATACCGTCCTCGTGCCAGCGGCTCTTGATATGCAGCCCGTGCGGGTTGCTGCCGCCGCAGCCATAACAGACGCCTTCCGGCGCGACGGTATCTTGCAGTGAATCCACGTGCATGGCCCTTCCTTATCCTTCTCGCTTGTTCTTGTCGAAGCCGCAGCCTAACGGCTTTCGTGGCGTCGCGGAAAGGGGCGGTCGCTTGAGGGGCGGGCGGAGCTGGTCTTAACTCTTGCCTGTGGTCCTTCGACAAACAACGAGAACAAGGGGGAAGCATGAGCGAAGAGTCCAGCAAGGATCGCGACAGCGTCGTCGATGCGCGTGCCGCATTCATCCTGATCCTGCTGGTGGTTGCCACCGCGGTGTACTGGGTCAGCCATCAGTGACAATGGTTCCGGCGGGCCGCGCTGCGGCCCGTCCGGCGCCGCGCCGTTCTAGATCCCTGCGAAGTGCAGCACCAGTTGCACCAGGGAGTAGAGCAGCAGCACGAAGATCAGCGTAAAGAGGATACCCAGGGCAATGAAGTGACTGGCCTTGCCCTGGCTGAAGTCGCGCGCCCGGTTCTTTCCGCTCTGCACACCGAAGGCGGCGGCCAGCACGCTGTGCAGCATCTGCCAGAAGCTTGGCGGTTTGTTCTGTTGATCGTCCATCGTTCGCGCCTCCTATGTTTGGAGCCTGATTCTGGAGCATGGTTTCTAGAGTTCGATCTGTGTCCACTCGCGTTTCTGCCACATCATCGCGAAGATCACCGAGGCCAGCCCGCGCTGGAGGATCTGCATGCTCCAGATCGCCAGCAGGCCACCGCCGAGAACCGGTCCCACCAGATAGGCCAGTGGCAGGAAGAATAGCCACTGATTGCCCAGGCTGACCGCCATGACCGTGCGGGTGGCGCCCGCGCCGAGCAGGGCCTGGGTGAGCACCAGCGCGGTGGCGTCGATCACCATGCCCAGCCCGGTGAGCGTCAGCGGCAGGCGGCCCAGTTCGATCAGCGCCGGGTCGCTGACGAACAGCCGCAGGATCGCCTCGGGGAACAGCCAGAACGGCGCGCCCAGCAACGCCAGGCCGCAGGCCGCGACCTTCACCACATCCCAGCCCCAGCGATGCGCACTGTCGAAGTCGCGCTCGCCCATGCTTTGGCTGACCAGGGTGGTGGCGGCCATGCCCAGGCCGATGCCGGGCAGGATCAGGAACAGCGCCAGGTTGATCAGCACGTGGGCCACCGCCAGCTCGCGGGTGCCGACCTGGGCGATGATCCAGAACAGCAGGGTGATGCCGGCGGCGAAGAAGAACTGCTGCAGCGAGTTGGGCAGTGACAGGCGCAGCATCACGCGGATGTCGCGCTCGCTCGGCAGGCGCGGGCGGAAGCCCTGGGCGCGGGCGTCGCGCCAGGTGAGCCAGGCGTAGATCAGCGAGCCCAGATAGAGCGCCAGGGTGGTTCCCAGCCCGCTGCCCACCGCGCCCATGCGCGGCAGGCCGAACAGGCCGTGGATCAGGCTGTAGCTGATCGCCGCGTTGGCCAGGTGCATCACCACCAGCGTGCGCATGTACATGCCCGAACGCCGCGTGCCGTTCCAGTAGCCGCGGAAGGAGAAGTTCAGCCCTACCGCCAGCACCGACAGCGCGCGCCACTCGAAGTAGGGGAGGCCGACCGCCAGCACCTCGGGGTCGTTGGACAGGGCGCGGACGATGGGTTCGGCGAACAGCAGGCAGATCAGGGTGATCGGCAGCGACAGCCCCAGCGCCACCAGCAGGCCGCAGTTGAGCGGTGCCGCCTGGTCTACCATGCGGCCTTCGCCACGACGCCGGGCCACCAGTGCCTGTACGCCGGCGCCCAACCCCATCACCAGGGAGATCGCGACGAAGTTGGCGTAGCTGCCGATACCGACGCCGGCCAGGGACTTTTCCCCCAGATGGCCGACCATCGCGGCATCCACCAGGTTGAGCAGGCTCTGGCTGAGCATTCCGCCGATGATCGGCAGGCTCAGGGTGAGAATGTTCTGGAGGCGCTGACGCTCTAACATGACGTCCTTGGAGGCAGTGTGCTTCCGGCCTGTTGTGGGGAGCGGGCGTGCCCGTGCCGGTCGGGGCGCTGAGGGAAAGCCTAGCGTAACCGTCGTGGCCCTGCCTGTGTCGGGGACTCTTCGACTTCATTGATCTCCTTCATCTCATTGCGAAATGAAGTTGGAGATAGCTCCGAGATCTGCCTGAGGTTTCGCCTTGAGGAGCGGACTCAAGCCCTGTGAGGCATCGACGCGAAGCGTGGGCGGCCCGGTGAGGCCGCCCGCGCCCGGTCTTGAGCGGTACTTACTCGAACAGGCCGTGCCAGCAGTCGCTCAGCTCGCCCAGCTCGAAGGACTTGCACCAGGACTGCTTTTCCAGCCACAGGCGGGTGGTTTCGCGGTCGGCTTCGCTCAGGCTGCCGACCGCGTTCAGGCACAGGTAGCCGGTGAACTCGCCATCTTCGGTGGCGCCGCCGACGAAGACCCAGCCCTCGGACTCGACAAAGGCGATCCACTGATCGAGCACGTCATCCAGGTCGCCGCTGTAGTTCACTTCCAGGCTGAAGCCGAACTCCTGGAACTCGCCCAGGCGCAGCTTCTTCTGCAGGCGGCGCTTGCGCGGTTTGGCCATCTGTTCGGGGGTGAGGTATTTCATCTGTCTTTCTCTCGTCAGGGGAAGTCCGGCGGGTGGCCGGGCTTCAATCCGTGGTGTCCTGGGCGATTCGTGCGTCGGCGAACCAGAGCCGGCGCCAGCGCGCCTGGCGCTCATCCAGCGGCAATTGGCGGGGCGAGGCCGGCAGGGACGCGCCCAGGGTGGCGGGATTATCCAGTATCTGGGCGTTTAGTGCAGCGCAGGTTTTCCCGCCGTCTTCCCTGGGCGCGCCGGGCAGTCCCGGGCGTGGCGCCAGGGGAACCGCCTTACGCGTCGTAACCCAGGTTCGGCGACAGCCAGCGCTCGCTGGTGCCGATTTCCTGGTCCTTGCGCGCGCTGTAGCGTTCGACCTGGTCCTTGTCGACCTTGCCCACGGCGAAGTACTGCGCCTGCGGGTGGGCGAAGTACCAGCCGCTGACGGCGGCGGCGGGGAACATGGCGTAGTGCTCGGTCAGGGTCACGCCGGAGACACCCTTGGGGTCGAGCAGCTTGAACAGCGTGCCCTTCTCGGTGTGGTCCGGGCAGGCCGGGTAGCCGGGCGCGGGGCGTATGCCGACGTACTGCTCCTTGATCAGCGCCTCGTTGCTCAGGTGCTCCTCGGGCTGGTAGCCCCAGTATTCCCTGCGCACGCGCTCGTGCAGCCACTCGGCGCAGGCCTCGGCGAGACGGTCGGCCAGCGCCTTGACCAGGATCGCACTGTAGTCGTCGCCCTGGTCCTGATAGGCCTTGGCCACTTCCTCGGCGCCGATGCCAGCGGTGGTGATGAAGCCACCAACGTAGTCCTTCACGCCGCTGTCCTTCGGCGCGACGAAGTCGGCCAGGCTGAAGTTCGGCTTGCCGTCGGTCTTGATGGTCTGCTGGCGCAGATGGTGCAGGGTGGCCAGCTTGTGGCCGTCGTCGCCATAGACTTCCAGGTCGTCGTGGTGGACCTGATTGGCCGGCCAGAAGCCAAGGACTGCCCTGGCGCGAATGAGCTTCTCGCCGATCAGCTTCTTCAGCATGTCCTGGGCGTCGTTGAACAGGCTGGTGGCCGCCTCGCCGACGACTTCGTCGGTGAGGATGCGCGGGTACTTGCCGGCCAGGTTCCAGGAAATGAAGAAGGGCGTCCAGTCGATGTAGTCGACCAGCACGTTCAGGTCGATGTCTTCCAGCACCTTCGCGCCGGTGAAGGAGGGCACTGGCGGCTGGTAACCGGCCCAGTCGAACTGCGGCTTGGCGGCGATGGCCTGTTCATAGCTCAGGCGCTCGGTACGCGCGCTGCGGTTGGCGGTGCGTTCGCGGACTTCGGCGTAATCGGTACGGGTCTTCGCCACGTAGTCGGCCTTCAGTTCCTTCGACAGCAGGGTGGTGGCAACGCCCACGGCACGGGAGGCGTCGGTGACGTAGACCACCGCGTCGTTGCTGTACTGCGGGTCGATCTTCACCGCAGTGTGCGCCTTGGAGGTGGTGGCGCCGCCGATCATCAGCGGCAGTTGGAAGTTCTGCCGCTGCATTTCCTTGGCGACGTGGACCATCTCGTCCAGCGACGGCGTGATCAGGCCGGACAGGCCGATGATGTCGCACTTCTCGGCGATGGCGGTCTGCAGGATCTTCTCCGCCGGGACCATCACGCCGAGGTCGACGATGTCGTAGCCGTTGCAGCCCAGCACCACGCCGACGATGTTCTTGCCGATGTCGTGCACGTCGCCCTTCACCGTGGCCATGAGGATCTTGCCCTTGGCTTCGGGCTTGTCGCCTTTCTCGGCTTCGATGAAGGGGATCAGGTGGGCCACGGCCTGCTTCATCACGCGGGCGGATTTCACCACCTGCGGGAGGAACATCTTGCCGGCGCCGAACAGGTCGCCGACCACGTTCATACCGGACATCAGCGGGCCCTCGATGACCTCGATCGGCCGCGCGCACTTCTGCCGGCACTCCTCGGTGTCCTCGACGATCCAGGTGGTGATGCCCTTGACCAGCGCGTGCTCCAGGCGCTTCTCGACGCTGTGACCGCGCCATTCCTCGTCTTCGACTTCTCTGGTCGCACCGCCGCCCTTGTAGTTGTCGGCGATCGCCAGCAGCGCCTCGGTGGCGTCCGGGCTGCGGTTGAGCACCACGTCCTCGACCTTGTCGCGCAGCTCCTGCGGGATCTCGTCGTAGATCTCCAGTTGGCCGGCGTTGACGATGCCCATGGTGAGGCCGTTCTGGATGGCGTAGTAGAGGAACACCGAGTGGATCGCCTCGCGCACCGGGTTGTTGCCGCGGAACGAGAACGACACGTTGGACACCCCGCCCGAGGTCAGGGCGTAGGGGAGGTTGTCACGGATATAGGCGCAGGCCTCGATGAAATCGACCGCGTAGTTGTTGTGTTCCTCGATGCCGGTGGCGACCGCGAAGATGTTCGGGTCGAAGATGATGTCTTCCGGCGGGAAGCCCACTTCGTTGACCAGGATGTCGTAGGAGCGCTGGCAGATTTCTTCCTTGCGCGCCTGGGTGTCGGCCTGGCCGGCTTCGTCGAAGGCCATCACCACCACGGCTGCGCCGTAGCGCTTGCACAGGCGGGCGTGGTGCTTGAACTGCTCCACGCCTTCCTTCATGGAAATCGAGTTGACGATGCCCTTGCCCTGGATGCACTTCAGGCCTGCCTCGATCACTTCCCACTTGGAGGAGTCGATCATGATCGGCACGCGGGAGATGTCCGGCTCGGACGCGATCAGGTTGAGGAATCGAACCATGGCCGCCTTCGAGTCCAGCATGCCCTCGTCCATGTTGATGTCGATCACCTGGGCGCCGGCTTCCACCTGCTGCTGCGCCACTTCCAGCGCTTCGGCGTAGTTCTCCTCGCGGATCAGCCGGGCGAACTTGGCCGAGCCGGTGATGTTGGTGCGCTCGCCGACGTTCACGAATAGCGAGTTGCGGTCGATGGTGAACGGCTCGAGGCCGGACAGCCGGCAGGCGCGGGGAATCTCGGGGATGACGCGCGGAGTGTACTTGGCGACGGCCTTGGCGATGGCCTCGATATGGCCCGGCGTGGTGCCGCAGCAGCCGCCGATGATGTTGAGGAAGCCCGACGCGGCGAATTCTTCCACGACCACGGCCATTTCCGCCGGCGTCTCGTCGTATTCGCCGAAGGCGTTGGGCAGGCCGGCGTTGGGGTGCGCGGAGACGTGGGTGCCAGCCTTGGTCGACAGCTCTTCCAGGTAGGGGCGCAGCTCTTTCGCGCCGAGGGCGCAGTTCAACCCGACGGAGATCGGGTTGGCGTGGCGCACCGAGTTCCAGAATGCCTCGGTAGTCTGGCCCGACAGGGTGCGGCCGGAGGCGTCGGTGATGGTGCCGGAGATCATGATCGGCAGCTCGACGCCCAGCTCTTCATAGACGCCCTGCACGGCGAAGATCGCGGCCTTGGCGTTGAGGGTGTCGAAGATGGTCTCGATCAGGATCAGGTCCGCGCCGCCCTCGATCAGGCCTCGGGCCGATTCGCTGTAGTTCTCCACCAGTTCGTCGAAGGTGACGTTGCGGAAGCCGGGGTCGTTGACGTCCGGGGAGATCGAGCAGGTGCGGCTGGTCGGGCCGAGGACGCCGGCAACGAAGCGCGGCTTGTCCGGGTTCTCGGCGGTCTTGGCGTCGGCCACTTCACGGGCCAGGCGCGCGCCCTCGACGTTCATCTCGTAGGCCAGCTCTTCCATGCCGTAGTCGGCCTGGGAGACGCGGGTGGCGTTGAAGGTGTTGGTCTCGAGGATGTCCGCACCGGCGTCCAGGTAAGCTTTCTCAATGGCCTGGATGACGTCCGGGCGGCTGAGCAGCAGCAGGTCGTTGTTGCCCTTCACGTCGCTCGGCCAGTCGGCGAAGCGCGCGCCACGGTAGTCCTCTTCCTGCAGCTTGTAGCTCTGGATCATGGTGCCCATGCCGCCGTCGAGGATCAGGATGCGCTCCTTGAGGGCTTGCTGGAGGGCTTGCAGGCGTGCGGCGCGGTCAGACATCGGAGGTACCTAGAGAGGCGTGACAATGGGTCGCTGATGATAACAAAGCTGTAGAAAATTTGAGCTTGCGGAGATTTACATGAAAATCGCTCATGTTCTGCTATTGGATAGGCAGCACTACGGCGGCGTTCTCGCTAGAATCCGCTCATTCCGAAGGTCTGGAGCCCCACATGTCCCGGCGAGCACGTTTCACGTTGTTCATCGCATCCCTGATGCTTTCCGCGTTTTCCCAGGCCGCCGGCCTGTCCTACACCAAGGACATCCAGCCGATCTTCACCGAGAAGTGCGTGGCTTGCCACGCCTGCTATGACTCGCCGTGCCAGCTCAACCTGACGGCCGCCGAAGGCGCGCAGCGCGGGGCCAACAAACTGCCGGTGTACGACGGCGCGCGAACCCGCGCGCAGGACACCACCCGGCTGTTCCTCGACGCCCACGGCGCGGATGCCTGGCGGCGCAAGGACTTCTGGTCGGTGCTCGATGGGCGTGACAGCCAGGCCGCGCTGATGGCGCGGATGATCGACCTGGGCCATGAACACCCGCTGGTGCCCAACGCGAAGATCCCGGAAGGTCTGGACCTGTCGATCAACCGCACCAACCAGTGCCCGACGCCCGAGACCATCGACGACTTCGTCGCGAAGAATCCGCGCAGCGGCATGCCCTTCGCCGTCACCGGATTGACCGACCGGCAGCGCTCGACCATCAAGGACTGGCTGGCCCAGGGCGCGCCAGTGGACGAGCAGGCCTGGCAGCCGGGCGCTGGCGAGGCGGAGCAGATCGCCAGCTGGGAGAGCTTCCTGAACCAGCCCGGCGCACGCCAGAGCCTGGTGTCGCGCTGGCTCTACGAGCACCTGTTCCTAGCGCACCTGTACTTCACCGAGCGCGGCGAGCCGGGGCATTTCTTCCAGTTGGTGCGTTCGCGCACCCCCAGCGGCCAGCCGATCGACCCGATCGCCACGCGCCGGCCGAACGACGATCCGGGCAACACCTTCTATTACCGCCTCTGGCCGATCCAGGGCGTGATCGTGCACAAGACGCACATCACCTATCCGCTCAACCCGGCCAAGCTGGCGCGCGCCCAGGAGCTGTTCTACGGCACAGCCTGGAGCACCGACAAGGTGCCCGGCTATGGCCTGCAGCACCGCGCCAACCCCTTCGCAACCTTCGCCGCGATCCCCGCGCAGGCGCGCTACCAGTTCATGCTGGACAACGCCGAATACTTCGTCCGCACCTTCATCCGAGGGCCGGTGTGCCGGGGGCAGATCGCCACCGACGTGATCCGCGACAACTTCTGGGCGCTGTTCCAGGACCCGCAGCACGACCTCTACGTCACCGATCCGGACTTCCGTGCCCAGGCCTCGCCGCTGCTGGCGCTGCCGGGGCAGATCGATGAGATGGGCGCGATGCTGTCGCAATGGCGTGCCTATCGCGACAAGCGCAACGCCTACGAGGAGTTGCGCCAGGACGTCTATGACGACTCGCCGGCGCCGACCTGGGCCGATATCTGGGCCGGCAACGACAATGCCGTGCTGAGCATCTTCCGCCAGTACGACAGCGCCTCGGTGCGCAAGGGCCTGATCGGCGGCATTCCACAGACCATCTGGTGGCTGGACTACCCGCTGTTCGAGCGCACCTACTACGGGTTGGTGGTCAACTTCGACGTGTACGGCAACGTCGCCCACCAGGCGCAGACGCGGCTGTACTTCGACCTGATCCGCAACGGCGCCGAACAGAACTTCCTGCGCTTGATGCCGACGGCCGCGCGCAAGCCCCTGCTGGACGACTGGTACCAGAACAGCGGCAAATTCAAGATGTGGGCCGACTACTACGACAATGACAGCGATGCGCCGACCGGGCTGTTCCTGCCGGAGAAGGGCGCCAAGAACGCCTTCGCCCAGCAACTGCTCAAGCACTACGTGGCGCTCAACGCGCGGCCCGACCCGATCAACTTGTGCGAGAACGGCGCCTGCTACCGCAACAGCGTCGCCACGCCGCTGCAGGATGCCGAACAGGCCTTCAGCCGACTGGTCAGCCGCCCGGCGGCGGGGCTCCCGGTGATCGACCAGTTCCCCGAAGCGACCCTGCTGAGAGTGGAAATGTCCGACGGCCAGCGCGAGATCTACACCGTGCTGCGCAACCGCGCCCACAGCAATGTCGCCTTCATGGCCGGCGAGTCGCTGCGCTACCAGCCGGGGCTGGACACCCTGACGATCTACCCCGGCGTGCTCTCCAGCTACCCCAACTTCATGTTCAACCTGAAGGCCGGCGAGGCGAATGATTTCGTCACGGCCCTGGAGCAGGTGAAGAACGCGGCAGACTTCGAGAAGGTTGCCGACCACTGGGGTGTCCGCCGCAGCCACCCGCAGTTCTGGTTCTACTTCCACGACCTGGAGGCATACCTGCGCGAAACCGAGCCGGTGGAGGCGGGCGTGCTGGACATGAACCGCTACGAAAACCTTTGACGGTTTCCACTTTGTAGGAGCGAGCCTGCTCGCGAACCAGCCCCCGCCGCGGTGCTGTTCGCGAGCAAGGACTGGGCGTCCCCCTCGATCCTACAAAGGCTACGCAGCCCAGCTGCGAATTATTCCTACTGAAATAGTAGGGCTTTCTACCTTACCCCCGAATGGCGTAAACTGGCGCCACGTTTGCGAGGAGTTGCCATGAGCGCTATCACCATTACCGAAGCCGCACAGGATTACCTGGCCGAGCTGCTGTCCAAGCAGGACACGCCCGGCATAGGCATTCGCATCTTCATCACCCAGCCGGGCACCCAGTACGCCGAAACCTGCATCGCCTACTGCAAGCCGGGCGAGCAGAAGGCGGAAGACACCCCGGTCGGCCTGAAAGCCTTTACTGCCTACATCGATGCCATCAGCGAGCCCTTCCTGGAAGACGCCATCGTCGATTACGCCACCGACCGCATGGGCGGCCAACTGACCATCAAGGCGCCCAACGCCAAGGTGCCGATGGTCAACGAGGACAGCCCGCTCACCGAGCGCATCAACTACTACCTGCAGACCGAGATCAACCCGGGGCTCGCCAGCCACGGCGGCCAGGTGAGCCTGGTGGACGTGGTCGAGGACAACATCGCCGTGCTGCGTTTCGGCGGTGGTTGCCAGGGCTGCGGCGCGGTCGAACTGACCCTGAAGGATGGCGTCGAAAAGACCCTGAAGGAGCGCATCCCGGAGCTGAACGGCGTGCGTGACGTCACCGACCACAGCAACCGCGAGAACGCCTACTACTGAGTGGGTGATCGAGCAGCGAAAAGGCGACCTCCGGGTCGCCTTTTTCGTTTGAAGCCGGTTCTCGATGGAGCAGGGTTCGCGAGCGGACTGCCATGATGCGCAGCGGCATATTGCGTCCTCAACCCGGGCAACCGTTGGGCTTAAGTACCCGCAGGGTCGATGCCGGATTTGCCGCCAGTTTCTCGGCGGCCCGGCGCGGACGCGGCACCAGCTCGCCACCGCAGTTCGGGCAACGGCCGTGCAGCACCTGGTCGGCGCAATCGGTGCAGAAGGTGCACTCGAAGCTGCAGATGCGCGCGTCCGGGCTGTCGCCGGGCAGGTCGCGGTCGCAGCATTCGCAGTTGGGGCGCAGTTCGAGCATGGCGAGTCCTCCAGGGGGGGCGTCAGAGCAACTGGCCGAAGCGTTCGGCGTATTCCTGGGGGCTGATTGCCAGGTGCTTGTGGAAGGTGCGCCGCAGATTCTCCGGGTGGCCAAAGCCGCACAGCCGGGACACCGTGCTGATCGACGCCTGGGCGTCCTGCAGCAGCGCGCGGGCAGCTTCCAGACGAACCCGTTCGACGTAGCGGCCGGGGCCCATGCCCAGCTCGCTGATGAACACCCTCGAGAGCGTGCGCGGGCTCATGCAGGCCTGATTCGCCAGGACCTCCAGCGACAGGTCAGCGCCCAGGTTGGCCGGGATCCACTCCAGCAGCGCGGCCAGGCGTGGCGTGCGGCTGGGCTCCGGGGTCAACCAGTGGCTGAACTGCGCCTGCCCGCCGGGGCGCTTGAGAAACATCACCAGCCGCCGCGCCACGGCCAGTGCCAGGGCTCGGCCGAGATCGGCCTCCACCAGCGCCAGGGCCAGGTCGATGCCGGCGGTGACCCCGGCGGAGGTGAAGACGTGGTCATCGCCGTCGCGGCATTGCGGGTCGTAGGTGTGCAGGCGGTCGCCCTGCACCCGTACACCGGGGAAGCCTGCGCACAACGCATCGACGTCCGCCCAGTGGGTCGTCGCCGGACGGCCATCGAGTACGCCGGCGGCGGCCAGGATCAGCGCGCCGGAGCATACCGAGCCGAGGCGGCGAATCCGCGGTTCCGCGGTGGCGAGCCAGCGCAGCAGATCGCTGTTCCTGCATTGCACCGGGACGCCGAGGCCGCCAGGCACCAGCAGGGTATCGAGGGTGGCAGGGTCGAGCTCGCGCCAGCTCGCGTCGGCGCAGATGCGCAGCCCGGCGGACGTCGCCACCGGCCCGGCCTGTTCGCCGAGCACCTTCAGTTCATAGGCCGGCGCCAGCCCCTGGCGCTGGCGCTCGACATTGGCGGAGGCGAACACCTGCAGCGGCCCGGTGACGTCCAGGCTCATGACTTCGGGGTAGAGCAGGCAGGCGACCTGGCGCGGCGATTCCATGACGGGTCTCGTTCGAACAATGGAGCGAGTGTGGCGGTGCCCGGCGCTGGCGGCAATGCCGGTCACCCCACGGATTTTGCCACGTCACACATGCCAGGGCCTGCTCCGGCAAGGTCGGTTGCGGAAATGAAAAAGCCCGACGGGTGGCCGGGCTTTCTCGGGCTGTTCCTGGGATCAGGCAGGCATGTGCCAGTCTTGCAGGTTGTAGCCTTCACGGTTCAGCTCATCGCGCGCCTGTACCAGCAGGTCCTCGAGCTGTTCCGGGTCGGAGTAGGCGGAGCTGGGGATGCGGGTCAAGCCCAGCAGACGGGTGCCGGTCCGGTCGATGACGGACAGGTCGAGGCTGCCGTCGCCCCCTTGGTCAATCCAGGTAACACACTGGAAAGGTTGGAAGGCTCGTCCGGTGATCAGCAGAGCCTCGTTGAAACGAAGGGTCGCATTCATGGTGTGATCTCTCTGCGCGGTAATCCATTGCGAAGATGGCGACGGCGGTCCATCCGCCATCGTGTTCGTTCACGCAATTGATGTTTTCAGAAGCGAAGAAAGTCACAGCCCATGTCGCGTTTGTACACAAAGTAGTCGCAAATTAATCCGAAAGGGTCGCTGCAGACCCCGTCAGCCGTGGCCTGCAGCGATATCGAGGGTGCGCCATCGCGCCGCATGTCCCTTTCGTGACGAGCGACGAACGGTCATGCCTGCATGGCCCAGCCGTCCACGTTCATCGCCGCCTGGCGCAAGGCTTCAGAGCGGGTCGGGTGCGGGTGGCAGGTCCGCGCGATGTCCTCGGCGGCGCCGCGGAATTCCATCGCCACGCAGTACTCCGCGATCATGTCGCCGACGTTCGGGCCGATCATGTGCACGCCGAGGATCTCGTCGCTGCGCTCGTCCGCCAGCACCTTCACGAAGCCCTCGGTCTCATGGTTGATCTTCGCCCGGCTGTTGGCGGTGAAGGGGAACTTGCCGACCTTGTAGGCGCGGCCCTCGGCCTTGAGCTGCTCCTCGGTCTTGCCTACGGTGGCCACCTCCGGGTGGGTGTAGATTACGCTGGGGATTACGTCGTAGTTCACTTCCCCGGCCTTGCCGGCGATCAGCTCGACGCAGGCGATGGCCTCGTCCTCGGCCTTGTGCGCGAGCATCGGACCGGAGGTCACGTCGCCGATCACCCAGATGCCCGGCACGCTGCTGCGATGCTCGTGGTTCTCCAGCATGCCGCGCTTGTCGGTGGTCAGGCCCACGCTCTCCAGCCCGAGGCCCTGGGTGAAGGGGCGGCGGCCGATGGCGAGCAGCACACGATCTGCCTGAATAAGCTCCGCCGTGCCGCCGCTGGCTGGCTCCACGCTCAGGGTCACCTGCTTGCCGCTGACCTTGGCCTGGGTGACTTTCGAGCCCAGCTTGAAGCTCATGCCCTGCTTGGTCAGTGCGCGCTGGAAGGTCCTGGCGGTTTCCAGGTCCATGCCGGGGCAGATGCGGTCAAGGTATTCGATCACCGTCACCTCGGCGCCCAGGCGGCGCCACACCGAGCCCAGCTCCAGGCCGATGACTCCGGCGCCGATCACCACCAGGTGCTTGGGTACCTCGGGAATGGACAGCGCGCCGGTGGAGTCGAGGATGCGCTGGTTGTCGACTTCCACCCCCGGCAGCGGGGAGGGCTCCGAGCCGGTGGCGATGATGATGTCCTTGGCCTGCAGCGTGCTCTTGCTGCCGTCGGCGGCGGTGACCTCCACCTTGCCCGGCCCGTCGATACGGCCCCAGCCCTTGACCCGGTCCACCTTGTTCTTGCGGAACAGGAACTCCACGCCCTTGGTCAGCGCGGCGACGCTCTCGGCCTTCTGCTTCATCATCTGCGCCAGGTCCAGCTTGGGCTTGACCTGGATGCCGAGGTTGGCGAACTCGCCGCCGGCCGCCGCTTCATACAGCTCGGATGCATGCAGCAGCGCCTTGGACGGCATGCAGCCGACGTTCAGGCAGGTGCCGCCGAGGGTTTCGCGACCCTCCACGCAGGCGACTTTCAGGCCCAGCTGGCCCGCGCGAATCGCAGCGTTGTAGCCACCGGGGCCGCCGCCAATGACGATCACATCGTATGCGCTCATGCAGGGTTCTCCGTGTTGGGAAAAGGGTCAATCGAGGTTAGCCGGTGGTCGTTGGATCACCAGCGCAGAACCCCGGAATTCCGTTACCTGGATTATATTACAGGTATAATATATTTCTTCGGGCAAGTCGCCGCTACATGACAGGCGCGGCGGGGAGGGCGAAAATGCGGGGCTTTGGCGCCTCGGGTTCGTGCGCCTACGGAGAATCCATGAAGATCGACTGCGATTTCGACAGCGGCAACATCCAGGTCATCGACGACAGCGACCCGCGCCATGTGCGCCTGGCGCTGCGCCCGGACACGAGAAGCCCGCACTTCCAGTGGTTCCACTTCAAGGCCGAGGGCCTGCAGAGCGGCCAGCAGTACCGGTTCAGCCTGACCAACGCACCTGGCTCCAGCTACACCGGCGGCTGGCCGGGCTACAACGCAGTGGCGTCGTTCGACCAGCGCGAGTGGTTCCGCGTGCCGAGTACCTACGATTCCGATGGCCTGCACTTCAGCCTCGATGCCGAGCAGCCCCAGGCCTGGTTCGCCTACTTCGAGCCGTACAGCCGAGAACGCCACGCCGAACTGGTGAAGCACGCCCAGGCCAACGGCGCCGAACGGCTCGCTACCGGCCACAGCCTGGAGGGCCGCGAGCTGCCCCTGCTGCGCATCGGCAAGGGCGCGGCGGGTGCGCGCAAGTTCTGGCTGATCGCCCAGCAGCACCCCGGCGAACACATGGCCGAATGGTTCATGGAAGGCCTGATCGAGCGCCTGCAATCCGGCGACGCCGGCATCCAGCGCCTGCTGGAGCGCGCCGACTTCTACCTGGTGCCGAACATGAACCCGGACGGCGCCTTCCACGGCCACCTGCGCACCAACGCCGCCGGCAAGGACCTCAACCGCGCCTGGGCCGCGCCCAGCGCCGAAGAGAGCCCGGAAGTGCTGTTCGTCCAGCAGCAGATGGCCAAGCACGGCGTGGACCTGTTCCTCGACGTTCACGGCGACGAGGAAATCCCCTTCGTGTTCGCTGCCGGTTGCGAAGGCAACCCCGGCTTCACCTCGCGCCTGGACCACCTGGAAAGCCTGTTCCGCCAGCGCCTGGAAGCCAATGGCGAGTTCCAGAGCGTGCACGGCTATCCCAAGGACGAGCCGGGAAAGGCCAACCTGACCCTGGCCTGCAACCATGTCGGCCAGACCCACGATTGCCTGTCGCTGACCCTGGAAATGCCGTTCAAGGACCACAACCTGTCGCCCAACGCCCGCACCGGCTGGAACGGCGCACGTTCCAAGGCGCTTGCTGGCGCGGTGTTGACCACGGTCGCCAGCCTGCTCGACGACCTGCGCTGAGAGAGATGGCGCCCATCGGGCGTATATCGCGGGAATGGCCTGTTCCTGCACACCGTGCTTACGGGCTACGCCGATAAGCCTGTCGTGCTTTTCGTCGGACCGTGGGGGACGCCCAGCCCTTGCTCTCGAACTGGCTGGGCATGGTACGAGTCCGTTCGCGAGCACGCTCGCTCCTACAGATGTCCGAACTGACCGTTCGATCAATTCGTCCATTGAAATCGTTGAATCTTCCTACGCAACTGCTAGTCCAAAGAATGAGGCATTCGCACGCAAGGAGGTGCATATGACTCGACAACGGAAGCTATTGACCCCGCAGGAGATCGAAGACCTGCAGGAACGCATGGATGCTATGGATGAACTGGACTTCAGAGAGCGCCGTGAAGTGCGCAAGAACCGCTCGGGCGACCACAGGCCTCGCACCTACGCTGGCGCAGCGGCCTGACCAACGGGGCCCCAGGGCCCATCCCCACTGGCGCAAGTCAACTCGGGAAACACGGCAGGGCCGTTCCGGCGCCACTCGCCGGATCGGCCTCCGTGGCCGAATCTCCGCATCATCGCCCTTGACCTGTCCGTCGCCGGCGAGATGACATATGGAGCCCGATGGCACGGCTGAGGAACACCGCCGCAACCGTGCATCGCTTGCCTGCAGTTTCCATCCTGCTGTCCCGCTGGCAGTCCGTAGGATGCGCTCCCGGCGGAGGAGGCGCCAGGCAGGGCAACAAGCCGGTCAACTTCCACCTCGACGTCCAAATCCGCTAACGCGGCGACACCCTTCATCGGATCGCACGCCGTTACCGGGCGTGCGGATATCCCGTCTTTTCACCGCAAGCCGCCGGAATGCGCGGAGTAGAGCGGTCCTGGCGGGTGGTCTGAGGCTTGCCGGTCCACGCGCCTGCTGCAAAAACCACCTGAAAACCTGAACTGCATCACATAGAATCGGTCTTCCGCTCAACCAATCCGTTTTACCCCGGTAGTCAGACGTCGCTCTATGGATACCCACAACACCCCCATCGGACCGGTACCGGCGCATCTGGTCCGCGAAGCCGTGGCCAAGAAAACCGGCCTGGGCTGGGTGGTCGAATTCAACGTCGCCACCTGGCTCAACCTCAGCGTGCGCGACGAAACGCCCATCATCCTCAAGGTGACCTACCAGGATGGCGAGCGGGTGCGCGAAGTGCGACTCGACAAGAGCAAGGTCTTCGGCGGCCAGCGCATCCTGCTGTGCGGCATCGCCCGCCTGGGCGTCAACCAGAAGCTCGAATCCATGAGCCTGTCCCTGGAAACCCAGGCGCCCATCCAGTCCCTGCTGGTCGAGGAACTCTTCGTCCAGGCCGTCGAACGCCAGACCGTGAAGAACGGCACCCGCAAGTCCCGCTGAGTACCTACCCGCCGCGAGGGGCGTGCGCCGCAGCCCGGTACGTTGCAATCGTCCGGCATTCCCGGAGCCTATGACGCATCGCCGGGCTTGCGGTCCGCCGGCCGGAGCGGGGAACATCGCCCGGTCCCGACCCTCGCTCCAGGAATCATCCATGCCCCTCGATATCGATCAGCTCAAGCTCTATACCGCCCATCGCGGCCTCGCCATCCCCCTGCTCGACCTCCTGCAGTTCCGCCACGCTCCGGCGGCGGACGGCACGGGGCCCGGCTGCGTCGTCCTGCGGATCGAGCCATACCACCTCAACGGCTGGGCCAACGCCCACGGCGGACTGATCATGACCCTGCTCGACGTGGCGATGGCGCTCAATGCCAGCGCGGCGGACGAAACCTGTCGCGGCGTGGTGACCATCGAAATGAAGACCAACTTCCTGCGTCCCGGCGGCGAAGTGGGCGAGGTGCTAGAAGCCCACGGCACGGTCCGGCACCACACGCGCTCCATCGCCTTCTGCGAGGCCGAACTGCGCAACAGCACCGGCGTGGTGGTCGCTTCCGCGTCCGGCACTTTCAAATACGTCAACGCGTCGCGCCCGCTGGCCGACGCCTGATCCCCCCTGTCCGGCCATGCCGTAGTGCGCGGAACCGCCCTCGGGGGCCGTGCATCCGGCCGGCCGTTGCCGTTCAGGTCCCTCGCCTGTTCCAGGGGGATAGGCGCGGCCATCCCGCTCTTCGCAACCCGACGTTCCGCCATCCGCGTCGGCGGCGGTCACCTGGTCGGCCGGGATGTTGATTCCTGCGATGCCGCAGTCGGGCCATCGAGCCAGGTCGCGACGGTTCAGCCGTGCGTGATGCTTCTTAAGGACTTCTCAACCTTCCTCTGTCAGACCTGAGAAGGCTCTAGGCCGGGTCTGAAAGGGATGCCTGTGCCTGGCTGTAATGATTTCGTCATATGGCGTAACTACATTTTTCTGTCATGAAAGTGTCACCCACGGATGACTGCGCCAGTGATGGCACAAGGCAATCGCTATGCTGCTTGATGACAAGAATTTCCCCCAGCGTATCCAGAGCGACCTGGTCGACGACCAGGACGAAGAGCTGGAACTCGAACTGTTCGACGAACTGTACGATCTCGACGGCCTGCGCCACGGCAACCTGCAATCCCACGAAGAGCGCCTGGCGCGCCAGCGCTACTTCCACACCCTGTTCCGCCTGCAGGGCGAACTGGTAAAGCTGCAGAGCTGGGTAGTGAAGACCGGCCACAAGGTGGTGATCCTCTTCGAAGGTCGCGACGCGGCGGGCAAGGGCGGGGTGATCAAGCGCATCACCCAGCGCCTCAACCCGCGCGTCTGCCGCGTCGCCGCGCTGTCGGCGCCGAACGACCGCGAGCGCACCCAGTGGTACTTCCAGCGCTACGTCTCGCACCTGCCGGCGGCGGGCGAGATCGTCCTGTTCGATCGCAGCTGGTACAACCGCGCTGGCGTCGAGCGGGTGATGGGCTTCTGTTCCGATGACCAGTACGAAGAGTTCTTCCGCAGCGTGCCCGAGTTCGAACGCATGCTGGTGCGTTCCGGGATCCAGGTCATCAAGTACTGGTTCTCCATCTCCGACGAGGAGCAGCGCTTCCGTTTCCTCAGCCGCATCCACGATCCGCTCAAGCAATGGAAACTCAGCCCGATGGACCTGGAGTCGAGACGGCGCTGGGAGGCCTACACCAAGGCCAAGGAAATCATGCTCGAGCGCACCCACATCCCCGAGGCGCCCTGGTGGGTGGTGCACGCCGACGACAAGAAAAAGGCCCGGCTCAACTGCATCCACCACCTGCTCCAGCAGATTCCCTACCAGGAAGTACGGCAGCCCAACGTCCGCCTCCCCGAACGCCAGCGCCACGAGGGCTACCAGCGGCACCCCACGCCGCTGGAGCTGCAGGTACCGGAAGTCTACTGACTCCGCTGCGGCGGAGTCAGGGCGGCTTTTGCCCGATGGCACGGAGCGTAGCGACACCCATCACTGCCCCGCGCATGGGTATCGCCCAGACCCCACCTGCCCCAGTGCTCCTGCACCTGAGCGGAAACGGACTCTGCTCCCCGTATGCTCAGGGCGCCAGCTTGCGCTTGAGCGCGCCGGCTACCGGAGCCGGCAGGTTGGGCAGGGCACGCAGCAGATAAGGCAGCAGCTTGCGCCTGGCGCCGCTGAGCGATTCAGGCACTACCGCTTCGATCAGGTGCGGGCCGGGATGCGCCAGCGCGTACTCCAGGGCTTTGCTCAGCTCCTCGGCGGTGCTCACGCGAACCCCGTGCACGCCCATGCCCTGTGCCAACTGGGCGAAGTTCAGCACCGGGCCGTGCAGGTCCAGCTGCGACCTGGCCTTGGGGCCGGCCTGTTCCGCGCCGACGCGCTCCAGCTCCACGTTGAGCACGGAGTAGGAGGCGTTGTTGAAGATGATCGAGGTGACGTTGAGCCGTTCGCGCGCCATCGTCCACAGGGACTGGATGGTGTACATCGAGGTGCCGTCGCCGATCAGCGCCAGTACCGGCCGGTCCGGGCAGGCGATGGCGGCGCCGATGGCATTCGGCAGGCCCTGGCCGATGGCGCCGCCGGTGAGGGTGATGAGATCGTGGCGCGGGGCGCCGGCGGTCATCGACGAGAGCATCAGCCCGGAGGTGATCGCTTCGTCGATCAGGATCGCGTTTTCGGGCAGCAGGTGGCCGACCGCCTTGCACACCTTCGGCGCCGTCAGCCTGCCGCGTGGGCGGCCCGGGCGCTGCGCCGGCTGCAGCATGGGGGTGGCCCGTTCGGCGGCGAGCGCGGCGACCAGCTTCTCCAGGCTGGCGGTGCTGTCCTGCGCCGGGGTGGCCAGGGTATGGACGCGGCAGCCCTCGGGCACCAGGTCGCTCTTCTTGCCTGGATAGGCGAAGAAGGACACCGGCGACTTGCTATCCACCAGGATCAGCTCCTCGAACTGCGCCAGTTGCACGCCGGCCATCTCGGCCATGTAGGCGATGCGCTCCACCGGCGGTAGCCCCGCCCCGCGCTGCAGGCGCGTGGGGAACACTTCGGCGAGCAGCTTGACCCCGCTGTGCGCGGCGATGCGCGCGGCGGCCAGCAGATCGGCTTCGCGCAGGGCGCGGCCACCCAGCAGCAGGGCGACCTTGCGGCCCGAGCGAATCACTTCGGCGATGGCCGCCACGCAGGCGTCGTCCGCCGCCTCGGGGCAGGGCGCCGCCGGTGGTGGGCAGGGCACGCCGCCGTCACCCCAGGACACGTCGGCCGGCAGGATCAGCGTGGCCACCTGGCCCGGATAGCCGCGGGCTACGGCGATGGCCTCCACCGCATCGCGGCATAGGTCGGCGGTGCGCACGGAGGTCCGCACGAATCCCGGCGACACGTTGCGCGCCACGGTCTCGATGTCCGACTGCAACTGGGCATCGTACGGGGTGTGGTAGGTGGCGTGATCGCCGACGATGTTGACCACCGGCACCTTGCCCTTGCGCGCGTTGTGCAGGTTGGCCAGGCCGTTGCCCAGGCCGCAGCCGAGGTGCAGCAGGGTAGCGGCGGGTTTGTCGGCCATGCGCGCGTAACCGTCGGCTGCGCCGGTGGCCACCCCTTCGAACAGGGCGAGCACGGCACGCATGCGCGGCTCGCTGTCGAGGGCGGCGACGAAATGCATTTCGCTGGTGCCGGGGTTGCTGAAGCAGACCTCGATTCCCGCATCGACCAGGGTCTTCATCAGGGCTTGTGCGCCATTGGGCATGGGGTTCTCCTTGTTTTAATGCGTCAGGGCGTAGCGCCTGGGGCTACGCGGTCGAGATGGGAGGCGTCGATGTCGGCGATCCGGGTGACGCCGGCCAGGGTCATGGCCAGCAGTAGCTCGCGCTGCCAACTGGCGATCAGTGCGCGGACGCCGGCTTCGCCGGCGCCGGCCAGCGCCCAAACCCAGGGCCGGCCGATCAGCGCGCCGCGGGCGCCCAGCGCCACGGCGCGGAACAGATCGGTGCCACTGCGCACGCCACCGTCCACCAGGACTTCGATGTCGGCGCCGACCGCCTGGGCGATTTCCGGCAGCTTGCGGGCGGTCGAGAGAACGCCGTCGAGCTGGCGTCCGCCGTGGTTGGACACCACCAGCGCCTGGGCCCCGACACGCACCGCCTGGCGCGCATCGTCGGCGTTGAGGATGCCCTTGAGTATCAGCATCCCCGGCCACAGACCGCGCAGCCATTCGATGTCCGCCCAGGTCACGCCCGGGTCGAACTGGCTGTCGACCCAGGCCTTGAAGGCATCGATATTGCGCGCATGCGGAACCTGCGCGCTGAGGCTGCCGAAGGTCAGCGGCCGGCCGCGCAATGCGACCTGCCACAACCAGCCGGGATGGCCGAGCACCTGCCATGCCCTGCTCAGCGCCGGACCCGGACCGCCGGCGTCCAGGCCGTGGCGGGTGTCGCGGTGGCGCATGCCGGGCAGCGGCAGGTCGACGGTGAAGAGCAGGGTCCGGCAGCCGCTGGCCCAGGCCTTTTCCAGCATGGCGCGGACGACGCCGCGGTCGCGCAGCATGTACAGCTGGAACCAGCAGGGTGTGGTAGTGGCGGCGTGCACCTCGTCGACCGGACAGATGCCGACGGTGGACAGGCTGAAGGGCACCTGCAGCGCTTCGGCCGCGCGGGCTGCCTGCACCTCGCCGCGACGCGCCATCAGGCCGGCCAGGCCGACGGGCGCCAGTGCCAGCGGCAGCGCACAAGGCTGTCCGGCCAGGGTGGTGCGGGTGTCGATCCGCTCGACGTCGACCAGTACGCGCTGGCGCAGGTGGACGTCCTGCCAGTCGCGGGTGTTGGCCTGGAGCGTCTGTTCGTCGCTGGCGCCGCCGTCGACGTAGTCGCAGAGGAACGCCGGCAACCGGGCGCGGGCCAGCGCCTGGTAGTCGGCGCTCGTGGCGGGATAGGGTGGCCTGCTCATGTACTCTCCCTGGTGGATGGCTCAACTGCCATGACTGATGCTGCGGGCCGCCGCGCGCGCGGTAAGGATGCAGCCGGGGAGGAACGTCCCCTCCAGCGAGCGCTTGCCATTGGCGCCGCCACCGCCGAAACCGGCGGCCTCGCCCACGCAGTAGAGGCCGTCGATTGGACGGCCGGCAGCGTCCAGCACGCGGCTCTGCAGGTCGGTGCGCAGGCCGCCCAGGCTCTTGCGGGTGATCAACTGTGCCTGGATGGCGATGAACGGGCCGGCGCCGGGCATCTGCAAGGGTGCAGGCTTGCAGGTGCGCAGGCGGTCCGGCCCCCACTGGCGGGCATGCAGGATGCGGCGGAGCTGATCGTCGTTGTGCAACCGCCGGCCGCCGGCGAAGTTGGCATCGAAGGCGTCGGCGGTGGCCTGCAACACGTGCGGGTCGATGTCCAGCGAACAGGTCAGCGCGTTCATCTTCCCGGCTAGCCCGGTCAGCGTGTCGTCCACCAGGAAATGCCGGCTCTCGTGCTGCATCTGCCGGACCAGGCGGTGGTTGCCGGCCAGGGTCTCCCAGAGGAAGGCGGGGAACTGCCGGTCGCGGATGCGCGGATTGTGCTCGGCCCCCGAGATGGCGAACTCCTTGGCGGCGATACGCCAGTTCAGCAGATGCCAGGTCCAGGGTTTTTCCTGTTCGGCGACGCGCCGGCACAGCCAGTGGGTATCGAAACCGGTGACCAGCGGTTCGGGGCCGATGCGCCGGCCGCGGTGATCCAGCCACAGGGCGGACTTGCAGGGAATGGTGGAGAGCCCGTGCCCTTCGAAATGCGGATAGGGGTGTGGGAAGCCGGCGGCATAGTTCCACATCTCGCCGGCGTGGCTGATCCGGCCTCCCAGGTGTTCGGCCACCCAATGGTGGAGTTGGCCGTCGGCGTAGGGGTGGGCGCCGTTGAGCAGGGTGGCCGGTAGCGGGCGGGTGGCGGGCCAGTTGGCGCGGACCTGGGAGTGGCCGCCATTGATGCCGCCCATCGCCAGCACCACCACCGGCGCCTGCAGGCGGACTTCGGCAGCGCTGTCCTCGCAGACGGCCACTGCACCGCAGACCTTGCCGGCCTGGTGCTCCAACCCGGTGATGCGGTGGCGGTGCAGCAGATGCAGGCGCCCGGCGCTGTTGGCAGCGTGCAACGCGGCGACCAGTTGCCGGGCCAGGGTGTACCCGGTGCCCCAGAGCACGTGATAGCGCGGCAGGCTGTTGCCCTCGCCCTGTCGGCCGCGCTCCACCCAGTTGACCGCCGGCATGAACTTCAGCCCTTCGCCCAGCAGCCAGTCATGCACCTCGGAACACGAGCGCTCGACGTAATAGCGTGCCCACTGGAGGGGGTATTCGTCATCCGGCGCCAGTTCGCCGAAGCGCAGCCAGTCGCGCAAGGCCACTTCCGGCGTGTCCGGAATCTTCAGCCGGGCCTGCAGTGGCGTGCCCACCAGCGCCATGCCGCCGAATGCCCACAGGGCCAGGCCGCCGAAACGCCCAGGGCTGTCGCGGTCGACCAGGGTGACGCGCTGGCCGGCGCGCAGGGCTTCCAGCGCGGTCACGATGCCGGCGAGTCCACCGCCGGCTACCACAAGATCGGATTGCAGGTGCATGGTGTCGATCCCGTTGTGCTCGCAGGCCCGGCTTGCCCGGGATGCGTCTTGTCCAGGTCGACGATAACTGCCTATGATCCGCAGGGATTGACTTGGGAGGACAGGGGAATTGACCTTGCAGGCCAGTGTCTCCATGAGTTGGGTCAACACCGTCCTCGGCGCGGCGCAGCGCCTGGGGATAGAGCGCGATGCGCTGCTCAAGGCTGCCGGCATCGCGTCCGCCGAGATGGCGCAGGAGCGCTGGCCGGTCGACCACATCACTCGGCTGTGGCGGGCGGCGGTGCGCCTCACCGGCGATCCGGGGTTCGGCCTGAAGGCGGGAGCGCTGGTCGGCCCGGCCAGTTTCAACGTGGTCAGCTACCTGCTGCAGTCGGCGCCCACCCTGCGCGAGTCCATCGCCGTGGTTCAGAAGTACCAGCGCCTGATCAGCGATGGTGGGCGCCTGCAGATGATTCCCGGCGTGCACGCCAGCTGGCTGGTGTATCACCCCTGCCAGGATCGGCTGCCGTTCAGTCCGCACCAGATCGAGGCCGTGCTGGCCGCCGTGGTGGCTTTCGCGCACTGGAACTCGGGGAGCTACCAGCCGCCGGTCAAGGTGCAGTTCAGCCAGGCGCGGATTGGCCCGATGGCGGGCTATCACGCGGTCTTCCAGTGTCCGGTGGAGTTCAACCAGGCCTTCAGCGGCGTGCTGATCGACAACGCCCTGCTGGATGCGCCGCTGCCGCAGGCCGACGCGCAACTGGCCAGGGTCCATCAGCAGCACGCGGCCGCGCGGCTGTCGGCCTTGTCGCCGGCGGATGCGCTGATCCAGGAACTGCGTCGCTGGATCGACTCGCAACTGCATGCCCAACTGCCGACCCGTAGCCGCGCCGCCCAGGCGCTGGGGTTGAGCCCGCGCACACTGGCGCGGCGCATGCAGCAGCAACAGCTGGACTTCTCCACGCTGCTCGACCAGGCCCGCCGGGACGCCGCCCTGCACGCCGTGGCCGGCAGTTCGCAGGCGCTGGCGGATATCGGCCAGAGCCTGGGCTTTGCCGAGCCCAGTACCTTCTGGCGAGCCTTCAAGCGCTGGACCGGAGTGACCCCCGCGCAATGGCGGCAGCAGGCGACGACCGAAGCGGACGCCGCAGCCGAAGGCGACTAGCGATACCCGTACGCCCTGCGTAGGGGCGAGCTCGCGAACCCGCCTTCTTACCCGATGCTCGCGCAATAGTTGAAGATCACTCGCCTTCCACCCCATTGCGCTGATGCCGATAAACACTCACCGCCTCGTAAACCGCCTTGCGCAGCCGGTTGATGCCGCCAATCGGCCGGTGCTCGGGCAGTGCATGCCAGGGATTGTAGGAGAGGTTGTCGCAGGCGAGGTTCTGCTCGCGGCTGTCGAAGTCCTGGGGTGGGATGCTGACGGTGGCGACGGTCTGGAAGGGCGCGTCCTTTTCGCTCCATTCGACGCTGGTGTCTTCGATGGGCATGTATTTGCTCGGGTCCTGTTTCTGCACCTGCAGGGCGAAGCAGGCGGGTACGCGGTCGACCGAGAGTTGCTGGTACAGGGCGGTGCGCAGGAAGTTGGGGAGCTTTTCGTTGAGCTGGGGTAGCTCGTAGGCCGGGCAGCCTGCGCTCTGCGGGATGACGCGGTACTTGATGTTGTTTTCCTCGCCCAGCTTGTACGGGGCGATGCCGTTGTAGCCGGCCTGCAGGGGGCTGTCGGGGGCGGGGGCGAGGGTCTGCAGAGCGATGACCAGGTGGCGGATTTCCCAGGTGCCGGGCTTCCAGCTGGGGAAGAAGGCGGCGACTTTCTGGCCGCTGGCTTGCGCCGCGAAGTTCTGCCGGTATTCGGCGACGTCGCGGACGAAGAACACCGGGTGGTTGAACATGACGAAGTCCTGCTCGGTGTCGTGGCCCTTGCCGGGCATCAGCTTGGCGCCGGGGACGTCGAGCAGCTTGATGGCCATGCCGCGGGCGTCGCGGGTGCTGTCGAACTGCGGGTAGGCGTTGCCGTTGGAAAAACGCACCATCGCTTGCCATTTCTTGCCCGGTTCGGCGAACACGCCCTGGCGCAGGCCGGGGGCGAGGTCGTTGCTGACGGTGACTTCGGCCTTCACGCAGCCGTGGGCCTTGGCGTGGGCGTCACGCAATACGCGAGTGTTGTCGCGGTGCTGTTCGACGATGCGCACGGCGTCTTCGATGATGGCCTGGGTGAGCTGGGCTTCGCCCGGCGGGATTTCTTCCTGGGCGGAGACGGGGCCGGAGAATTTCCAGGCGTAGTAGAGGCTGCCGATGCCCCAGCCGAGCAGGCCGATGGCGGCGACGGCGAGCAGCAGGCGGCCGAGCAGTTTGCCGAGGAAGAGCCAGGTTCGGGTGAGCAGGGAGCGCATGGCACGGGGTCCTTTCGTGTTCTCTTTTTATGGAGAGGGCTTCAGGGGCTTCCCTCTCCCTGACCCTCTCTTCTGGAGAGAGGGGACTGCTGGATGGATCGGAGCGGGGGCTTGCCCCCACCCCGGCCCTCTCCCAAGGGGAGAGGGGGTGGAGCGCTGGTTCGGAGTGAGGCCTGCTCTTCTTGTAGGAGCGAGCTTGCTCGCGAACCTGCTTCACTTGGTGCTGCCGGGGAATTTGTTCGCGAGCAAGCTCGCTTCTACGAAAAGCGAAGCCTCACTCGCACTTCGGCCCGGGTGTCCACGGTTGGGTGGGGACGTTCGGGTCAAGCTTGCTTTCGTACTCGGGGTTGCCCAGCACCTTCAGGTATTCCACCAGCGCCCAGCGTTCTTCCGGGGTGAGAGCGCGGCCGATGGCGCCGTCCTTGCGGCAGCCGTCGCGGAACTCGTGGCCGCCGTTGCCGTTGCCGGTGATGCTGGTCTTGTAGAGGAAGCCGCCGGGGAAGCGTTCGGTGCGGTAGCCGGCGTACTTGGGGTCGTACTCGAAGGTGCCGACCCAGAACTGGCTGTCGCGCTCGGCCACCGGGGAGAGCAGTTGGAACAGGTTGGGCACCGAGCCGTTGTGCAGGAAGGGCGGGGTGGCCCAGATGCCGTCCAGCGGGCGTGCCTTGTAGGCACGCAGCTCCTGCACGCCGATGGGCAGCCCGTAGCCGTTCATTTCCTGCTGCTGCTCCGGGCTGATGTGCGCGTCGCGGTAGGCGCGCTGTTCGACGAAGGCGGTGACGTAGGCCAGGCCCTTGGCGGCGGAGATCTTCGACAGGTCCAGCGGCGTGTCGCTCTGCGGGTAGAGGTGGACGTTCATGCCTTGCAGTTCTTCAGGCTTGAGCTTCAGCGCGCGGACGTCGAAGGTGTTGTCGGCGATGTTGTCGGCGGTGGTCGGGTCGGTGCCGATCTCCTTCGTCGGGACCATCTTCATGCGCCACTCGGGCACCCGTGCCGGGGCGATGTAGTCCGGTGCGCCGGGTTCCTTCACGTGCGGACCGTGGCAGTAGACGCAGTTGGCCTGGAACAGGACGCGGCCCTGGGAGGCTTTTTTCAGGTCGATTTCGCCGAAGACGTCCGTGGGCCAGGTCGGCGGCTTGAGTTGCTTGAGGGTTTCCTCGAGGGTGTAGAGGTCGCGCAGGCGCACGCTGGAGGCGTAGCGCTCATCGCCCATCACTGGTTTGCCGTCGCCTTCGAACATGCGCAGGGTGGCACCCACGCCGAGGGCTTCGCCGATGTTGCGGGCCATTGGCTGCATGGCCGAGCCGTTCCACTGTACCCAGTCGAATTTCCAGATGTCCCAGACCTGCGGATAGTTCACCGGGGCGTTGGCGACGCGGTAGTTGGCCGGGTCGATGCCGTCGCCGAACACGCTGTTGGCGATGCGCCCGAAGGCGTCGGCGCGGCCAGGACCTTCGAGGGTCGGATAGAGGCCGCGGTGGGTGTCGTTCCAGGCGGTGGAGAGCAGGGTGCCGAGGACGTTGCGCACGTCGCGCTTGAGCGCGGCCTTGCCCTTGGGATAGCGGTCGCCCAGCACGCCCTTGGCGAAGCGGTCGAACTTCCACGGTACGTAGTAGGTGGCCCCGAGGCTGGCGCCCAGCGCCTGGCCGAAGGCGCCGCCGCGCAGGGTGGGCACGGTGGAGGCGATGGAGTGCATGGCCGCGCCGCCATCGATGCGCACGGCGGTGCCTTGGTAGCGCAGCTCGCCGGTGTGGCAGGCGGAGCAGGTGATGTCGAGGTACCAGGCGCCGGTCTCGCCGTCCTGGTGGCGGGCGAAGCCGACCGGCAGGTTGCCGGGGTTCCTGGCATTGGCGGCCCGGGTGTCGTCGGCGTCGCGGCCGATCTGCTCGGGCTCGATGAGGAAGCCGAAGCGCGCGAGGTTCTCGGGGCTGGCGAACTTGTCCCGGGAGAAGGGCTGTTCGAGGTGGGTGAACCAGTCGTAGCGCAGGCCTTTCACCTGGGTGCCCTGGGGCGTGTAGTAGTAGGTTTCGCGGTCGGCCTGGGTCCACTGGTCGAGGTGGATCATCTTTTCCGGCGGGGTGTACTGCGGCAGGTTGGGGTGCGCGGTGTACCAGGCGATGACGGCGCCGATCAGGAGAAGCAGCAACAGGACTGCAAGTAGGACGCGTCCGAGAATGCGCATCGAGACTTCCTTGTTAGTTATATGTGCGAAAGAGATTCGGACGTTTATGCCAAGTGCGTGGCGGATTGGCAAGGTGATGGCGCACGGTGACCAGGGTTTTTATGGGGTGGTGTCGGTTTGAGGGGCTGGGGCTCGGTGGGTACAGCGCTAATGGACCGGGCGCAGGTCGAACAGCAGGCTGAGGCTGAGCAGTACGCCGATCAGCACGCCAAGCACGCAGGCGATGATCAGCGGCCAGCGCAGGCTGCGGCTGTCGTCCTCATCGTCGGGCAGACGGGCGCGGATGGCGGGCCAGAGTTCGTCCGGCGGCGGCAGTTCCGGCCAGGGTTCGTCGCTGGGAGCGGTCGGCGGAAGGCCGGCGCGCTGGTGCAGCAGGGCGACCATCCAGTCCAGCGCGGCGCTGCGGGTGGGGTGGTAGCCGTCGGCGTCGGTCCAGACGTGGAGGAAGGTGTCGATCAGCAGGGCGTCGGCGTCCGCCTGATCGGTCTTCAGTTTCAACGCCAACGGGTACAGGCGCGGGGCGGTGCAGCGGTAGAGGGTAGCCAAGGCGCGCAGGTCGCCGTCGCCGCTTTCGGCGAGCAGGTGGCTGAGGAAGTTGGCTTCGTCCTGGTCGATGGTGGTCTCCGGCGGTGTCGCGGCGAGCGGGGCTGCGTGTGGAGGGTAAGGATAGATGGTGGGGTGCGCAGTGCTTCCTGCCTCGGCTTTCCTTCATCCCGGCAATGGTTGTGCGCACTATTCAGACGCGGCTCCGGGTTGCTCTTCGTAGGAGCGAGCTTGCTCGCGAACCGCATGGCAGCGGAGTGCCGGGCAAGCTCTGTTCGCGAGCAAGCTCGCTCCTACAATAAGGGCGGCGCTTCGCCGTTAGATCACGTCCTCGAACGGCAACCCCACGTAGTTTTCCGCAATGGTCGTGCGTCCGGCCTCGGAGCCGACGAAGTAGTCCAGCTCGGTCTCCAGCATGCGCCGGGTGAAGGCGTCGTTCTCGGGGAAGTGGTGCAGCATCGAGGTCATCCACCAGGAGAAGCGTTCGGCCTTCCAGATGCGTCGCAGGGCAATGGGCGAGTACTGCTCCAGCAACGCGGTACGGCCTTCGCCGTAGACTTTCAGCAGGATGCGGTACAGCGTGTTCACGTCGCTGGCCGCCAGGTTCAGGCCCTTGGCTCCGGTGGGTGGGACGATGTGGCCGGCGTCGCCGACGAGGAACAGGCGGCCATATTGCAGCGGCTCCACCACGAAGCTGCGCAGCGGGGCGATGCTTTTTTCCAGCGAGGGGCCGCTGACCAACTGGCGCGCGGCGTCTTCGGGAATGCGGCGCTTGAGTTCGTCCCAGAAGCGCTGGTCGGACCAGTCTTCCACCTTTTCTTCCAGTCCCACCTGCAGGTAGTAGCGGCTGCGGGTGGCGGAGCGCTGGCTGCACAGGCTGAAGCCGCGTTCGCTGCTGGCGTAGATGAGTTCGTGGTTGACCGGCGGGGTGTCGCTGAGCAGGCCGAGCCAGCCGAACGGGTAGACGCGCTCGAAGACGCTCAGGCGTTCGGCCGGGATGGTGCGCCGCGCCACGCCGTGGAAGCCGTCGCAGCCGGCGATGTAGTCGCAGTCCAGGCGCACGCGCTCGCCCTGGTGGGTGAAGGTGACGTAGGGCGCCTCGCCGGTGACGTCGTGCAGCTCCACGTCGGCGGCTTCGTACACGCTCATGGCGCCGCTGGCGGCGCGGACTTCCATGAGGTCGCGGGTGACTTCGGTCTGGCCGTAGACCATCACCTGCTTGCCGCCGGTGAGGGCCTTGAGGTCGATGCGCTCGCGGCGGCCGTTGAGGACCAGTTCGAAGCCGTCGTGCAGCAGCCCTTCAGCGTCCATGCGCGCACCCGCGCCGGCTTCGCGCAGCAGGTCGGCGGTGGTCTGCTCGAGCACCCCGGCGCGGATGCGGCCGAGTACGTAGTCGGGGGTCTGGCGTTCGAGGATGACGGTGTCGATGCCGGCCTTGTGCAACAGCTGGCCGAGCAGGAGGCCGGACGGGCCGGCGCCGATGATGGCAACCTGGGTTTTCATGATGGAGGTCCTTGTCGAGTGGGCCTGTTGTTTTTGTCACCTGCATTTTTTGTGGATTGGATTGGGCTTTGAAGGTAATTTCCAACAGTCTTCTTGGACTTTTCATGGATGTGGGCGGTGATCGAACAACGTGCTGATACTCCGGTCCCGGTGTTCCGCCTGTATGGCGAGACCACCGCCTGGCCGACGCCGGACCTGATCCACTGCGAATCCATCGCCTCGCGCAGCCGTCTGCACGACTGGGAAATCCGCCCGCACCGCCACGGCGACCTGGTGCAACTGCTCTATGTGCACTCCGGCGAGGCGGAGCTGGAAGTGGAGGGGCGGGTGCTGCCCGTTCGCGAGGCCTCGCTGCAGGTCACGCCGGCGCTGGCGGTGCATGGCTTCCGCTTTGCCGAGGACGTGCAGGGCTGGGTGCTGAGCATGGGCCTGCCGCTGGCCGAACAGCTCGGCCGCGTGCTGGAAAGCGCGGTGCTGGAACAGCCGGCGTGTTTCGCGGTGGGCGAGGACAAGCACCACCTGGACTCGCTGTTCGAATCCATCGACCGCGAGTATGCCGGGCAGGCGCCGGGTCGCGACCTGATGCTGCAATCGCTGCTCAACGTGCTGCTGGTCTGGCTAGGCCGCCGGGCGCTGGAGCAGTCCCGTGCCGAGGCCAGCCAACAGGACCGTGGCATCGAGCACGTGCAGGCGTTCGCCCGCCTGCTGGAGCGCGACTTCCGTGAGCACCGGCCGATCGAGCATTACGCGGCGTCGCTGGGCATCAGCGCCGCGCACCTGAACGCCCTGTGCCGGCGCCTGGCCGGGCAGTCGGCGCTGCAGATGATCCACCAGCGTCTGCTGCTGGAGGCCAAGCGCCACCTGGTGTACACCGCCATGACCATCCAGCAGGTGTCGGACAGCCTGGGCTTTTCCGAGCCCGCGTATTTCTCCCGATTCTTCAAGCGCTACGCCGGGGTTTCGCCCCGCGCGTTCCGCCAGCCGCGTTGAGCCGCCATGAATATCGATTCGCGTATCAAGTTCCGCCACCTGGTGTGTTTCCTCGAAGTGGCCCGGCAGGGCAGTCTGGCTCGCGCCGCGGATGCGCTGGCGGTGAGCCAGCCGGCGATTTCCAAGACGCTGAAGGAGCTGGAAGACCTGCTTGACGCCAGCCTGTTCGTGCGCGGCAAGAGCGGCGCCAGCCTGACCGAGGCGGGCGTGGCCTTCCTGCGCTACGCCGGCCCCTGCGTGCAGGCGCTGCGCGACGGGGTGAACAGCCTGCGCGGCGGCGAGTACGCCTCCAGCGTGGCGCGGCTGGGCGTGCTCTCCACCGTGGAAAGCCTGCTGATGCCGGAAGTGGTGCGGCGCCTGCACGAGCGGCATCCGGCGCTGGTGGTCAGCGTGATCACCGGGCCGAGTGCTCACCTGCTGTCGCAACTGCGGGTCGGCGAGTTGGACCTGGTGGTCGGCCGCATGACCGAAAGTCCGCAGATCCAGGGGCTGGCCTTCGAGCACCTGTACAGCGAGTCCATGACCCTGGTGGCCCGCGCCGGCCACCCGCTGCTGGGCCGACCGCTGCCGCCCTCGGCGCTGGACGACTGGCCGCTGGTGCTGCCTCTGGCCGGCACCACCATCCGCAAGTCCGCCGACAGCCTGCTGGTGCAGAGCGGCCTCGGCCAGCCGCGCCGGCGACTGGAAACCCTGTCCACGGTGCTCAGTCGCCATTATGTGTTGAGCAGCGACGCGCTGTGGATCGCTCCGCTGGATTCGGTGCGCCTGGACCTGCGTGCCGGCGAGATGCTCGAGCTGCCGCTGGACGTGCAGGAGCCGGGCGGTTCGGTGGGGGTGTGCAGCAACTCGACGCTGCCGCTGTCACTCGGTGCGCACTGGTGCCTGGAGGTGCTGCGCGAGGTAGGCGAGGCGTATCGCGAGGGGATGTATCCATAACCAATTGGTTATGGATTCCGGGCATCTTTTCAATGTTCCGCGCCGGGCAGACGGGCGACACTCCGCCGCACTGCCTGATGCAACAGGCTCCTATAAATCCAAAAAAAGGAGACCGACATGTCCGACGCGGAGAACAGCCGCTTCGTCATTCGTGACCGAAACTGGCACCCCAAGGCCTTCACCCCCGACTACAAGACCTCCATCACCCGCTCCCCGCGTCAGGCGCTGGTGAGCATTCCCCAGTCGATCTCCGAGACCAGCGGCCCGGACTTCTCGCACCTGAAGATGGGCGAACACGACAGCGATCTGCTGCTCAACTTCAACCACGGCGGCCTACCCATTGGCGAGCGCATCCTGGTTTTCGGCCGGGTCATGGACCAGTACGGCAAGCCCGTGCCGCACACCCTGGTGGAGATGTGGCAGGCCAACGCCGGCGGTCGCTACCGGCACAAGAACGACCGCTACCTGGCGCCGCTGGACCCCAACTTCGGCGGTGTCGGCCGGGCAATCACCGACAGCGAGGGGCGCTACTGCTTCCGCACCGTCAAGCCCGGCCCGTACCCCTGGCGCAATGGTCCCAACGACTGGCGCCCGGCGCACATCCACTTCTCCATCAGCGGCCCGTCGATCTCCACGCGGCTGATCACCCAGCTGTATTTCGAGGGTGATCCACTGATTCCGATGTGCCCCATCGTCAAGTCCATCGCCAACCCGGACGCGGTGCGGACGCTGATCGCCAAGCTCGACATGAGCAACGCCAACCCTATGGACTGCCTGGCCTACCGCTTCGACATCGTGCTGCGCGGCCAACGCAAGACCCATTTCGAGAACAAGTGAGGAGGACCGACCATGCCTATCGAACTGCTGCCGGAAACCCCCTCGCAGACCGCCGGCCCCTACGTCCATATCGGTCTCGCCCTGGCCGCCGCCGGCAACCCGGCCCGCGACCAGGAAATCTGGAGCGAAATGGCCAAGCCTGGTGCGCCCGGCGAACACATCGTGCTGATCGGTAACGTGTACGACGGTAATGGCCACCTGATCCGTGACTCCTTCCTGGAGCTGTGGCAGGCCGATCATGAAGGCCGCTACGACAGCGTCTACGACCTGGAAAAGCCGTTCAACGGCTTCGGCCGCACGGCGACCACCTTCGATGCCGGCGAATGGCAGGTGCGCACCATCAAACCCGGCGTGGTGAAGAATGCCGCCGGCGTGCCGATGGCGCCGCACATCAACGTCTCGCTGTTCGCCCGTGGCATTAACATTCATCTGCAGACCCGCCTGTACTTCGAAGATGAAGCAGAGGCGAACTCCGTGGATCCGGTTTTGAACCTCATCGAGCAGCACGAGCGTCGGCAAACGCTCATCGCAAAGCGCTGCGAGGTGGACGGGAAGCTCGCTTACCGGTTTGATATCCGCGTTCAGGGTGATGCGGAAACGGTATTCTTTGACTTTTAACCTCGAGACATCCGCCGAACCGGTCGCCGACCGTGTCCGGCGGCACTTCGCCGCCGCGCTCGACGAGCGCGGCTACCGAGCGGACGATGCACAGATGGCGGCGGTGGATCACCTCGCCACCTGGCTCGACGACTTCCTCGCCGGCCGCCACGGCTTCCTGCGCAAGCCGGTGGCGGGCGTCTACCTGTGGGGCGGCGTAGGGCGCGGCAAGAGCTTCGTCATGGACCAGTTCTTCGCCGCCGCACCGACCCAGGCCAAGCGCCGCGTGCACTTTCACGCCTTCCTGCAGGAGTTGCAGGGGCGCATGCTGGCGATCACCGGACAGTCCGACCCGCTGGTGCGCGTGGCCCGCGCCATCGCCGAAGAAACCCGACTGCTGTGCTTCGACGAATTCCACGTCCACGACATCGGCGACGCCATGCTCCTGGGGCGTATGCTGAAGGTGCTGGTGGACGAAGGCGTAGGCCTGGTCTGCACGTCCAACTACCAGCCGGAAAACCTCTGCCCGAACCCGCTGTACCGCGAACGTTTCCGTCCGGCCATCGAGCTGATCGAAAAGCGTTTCGACGTGATTTCGGTGGATGCCGGGCAGGACTACCGCGAGCACAGCAGTTCGCTGGAAGAGTGGGGCAGCTTCCTCTGGCCGGCGCGCGCCGATGACCTCGAGCTGATCGGCTCCCGACTGGGGCTGGCGGCGGACGCGAAGTTCGACGAGGTGCTCAGCGTCAATCACCACCCGCTGAAGGTGCATGCCCACGATGATCACTGTGCGTGGATGGATTTCAGCGAGATGTTCGAACGCCCGCGCTCGGCCAGCGACTACCTGTGGCTGATCGAGCACTACCCGCGCATGGCGGTGAGCGGCCTCGGCCCGCTGGCGGACTATCCGCCGGACGTGAGCATGCGCTTCCTCAACTTCATCGACATCGCCTACGACCGCCAGTTGAGATTGCAACTGTTCGCCGCCGTTTCGCTGGAAGAACTGGCCGCGGGCGGGGCGGCGGCGGACTTTGCGCGGACGCTGAGCCGGTTGCGGCAGTTGAAGCGGGAGCCGTTGTCGGCGTCATCCTCCTGAGTGTGGCCTCGATTGGGGTGTCTGTTCGCGAGCAAGCTCGCTGTCCGCGCCGAGGTTGCTCTTCGCGCCGGCGAGGTCTTCCTCGCCGTTGCTCACCGAGAGGGCGAAGGATGGCAAGGGGCGACGCAGTGAAGCGCGAATCGCGCCGTTCCGGGCCCGCTCAACTGAACAGCCAGCGGGCGGCGAACCGCGTATACCGGGGCATCACCAGGTAGACCATCAGGAGCACCAGGACGGTCGCGACCAGAAGGCCGAACAGCCAGGGCTCCCGCAGCGGCGCGATCCAGTTCTGCAACGGATGCAGTATCCACGGCAGCAACTGGGTCAGCGGGTAGATGGCCGACAGGGTGATCAGGAACTGCTTGAACGGACGGGCGTGCAGCGGCGCCAGCCGGGAGGGGGTGAACCAGAACTCCAGGCCGGTCTCGATCTCGCCTTCCTCGATGGACTGCAACCACGGCCGCGCGCGCTCCACCAGGCGTTGGCGGGTGGGGGACTCGATCCAGTCCCGCAGGTGTTCGTGGGTATCGAAGCGCAGCACCAGGGAGTAGGGCGCCTGGGCGCCGTGCGGGCGAATGATCGCCACGCCCATGTGCCCCGGAAACTGCCGCGAGGCGTTGGAGATCTCGCGGATCCAGGCCTCGTAGTCGTCCCGGTGTTGCGGCGTCACCTAGTGGCGGATGAGCAGGGTCACGGCATCGTGCATATTGCTGTCTCCTAGAGCGGGAACACGGCGCGCAGCCACAGCGTGTCGCCCTCGGCGCGGTTGCGCACGCCGGTTTCCTGGTACGCCTTGGCGGTGAGGAACCAGCCCTGGCCGCTGTCGTAGCGCACCGAGGGGCCGATGGCGCGGGCGGCGCCCTTGTTGTCGCGCACGGTGTGGCCGTCCTGCTCGTCGTCGGTGATCTGCTGGTAGAAGTAGCCGCCCACGCCCACCGTCCAGCCGTTGCCGAAGGCCCAGCCGGCGGCGTAGTCGACGATGAATTCGTCGCCGGAGCGGTAGTCGGTGTCGTCGTTGCGTGCGTTGATGCCGTACATCACCTTGGCGTCGGCGTTGAAGCCCTTCGCGTCGATCCAGGAGATGCCGCCGACCAGATGGGTCGCCCAGTAGTTGCGGCCGATGTTGGCCAGGTCGTCCTTGTCGTATTCGCCGGTCGGCGCGAAGAAATCGATGGCCGCCACGGTGTGCAGGTTCGGCGAGTGGTGCCAGCCGATCGAGGGACCGAAGACGATGTCGCCGACGCCGGTGTTGCGTTGCGAGTGGCCGCCGGCGGAGACGTCGAGGGTGACTACCGGCACGATGGTGTGCAGCGCCAGCGTGCCGCCCAGCAGTTCCTGCGGGGTGACCCAGATGAAGCGTGGCGCGATGGCGTCGGCGCGGACCTTGAAGCCCTGCACCGGCACGCTGCGGCCGTCGTTGCCCTTCAGTTCGTCGGCGCGGTAGTGCTGCACGTCGACCATCATGTAGGTGCCCGGCGGCGGCAGGGCGCAGCAACCGAAGCCGTTGACGCCCGGCGCGTAGACGGTGCCGCCGCCTTCGGTGGCGAAGGCCAGGGGCGTGATGCCGAAGAGGCCGAGCAGCAGGGTGGAGCGGGAGAAGGTGCAGGCTTTCATTGTTATTGTCTCCTGACATTGATCGGTGGTCGGGACGCGTGCGTCCCTCCGCCCGGCGTTGGCAATGGCGGGCGGTGGCGTGGCGGGCTAGTGGGCGAACAGCGGTGCCATGTCCGCTACCGGCGAGGGTTCCAGCAGGCGCACGTCGCTGGCGACGGTCAGCGGTGCGAGGCTGCGCAGGAAGCTGGTCCAGGCGGAGGAATGGCGTAGCTGCTGGCGGTGTTCCCGCAGCGCCTCGAGATGGGGGAAGCGGCGGTAGATCAGTACCTCGTTGAGTGCGCCGGCGATGGAGCTGAAGGCGGCGAATACGCCGTTGAGCGCCACCGGGTCGTCATCGAGGGCGTGCTGGCGGAAGGCCTCCCAGCAGGCTGGCACGCCGCCCGCGGAGAAACTCAGGGTGGTCTGCTCGACCAGGCTGTCCGCGCCGAACAGCGCGCCCTGGGCTGGCAGCCAGTCCTGGCCGTTGCCCCAGTGCGGGGTCAGTTCGGGCAGCGGCGCGGGCAGCAGGAACTTGCTCTCCTGGCGCGCGATGAGTGGGCGGATCACGCGGAAATATGGTTGCAGGCGCGTCTGCCCGTAGATGCCGTAGAGCCGGCTGTGCCAGTCCTCGAAGCTGTCGTAGCGGTACAGGCTGACGACCTGGTCCGTGGGGCCGCTGCGCGTGGCGAAGGCACCGATCAGGCGCTCGAAGATCGGTCGCAGACCGTGTTCGCCCCGTTCCCGCTGGGCTTCCCAGAACAGCTCCTCGGCACCCAGGTGCAGGGTATAGGCGCGGTATTCGATCAGCATGGCGGTCTCCACGCTCAACGGGGCTCGACGCCGTCGAAGGCACGCTGCAGCAGCGCGCGCAGCGCCGCGCGGTCGAGGGGGCGAGGGTTGGGGTAGGGCGCGGCGACGGCGAGATCGGCGGCGCGGTCCAGGCCGTCGGCGGGCATGCCGATCTCGCGTAGCGAGCGCGGCGCCTCCAGTCGGCGGCCCAGGGCGACCAGCCCGGCGATGCCATCTTCGCTGCCCAGGGCGCGGGCCAGCGCCTGCATCGCCTGCGGCGCGGACTCGGCGTTGTAGGCCAGGGCATGGGGCAGGATCACCGTGTGCAGCTCGGCGTGGGGCAGGTTGAAGCTGCCGCCAAGCACGTGGCAGAGCTTGTGGTGCAGGCCCATCTGCACGCGGCCGAGCACCGCGCCGCAGAGCCAGGCGCCGTACAGCGCGTCGCCGCGGGCATCGAGGTCGCCGGGGGCGCGCTGCAGTGCCGGCAGGGCGGCGGCCAGGGCGCGAATGCCTTCTTCCGCCATCAGCTTGTGCACCGGGCTGGCGTTGTGTGCGTAGAGACCTTCGGTGGCGTGAGCGATGGCATTCATGCCGCTGCTGATGCTGATCGCCAGCGGCAGGCCGACGCTCAGTTCGGGGTCGTAGATCACCGTGCGCGGGGTGACCTTCCAGTCGCGGCCGGTCTTCTTCTCGCCGCCTTCGGTGATGCCGTACAGCGGGGTCATTTCCGAGCCGGCGTAGGTGGTCGGCAGAGCGAGGATCGGCAGCGACGATTCCAGGGCGATGGCCTTGGCCAGCCCGATGGTGGAACCGCCACCGACCGCCACGCAGGCATCTGCGCCGACTTCGCGGGCGACCTCGATGGCCTTGCTCGCGGCCTCCCGCGGCACATGCATCACCGCGCCGCCGTAGACTCCGGCGCTGCGCTCGCCGAGCAGGCCGGCGATGCGCTCGCCCAGGGCGGTCTGGTCCGGGGTGGTCAGCACCAGGGCGCGCTGGGCGCCGAGGGCATCGAGTTCGGCGACGATCCGCTCGCGGCTGCCGCGGCCGAAGATCACCCGCGAAGCGGGCTCGTCATGGAGGAAGGCCTGGATGCTCATGGTCGGGTTTCCTGATGCAGTGGCTCGGCGTCCAGCAGGTTGCGCGCGTAGCCGATCTCGGTGTCACGGATGCCGTGCTCGAAGGCCGGCTCTATGTGCAGGTGGACTTCGGCGCCGGCGGCGCGCAGCAGCGCGGCGCTTTCCTGCACGCTTTCCGGCGGCACATGGGGGTCGTCGTCCCAGCTCGACAGCAGCACCGGCAGGTCGCGCAGCGCCGGCCGGACGGTATCGCGCGGCAGGCCGGGCGGGCCGATCAGGCCGCCGGTGAAGCTCACCAGCGCGCGGTAGCGGTGGGCACTGCGCCAGGCGAACTCGCAGCACAGGCAGCCGCCCTGGGAGAAGCCCATCAGTACCTGGGAGGAATAGGGGAAGCCCTGTGCCACCAACTGCGCGGAGAGTCGCTCCAGGCGTTCCAGGGCCTGGGACAGGCGCGGCTCGTTGGTTTCCAGCGGCGCGATGAAGCGCTCCGGGTACCAACTGCCGCTGTCCGCCGTGGGGGCGAACCAGGCCAGGTCGGCGCGGCCGAAACGCTCGATCACCAGTTGTTGCATCAGCTCCGCCGACTGACCACGGCCATGCACGAGGATGACTGCCAGGCGCGCCTCGTGCGGAGCGGCGCCGAAGACCCGGACGGGCGGTTCGAGGTGAGGGTTGGGTTGTGCCATTGCGCTTCTCCGGGCTGCCGACCAGCCGTGGCATGGCCGCCGTGATGGCGGCCGCGGGAACGGATCGTCAGTCGTATTTCAGCGATTCCAGCGAGGCGAGGATTTCCTCGCGCTGGTGGTTGAACTGCGGGGCGATCATGATTTCCGCGCCGAGGTTCTCGTAGCTTTCGTCGATCAGGAATCCTTCGGGCTTCGACACGGTGGCCTCGAACATCGCGCCGCTGGGGGTGCGCACGTAGATCGATTCGAAGTAGCCGCGGTCCTTGCGCTCGGAGGTGTCGGTGAAGCCAAGGCCCTCCAGGCGGCGCTTGACCGCGTCCTGCACCAGGTGGTCGGCGACCTGGAACGCGCAGTGGTGCACCGTGCCCTCGCCGTACGACCAACTGGCCTGCGGCAGGCGGGACTCCAGGGCGAAGTCGACGTAGCGTCCGGAGCCGCCGTCGCCGAACTGGAAGCGGGTGAACTTGCCGTCGCGGGCGGTTTCGCCGGCGCTCCAGGCGTCGATCATGAACTCCTGCGAGGGCTCCATCGCCGGTGCGTTGATGACGATGGTGTGCAGGCCGCGGATTGCCAGCTCGGCCGGGACTTCGCCGTTGGAGTAGGGCGTGCGGTCATCGTCGGCGATGCCAATCAGCTCGTAGGGAATGCCGCAGGGATGGGCGAAGCTCAGCACCTGCTCGCCGAAGCGCTCGCTGCGCTTCACCTCGAAGCCGTGATCGGCCAGGCGCCTGGCCCAGAAGCCGATGCTGGACGCCGGCACCGACAGGCTGATGGTGTTGATCTGGCCGTTGCCGCGCTGGCCCTTGCGGCCGAAGTGCGCGACCGGGAAGCAGGTCAGCAGGGTGCTTTCCTCGCCCACGTCGTTGCCGTAGTAGAGGTGGTAGAAGGGTTTGGAACCGTCGTAGATCAGGGTCTTCTTGACGCTCTTGAGGGACAGGACCTTGGTGTGGAAGTCGTAGTCCTGCTGGGCAGTACCCACGCTCAGGGTGATGTGGTGGTGACGCTGAATTGCCGCATTCATGATGGGGTTCCTCATGATTTTATTGTTGTCGGTGGCCAAGTCAGGTTGGTACTGCACACGAGGGCTTGGCGGTTTTCCTCAGTGATCGGTGGAGTGTTCTGCGGTGCTCATCGCCTGGTCGACCAGGTCCCAGATGAAACGGCCCGAGGGTTCGCGCTGCTCCTCGGCGATGTGGGCGACCAGCCCGGCGGCGCGGCTGAGTACGGCGAAGCCACGCATCAGCTCCGGCGGCACGCCGATGTCGCCGAGCAGGGCGGCCACCGCGCCGGTGGCATTGATGGTGATGTGCCGCCCGGCGGCTTCGTCGATCGCGCCGGCCAGCGCCTGCAGCGCTTCGCAGTGGCGGCCGAAGGTGCCGGTCCGCGCGGCCAGTTCGAGCAGCGCAACGGCGCGGGGATCGTCGGGCCGGTGCAGGTGGTGGCCGAAGCCGGGAACGGGCTGGCGCTGGGCGCGGTGCTCGGCGGCGATGCGCCGGGCTTCGGCGGCGCCTTGCTCACCGGCTTCCACTATCCGGCGCAGCAGCCCGGCGGCGGGTTCCATCGTGCCGACGAAGCGGCTGGCCACGGCCAGCAGGCCGGCGGCGACACCCGCCTGGAGGTTTTCCGGGGAGCTGGAGTAGACCATCCGCGCGGCGATCACGCTGGGCGTCAGGCCATGCTCCATCAGGGTCACCAGCACCGCATCGACGATGGTCAGTTCGGCGGCGCTGGGCTGCCGGCCGAAGGTCTGGCGGAGGAACACCTCGACGAAGCCGGCCTTGCCGATCAGCTCGTCGACCAGATTGGCGTCGCGGTAGTGGATGGCGTCCGGGCCGTGGCTGCACAGCTGGGTGCGCGGGGCTTGAGTGCTCATGATGCCTGGCTCGCTTTCAGGATGGCTTCGCGCACCGCCGGCTTGAGGATCTTGGCCACGGCGCTCTGCGGCAGTACGTCGAAGAAGTGGATGTGCTTGGGCGTTTTCACCGAGCCCAGTTCACGCTTGACCAGGCCGATCAGTTCGTCGGCGCTGACCTGCATGCCGTTGCGCAGGCGTACCGCCGCATGCACCGCCTCGCCCCACTTGGGATCGGCGATGCCCACCACCGCACAGTCGGCTACCGCCGGGTGCGAGGAGAGCACTACCTCGACATCGCTGGGGTACACGTTGAAACCGCCGGTGATGATCACGTCGCGCAGCCGGTCGCGCAGGAACAGGAAGCCGCGCTCGTCGAACACGCCCGCATCGCCGGTGCGCAGCCAGCCGTTGACCAGGGTCTTGCGGGTTTCCTCCTCGGCATTGAGGTAGCCGCCCATCACCAGGTCGCCGCGCACCGCAATTTCGCCTTCCTCGCCCACCGGCAGCGGATGGCCCTCGGCATCGACGATGGCCACCTGGGTCAGCAGCGAGGGCCGGCCGATGGAACTGAGGTTGTCGCCGTGCATCTCCTGCGGCGGCATGAAGGTGATGATCTGCGGCGCTTCGGTTTGCCCGTACGAGGTGCACAGCACCGGGCCGAAGACCGCCTGCGCGGCGCAGATCTGTTCCGGTCGCATGGGAGCGCCGCCGTAGACCAGGTAGCGCAGGCTGGAGAGGTCGCGCGGTGCGTGGCGTTGCTCCTCGGCCAGGGACTGGATCAGCGTCGGCGGGGCGAAGAAGATCGTCACCCGGTGCCGCGCCGCCGCATCCAGCAGGGCGGCGGGGCCGCTGCCGTCGGGGAAGACCAGCGCGCCGCCGGCGCCGAGCAGCGGCAGCATGTAGGTGCCGGTGCCGTGGGTGATCGGCGCGGCGACCAGATAGCGGTCGTCCGGCGTCAGGCCGAGCTCATGGATCTGCGTGACGATGTTGGTGTTCCAGGCCCGCAGCGGTTGGATGACGCCCTTGGGCGTGCCGGTGGTGCCGCCGGTGAACTTGATGGCCTGGGCGTATTCCAGCGACACGCCGCCCCGCGAGCGAGGCCCCATCGCCGCTTCGACGGCCACGGCGGCGTTGCGCTGCAGCACGTCGAGCAGCTCCAGACGCGCCGGGATGCCCGCCAGGCGCGCGGCCATCGACTCGTCGGCGAGCACCAGGCCAGGCTCGGCGAACTCGACGATGCGGCGCAGTTCCGGGTCGCCATTGCGCGGGTTGAGCGGCACCCAGACCTTGCCGGCGGCCAGCACGGCGAGCAGGGCGAGCAGGTGGTCCACGCTGTTCGCCGCGGCTATGCCGACCCGGCTGCCGGGCAGCGGATCGAGTGCGGTCAGTACCGAGGCGCGGGCCAGCACGGTATCGGCCAGTTCGCGGAAGGTCAGCGATCCGCTCGTGCCGATCAGCGCGGTGCGGTGGGGGAAACGCTCGGCCGAGCGCCAGAGAAAGTGGATCGGGTACATGCGGGCTCCTGCGGGTGGCGGCTGGTGATCCCAGGACAAAAGCCGGATGGGCTTCGTTGATTCAAATGTTCGAACATTCGAATATTCATGTCAATGCCCTTTTGCCGCGTTATCATCGGTGGCATTCCATTGCCCTCCGAAAGGCCCTGACCACGCCATGAAAACCTCGCACGACCTCGACGACGACGTGCTGAGCGCGCCCGCGCCACGCCACCTCGACCTTGCCCGCAGCCTGATGCAGGACATCCGCAACGGCCAGCCGGCGATCGGCGAACTGCTGCCGACCGAGGCCGAGCTGTGCGCCAAATGGGGCCTGAGCCGCTACACGGTGCGCCAGGCGATCCAGAAACTCTGCGCGCTGGGGCTGGTGACGCGGCAGGCCGGGGTGGGCACCACGGTGGTGGCGAGCCGGCCGCAGTCCCGCTACACCCAGTCGATGGACAACCTGTCCGACCTGGTCCGCTATGCCCAGGGCACCCGCTTCCGCATGACCGGCCGCCAGGACCTCAAGGCCGGGGCCGAGCACGCCCAACTCCTGCGCGGTGCGGCCGGGGGGCGGTGGCTGCACCTGAACGGTACGCGGTTGAGCGCCGACGACGACGGCGAGCCGATCGCCCTGGTCGACATCTACGTCGACGCGGCCTACGGCGACCTGCCGGGGATCAGCCCGAGCATGGATGTGCCGGTCTACACGCTCATCGAGGAGCGCTACGGCATCAAGGTCACCCGCGTCGAGCAGGAGATCCAGGGCGTGCTGATCGAGGGCGCGGCGGCCGACCTGCTGCAAGTGCCCAGGGGATCGCCGGGGTTACGCATCATCCGGACCTATTTCGTTCGCGACCGGGTCATCGAAGTGACCACCGGGATGCATCCGGCCAGCCGCTTCAGCTATTCGATGTCGTTCCAGTTGTCCTCGTCGGCCATGTGAGAAGAGCGTCCCGCCACTGCCTTCCGTGCCATGCGGAAAAGGCTTGCCCGGGGTGATGCCCGGGTCGGAGGGCGACAGACCCTTGGGTCGTTTTTACCACCGAAAGGCCCGAATACGGTGTTCCCGGAATAGGACTCTGAGGCTCGCTTCATGGACCTGCCGGCAGCGTCGTTGCGAAGCGGCTATCCCGGCGATCGCGAAGCGCACGGAACAGACGCTTCGCGGTCATACTTTGTGCGGTAATCGGTCATTCCGGTTGCGATAATCGCTCAGTCGTATCGACAATCGGCCAGAGCCCGCCCGTCAGGAATAACAAGGAATGACCGACTCCCCCCGCGCCAGCCTGCCGCCCCTCGCGCCGCCGATCGTCGCCTCGCCGGCCAGGCGTATCGAGGCCTTTACCGGCGATCCGAATTTCATGACCTCGCTGGCCCGTGGCCTGGCGGTGATCCATGCCTTCCAGGAGCGCAAGCGCCACCTGACCATCGCGCAGATCAGCCACCGCACCGAGATTCCCCGCGCCGCCGTGCGCCGCTGCCTGCACACGCTCATGAAACTGGGCTACGTCACCTCCGACGGACGCACCTATTCGCTGCTGCCCAAGGTGCTGACCCTCGGCCACGCCTACCTGTCGTCCACGCCGCTGGCGGTCACCGCCCAGCCGATCCTCGACCGCCTGAGCGAGCAACTGCACGAGGCCTGTTCGATGGCCACCCTGGAGGGTGACGAAATCCTCTACATCGCCCGCTCCGCGACGCCGCAGCGCCTGATCTCCGTGGACCTCAGCGTCGGCAGCCGGCTGCCGGCCTATTGCACCTCGATGGGCCGCATCCTGCTCGCCGGGCTGGACGACGAGGCACTGGAGGACTACCTGTCCCACGCCGACCTGCAGGTGAAGACCAGTCGCACCGTGCACACCCCGGAGATGCTGCGTTCGAGCATCGCCGAGATCCGCCGGCAGGGCTGGGTGATCATCGACCAGGAACTGGAAGTCGGCCTGCGCTCCATCGCCGTGCCGCTGAAGGACTCCGCCGGCCAGGTGCTGGCCGCGCTGAACGTTGGCACCCATGCCGGACGAGTGTCGCGCCAGGAGCTGGAAACCCGCTTCCTGCCGGTGCTGCTGGAAGCCAGCCGCGAGCTGAGCACCCGGCTGTTCCACTGAGCGACGGCGTGCCTCTTCGGAGGTGTGCGCCGTGCAGTCGCAGGCGCGGTGCCACGCCGGACTGATCCACGGCAACGAAACCGACGGGCGGCCAACCTAGACTTCGGGACCGCCCATCCCCGCGAAAGGAGTCACCCATGCACGTGGACATCGCCATCGTCGGCGCCGGCCCCGCCGGGCTCTGTCTGGCCCGCTCGCTGTCCGGCAACGGCCTGTCGATCCTGTTGATCGAGCGCCAGCCGCAGGCCTGCCTGGCCGAGCCGGCCGAGGACGGCCGCGAGATCGCCCTGACCCATGCCTCCCGCGCCGAGTTGCAGCGGCTGGGGATGTGGTCGCGCATCGATCAGCAGGACGTCTCGCCGCTGCGCGATGCCCAGGTGCTCAACGGGCCGTCGCTGTTCGCGCTGCGTATCGAGGCAGGGCAGGCGGGTGCCGAGCAGCTGGGCTACTTCGTTTCCAACCAGGTGATCCGTCGCGCGGCATTCGACGCGGTGCAGGAATGCCCGGATGTCTCGCTGCTCTGCGGCCGGGCGCTGCGCTCGCTGCGGATGGAGCGCGACGGCGCGCAACTGACGCTGGACGACGACAGCCAGGTGCATGCGCGCCTGCTGGTCGCCGCCGACAGCCGCTTCTCCGAGACGCGGCGGATGCTCGGCATCGGCGCGAGCATGGAGGATTTCGGCAAGACCATGATGGTCTGCCGCATGGCCCACGAACGGCCGCACCACAACGTGGCCTGGGAATGGTTCGGCTACGGCCAGACGCTGGCGCTGCTGCCGATCAACGGCGACCGCTCTTCGGTGGTGCTGACCTTGCCGCAGCGCGAGATGGCGCCGCTGCTGGAACTGGACGAGGCGGCGTTCGCCCACGAGATGGAGCGGCGCTTCGACCGCCGCCTGGGTGCGATGCAACTGCTCGGCGCGCGCCATAGCTATCCGCTGGTGGGGGTCTTCGCCGACCGCTTCGCCGGCCCGCGCAGCGCCCTGATCGGCGACGCCGCCGTCGGCATGCATCCGGTCACGGCACACGGTTTCAACTTCGGCCTGCAGAGCCAGCGCCGGCTCGCCGCGGAAGTGCTGGCCACCCATCGGCGCGGCGGCGACATCGGCGGCGCCTGGCCGCTGCGCCGTTACGCCACGGCCCACCGCCTGGCGACCTGGCCGCTGTACCAGGCCACGCGCCTGATCGTCGGCATGTACACCGACCCGCGTCCGCCGGCGCGCCTGCTGCGCAACGCCGGCCTGCGCCTGGCGCAGGGCCTGCCGCCGCTGCGGCAGGTCATCGCGCGGCATCTGGCGCAGGGGGCATAAAGGCCCGAGCAAAGCATCGCGGACGGAGTCCGCTCCTACGGGAGCGTGCTCTGTCATCGACCATCGCTCCACGCCATCCCAACGAGCTTTACACGGTAATTCGTCGAAAACGCAGGGCGTACAACCGCGAACGGTTATTGTCGGTGACTTCGGCCTTGGGCGGTTCGCGAGCATGCTCGCTCCCACGAAAGCCGTTCGCTGCGACAGTCGGCCTCGCGCCGGTGTGGGGCAAAATGAACGATCCAGCCGCCGTCAGAGCGGCTCCTCCTGCGTGCGAAAACCATAACAATCCGATCCAGGGGGCATCATGGCCATCTCTTCCAGCGACATCTGCGCGGCCGCCGACGGCCTGTGCGGCTTCGTCGGTTTCAACCGCAAGACGGGCAAGTACATCGTGCGTTTCAGCGAGGACTCCTTCGGCATGGACGTGGTCGAGGACAGCATCCGGCCAGCGTGCGAGTTCGTCTGGACGTTAGGGACGGGTACGCTCATGACTCTGAGCCGTGAATGCCTGGAGATTCTCGTCGCGCAGAACATCAATGACCGCCTCAACTTCGGCGATGCGCTGCTCACCTACCTGCGCCGCACCGACCTGCCGGAAATCGTAGCGGAACGGCGCCTGAAGTAAGTCTCGGCGGCGGGGTGGCCGGTTGCGCCGGTCGGCCTCGCATCTCTCCGGCGCTGCTCCGCTCGTTGCGTTCGGCCTTCGGCTGACCGAGAGCCTGGCCGGGCCTGCAAGGGCGGGGCGCTGGCGCCCCCCGGTCCCGTTCTCCAGGCTGTGCCTGCGGTCGTCTCGGCGAGCGCAACCGGCTGCGCCTGGCCTATGCTGTCCAGGTTCGCCTTGCATTAAGGTGCAACCTATTCGCGCGTCGGGTTATACCTTGGTCTCATCCGTCCGTCGGCATACTCGGCGGAGCGCTTCGCCCTGGTCCCGAAATGCCCCGTGAATGCTTGGGACCAAGCGTATTCGGGGGTTTGCGAAAGAGTGGTTGCACCTGGTTGCACCTTCGTGGGCGGCGGTTTAACCTTGCGCCGTTTTGCCACGCTCCACTTTTTTAACAATAGGACGACTCATGGCCACCACGACCCTCGGCGTGAAGCTCGACGACGCTACCCGCGAACGTCTGAAGCACGCAGCCCAGCAACTCGACCGCACTCCACACTGGCTGATCAAGCAAGCGATCTTCACGTACCTGGAACAGGTCGAGGGTGGGCTGACTCCCGCCGAGCATTCCGGTCTGGCCGCCGCCGCTGGCGAAGAGTCCCTGGACTCGCTGAGCGAGCAGGGCCTGCAGGTCTTCCTCGATTTCGCCGAAAGCATCCTGCCGCAGTCCGTGCTGCGTGCCGCCATTACCGCCGCCTATCGCCGCCCGGAAACCGAGGCGTTGCCGATGCTGCTGGACCTGGCGCGTCTGCCCAAGGAACAGGCCGACGCCGCCAACAAGATGGCCCTGGGCATTGCCGAGAAACTGCGTAACCAGAAGAACGCCGGTGGCCGTCAGGGCCTGGTGCAGGGTCTGCTGCAGGAGTTCTCGCTGTCGTCGCAGGAAGGTGTGGCGCTGATGTGCCTGGCCGAAGCGCTGCTGCGCATCCCGGACAAGGCCACCCGTGACGCGCTGATCCGCGACAAGATCAGCAACGGCAACTGGAGCCAGCATCTGGGCCAGAGCCCGTCGATGTTCGTCAACGCGGCCTCCTGGGGTCTGCTGATCACCGGCAAGCTGGTTTCGACCCACACCGAGGCCGGCATGTCCTCGTCGCTCAACCGCATCATCGGCAAGTCCGGCGAGCCGCTGATCCGCAAGGGCGTGGACATGGCCATGCGCCTGATGGGCGAGCAGTTCGTCACCGGCGAGACCATCGCCGAGGCCCTGGCCAATGCGGCCAACATGGAATCCCGCGGCTTCCGCTACTCCTACGACATGCTCGGCGAAGCCGCGCTGACCGAAGACGACGCCCGTCACTACCTGGCGTCCTACGAGCAGGCCATTCATGCCATCGGCAAGGCATCCCACGGCCGTGGCATCTACGAAGGCCCGGGCATCTCGATCAAGCTCTCCGCGCTGCACCCGCGCTACAGCCGCGCCCAGTACGACCGCGTGATGGACGAGCTGTACCCGACCGTGCTCGGCCTGGTGAAGATGGCCCGCGACTACGACATCGGCATCAACATCGACGCCGAGGAAGCCGACCGCCTGGAAATCTCCCTCGACCTGCTGGAGCGCCTGTGCTTCGAGCCGAGCCTCGCCGGCTGGAATGGCATCGGCTTCGTCATCCAGGCCTACCAGAAGCGCTGCCCGTACGTGATCGACTACGTCATCGACCTGGCCAAGCGCAGCCGCCACCGCCTGATGATCCGCCTGGTGAAGGGCGCCTACTGGGACAGCGAAATCAAGCTGGCCCAGGTCAACGGCCTGGAAGGCTACCCGGTCTACACCCGCAAGCCTTACACCGACGTGTCCTACCTGGCCTGCGCGCGCAAGCTGCTGTCCGTGCCGGAAGCCATCTACCCGCAGTTCGCCACCCACAACGCGCACTCGCTGTCGGCCATCTACCAGCTGGCTGGGCAGAACTACTATCCCGGCCAGTACGAGTTCCAGTGCCTGCACGGCATGGGCGAGCCGCTCTACGAGCAGGTGGTGGGCAAGGTCGCCGACGGCAAGTTCAACCGTCCGTGCCGCATCTACGCCCCGGTGGGCAGCCATGAAACCCTGCTGGCGTACCTGGTGCGCCGCCTGCTGGAAAACGGCGCCAACACCTCCTTCGTCAACCGTATCGCCGACCACAGCATCTCGCTCAAGGACCTGGTGCTGGACCCGGTGCTGCAGGTCGAGCAGATGGCGGCGCAGGAAGGCACCCTGGGCCTGCCGCACCCGCGCATCGCGCTGCCGCGCGGGCTGTATGGCGAGTCGCGGCTGAACTCCGCCGGCATCGACCTGGCCAACGAACACCGCCTGGGTTCGCTGTCCTCGGCGCTGCTGTCGAGCACCAACCAGAGCTACGTCGCCGAGCCCATCCTCGGTCTGGCCGACGCCGCTCCGGGCGAGCCGCAGCCGGTGCGCAACCCGGCCGACCTGCGCGACGTGGTGGGCCATGTGCGCGAGGCCAGCGAAGCCGATGTGCAGAATGCCATCCTCGGCGCGCTGTCCAGCGCGCAGATCTGGCAGTCCACCCAGCCGGCCGAGCGCGGCGCCATCCTGCAGCGTGCCGCCGACCTGATGGAAGCCGAGATCCAGTCGTTGATGGGCGTGCTGGTGCGCGAATCGGGCAAGACCTTCGCCAACGCCATCGCCGAAGTGCGCGAGGCGGTGGACTTCCTGCGCTACTACGGCGCCCAGGCCAGCACCCACTTCGCCAATGACAGCCACCGCCCGCTGGGCCCTGTGGTCTGCATCAGTCCGTGGAACTTCCCGCTGGCGATCTTCAGCGGCCAGGTGGCCGCCGCCCTGGCCGCCGGCAACACCGTGCTGGCCAAGCCGGCCGAGCAGACTCCGCTGATCGCCGCGCAAGCCGTGCGCATCCTGCTGGAAGCCGGCGTACCCGCTGGCGCCGTGCAACTGCTGCCGGGCCGTGGCGAAACCGTCGGTGCCCGTCTCGTCGGTGACGAGCGTGTGCGTGGCGTGATGTTCACCGGCTCCACCGAAGTGGCCGGCATCCTCCAGCGCAACATCGCCGGCCGCCTCGACGCCCAGGGCCGCACCATCCCGCTGATCGCCGAAACCGGCGGCCTCAACGCGATGATCGTCGACTCCTCGGCACTGGCCGAGCAGGTGGTGGTGGACGTGGTCAACTCCGCCTTCGACAGCGCCGGCCAGCGTTGCTCCGCGTTGCGCGTGCTGTGCGTGCAGGACGACGTGGCCGACCGCGTGATCGCCATGCTCAAGGGCGCGATGGCCGAGTACCGCGTCGGTGCGCCGGAGCGCCTGCACACCGACATCGGTCCGGTGATCGACGAGGAAGCCAAGGGCAACATCGACAAGCACATCCAGACCTTGCGCGACAAAGGCCGCAAGGTGTTCCAGAGCGCCCGCGTGGACGCCGAGGAAATCAAGCGCGGCACCTTCGTCGTGCCGACCCTGATCGAGCTGGACAGCTTCAGTGAACTCAAGCGCGAAATCTTCGGCCCGGTGCTGCACGTGGTGCGCTACCAGCGCGCCGAGCTGGGCCAGTTGCTGGAGCAGATCAACGCTTCCGGCTATGGCCTGACCCTGGGCGTGCACACCCGCATCGACGAGACCATCGCCCAGGTAGTGGAGAGCGCCCACGTCGGCAACCTCTATGTGAACCGCAATGTGGTCGGCGCCGTGGTCGGCGTGCAGCCCTTCGGTGGCGAGGGCCTGTCCGGCACCGGTCCGAAGGCCGGCGGTCCGCTGTACCTGTACCGACTGCTCTCGACCCGCCCGCAGGACGCGGTGGCCAGGCAACTGCAGGGGGACGGCGCGCAAGCGGTGACCCGTCCGGCCGAGGCGAGCAAGGCGGTGGATGCGCTGACCCAGTGGGCCGGCCAGAACGAGCCGGCGCTGGCCGCGCTGATCGCCGGGTACGCCGAGCTGTCGCAGAGCTACACCGTGCAGGTGCTGACCGGCCCGACCGGCGAGCGCAACACCTACAGCCTGCTGCCGCGCGAACACGTGCTGTGCCTGGCCGAGGAACGCGTCGACCTGCTGGCGCAGTTGGCCGCCGTACTGTCCGTGGGCAGCCGCGCGCTGGTCCTGCAGGCGCAGAGCGAACTGGTTACCAGCCTGCCGAAGGAGGTGCAGAAGCGCATCGACCTGATCGCCGACTGGGCCGCCACCGACAGCGCCTTCGACGCCATCCTGCACCACGGCGATTCCGACCAGTTGCGTGCGGTGTGCGAGCAGGCATCCCAGCGCAAGGGCGCCATCGTCGGAGTCACCGGGTTGAACCGCGGGGAAACCGACATCCCCCTGGAGCGCCTGCTGATCGAGCGCGCCCTGAGCGTCAACACCGCCGCCGCCGGCGGCAACGCCAGCCTGATGACCATCGGCTGACGTCCACGCCGGGAGCGCGCCTGTTCGGGGCGTTCCCGGCGAGCCTTTCGGCCGCCGCCCGGCGGTCTCCGGCCTGCCAGCCTTCGGGTGGGGCTATCCGCTCCGGGCGGGCCGTTTCCCTCGCGCTTCCCGCGCATTCCGTTTCGGGCGCCAAGCCCGGCACGACGGCGGAGCTACCCGCTCCGCCGATTTCCTTTCTCGTCCCAGGTATCTGCTTGACGCATGCGGCCAGAACGGCGTGCAGGAGCGGACTCTGTCCGCGATGGGATTCCATATCCGTACGATGGGTGCCGGTCCTGGTTCGCGAGCAAGCTCGCTCCCACGAAAAGCAGGAACACCCTCGGCTGCGGGACCGGCACCCTGTAGGAGCGAGCGTGCTCGCGAACCCCCGCCGTCAGGCGTGGCGAACCCCCGTACGCCGCACCGAGGCCGCCGCCGTCGCCACGAACAACCCCGCCGCCAGCGCCAGCGCCACCGGCACCCCTTGCGGACCGAAGTCCATCAGGCTGCCGCTGAGCAGCGGGCCGAGCAGGCTGCCGACGCCCCAGAGCATCCCGGCGGCGGCGTTGGCGGTGACCAGGTCGCGGCCCCGGAAGCGCTGGCCGATCAGCACCAGGGCCAGGGTGTAGACCCCACCGGCTACCGCGCCGAGCAGCATCAGCGCTGGCCACAGCAGCGAGGTCTGGCCGATCAGCCAGGGCAGGCCGAGGCCGATCAGCATTGCCGCGACGCCGCAGGCCAGGTGCAGGCTGGGACGGTCGAGGCGGTCGGAGAGCCAGCCCAGCGGCAACTGGCAGATCATGTCTCCCAGCAGGATCACCGTCGCCATGAACGCGGCGATGCCCACCGCGTAGCCGTGGCTGGAGGCGTAGACCGGGAAGAGCGACAGCACCACGCTGTCGAAGAAGGAGAAGAACAGCACGCCCATGCACAAGGCCGGCGCCACCCGCAGGAAGCCGGCGAGGGAGAAGCTGCGCGGCTCTTCCACATGCTCGTGGATGCCTTCCTCGGGCATGGCGAAGGCCACGGTGGCCAGCGCGACCAGGTGGCCGGCACTGACCAGCAGCGCCACCCAGGGCGTCTGCGCGCCGAGCAGCGCCACCAGCGTCGGGCCGAGTAGCTGGAAAGCGGTGAAGCTGGTGGCGTACAAAGCGACGATGGTGCCGCGATTGTTCTCGCCGCACAGCTCGTTGACCCAGGCCTCGCCGAGGATGATCGCGATGCCCATGCCGACGCCCAGCGCCAGGCGCGCAGCGGCCAGCAGCCAGAGGGAATGGCTGCTGAGCTCGATGGCCGCGGTGCTCGCGGCGCACAGCACGAAGCACAGCAGGTACAGGCGGCGCCGGCTCATCAGTTGGCAGAGGCGGTCGACCAGGGCGGCTGCGAGGATCATGCCGGCCGCCGGCACCGCCGAGAGGATGCCGATCTGCAACGCGCTGGCGCCGTTGTCCAGCAGGCGCAGCGCCACCAGCGGCAGGGTGGCGCCCAGGCTCAGGCCGACGATGGACACGGCGAACAGCAGCACCGCCAGCAGCGGCTTGTTCAAGGAAGACGGATGGAGGGAAGACGGATTGTTCATGGAAACCTTCTCCTGCCCCGGCGCTTGAGCGTTGGGGACAGCACATGCGAGCGAACCCGCCGGCATTTACCGGTGGGCGGAATCGGAATGCGGAATGACCGGCGCGCGTGCGGCCGACATCCGGCTCAGCAGCCGGTGGGCGGGGAGAAGGTGAAGGCGAACAGCACGCTGCGACGACGGCGCAGCGCGGTATCGATTTTGCGCACGCGCGGGGGCTCTCGCAGCAGGGCGAGGCTCGGGTCGGCGAAGCGGTAGAACGGGGTCATGGTGCGGGTACAGCGGAATGCCGGAAACCGCGCACTCTAGTGAGTGCGCTGCGGGGCGTCAATCTCGGCCGGCCGCGCGGTATCGCGTTGAACGCCGGCATGGCTGGCGTCGATCGGGTTCGCGAGCACGCTCGCTCCTACGCAGAGTGCGCGTGCTCTACCTGTAGGAGCGAGCTTGCTCGCGAACCATCGAACACGCCGAAACTACCGGTTGAATGCTGGCGCTCCCGCCGAAACCTCCTGCGGCCGGCTCAGTACGTCGCGCCCCGGCAGGAATCGCCCGAAACCGCGATCCTTGCCCAGCGCCTCCGGGAAGCCGCTCCCGCGCCGATACGCCACGCGCCCATTGATCAACGTGGCCTCCACCGCGTCGTCGTTGCGCTTCACCAGGCGCGTCAGACCGAGCACTTCCATCGGCGCCTCGCTGACCTCATCCAGTGCGTCGGTCAGGCCTTGCGGGTTGATCACCACCAGGTCGGCGCGGTCGCCCACGCGGATGTAACCGGCATCGATCCCGGTGAAGTCCGCCAGCTCGCCGGTCAGCCGGTGCACGGCGCGGCCGGTGTCCATGAAGCCGGCGCCGGCCAGCTCGGCATCGCGCACGTACTTCAGGAAGCGCAGCGGGAAGTTGTACTGCGCATGGGACGCCAGGTGCGCGCCGGAGTCGGCGAAGCCTGGCTGAGTCCAGGGGCTGGCCAGCAGCTTGGCCATGATCTCCGGACGGTGGTTGCCGTAGCAGGTGGTCCATTTCAGCGCATTGCGATACTGGCCGGCCAGCTCGAAGAAGGCGTCCACCGGGTCCAGCCCGCGCTCGCGGCCGATGTCCTCGAAATTGCGCCCGATGAGGCTTGCGTCCGGGCACTCGCGCACCCAGCAGTCGGACAGCTTGCGATGCCACAGGCCGATACTGAGGGTGGCCTTGATGTCCTTCTTGAAGCGCTCGCGGAAGGCCGGGTCCTGGATGCGCGTGTAGAGCTCGTCCGGGTCCTTGATGTCGCGCAGCACCTCACCGGCGCCGAACTCCTCGAAGCCGTTCATGTTCAGCCCCTCGATGCGCACCACGAAGGGCGCGGGCAGGGTCTGCCAGCGGTAGCGGCCGCGCAGCAGGCGGTTGGCGACCCAGCCGGAGGCGCGGGTGACGCGGTGCATGAAGGGCTGGGACTTGAGGTCCAACGCGGTGAGCATCGAGCACTTCAACGGGCGGCGGAACCAGCCGTGGGCCTGGTAGAGGAAGGCGAACACGTTGATCTTGGTGACCGCGTTGGGCGCGCCCTGCATCAGCGCGTTGCGCCGACGCAGCACGGCGAACAGGCGGGAGAACTCCTTCCAGCTGGCAAAGGTGGACGGCAGCGGGCTGGACCAGGCGCGGTCGCCGTCCATCTTGTCCAGGCGCGTGGTCATCACCGAGAGGCCGAAGCAGCCGGCGTCCAGCGCCTGCTCCAGCAGTTCCTCCATGCGCGAAAGCTCGGCCTCGGTGGGCTTGGCGCCGCTGATGGCGCGCTCCAGGCCCATCACCGTGACGCGCAGCTCGGAGTGCCCGAGGAAGGAGCACAGGTTCGGTCCCAGCGGCTGCTGGTCGTAGAAGGCGCGGTAGCCCTTGGCGTCCTTCCAGGTGCGCTTGTCGCGCAGGATCGGCAGCACCTGCTCGCGCGGCACGGCCTCGACGCGGGTGAACAGGTCGGAGCAGTCCTCGGCCTCGCCCAGCACCATGCTGATCGAGCAGGAGCCGACCGACACCGTGGTCACACCGTGGCGTACCGATTCCTTCAGCGCCGGCGCGGCGATGGCCTCGGCGTCGTAGTGCGAGTGGATTTCCAGGAAGCCGGGGGTGACCCACTTGCCGGTGGCGTCGATCACTTCCGCGCAGCCGTCTTCGTCCAGCGGGCTGACGCTCAGGGTGTCGATGCGACCGTCCTTGACGCCGACATGGCGCAGGCTGCCGGGGGCATCGCTGCCGTCGAAGTACAGGCCGTTCTTGATGATGATGTCGTAGCTCACAGGAGGCTCCAGGGCGACAGCAGCAGGACGCCGCTGACCAGCAGCAGGCAGTGGATGGCGAGACGGAAGTGACGTTCCTCGAAACGGTGGTGCAGGCGCTCGCCCAGCCATACGCCGAGCAGCAGCAAGGGTGCGTAGGCGAGCACCTGGGGCAGCGCCGGGCGCAGGCGGCCGTCGAGGAGGAAGGCGACGGTCAGCAGGCCGTTCAGGGTGAACCAGACGCACACCAGGGTGGCGCGCAGGCGGGTCTTGTCCAGCGGGCGGGTGGCCAGGGCGTAGACCAGCAGCGGGCCGCCCGAGGCGAACAGACCATGACAGATGCCTGCCGCGCCGGTGGCCAGGCGCACCACCCAGTTGGGTGCATGTCCGCGCTCCGGAGCGCTGGCGCGCAGGCGCCACAGTTCGCGGACGGCGAACCAGAGGATCAGCGCGCCGAGGCCGCGCTTGAGTGGCTGCGGGTCCAGATGCGGCAGCATCAGGTAGCCGATCAGCATGCCGACCAGCATCCCCGGCAGCACGGTGTGCAGCAGCAGGCGGGTGTCGATCAGACGGCGGTGGCGCCAGCACAGGTAGCCGGTCATGCCGATGTTCAGCGGCACGAGGATCGGCAGCAGCGTCTCGATGGGCATCAGCAGCGCGCCGAGGGACAGGGCGATCACCACGCTGCCGAAGCCGGTGATGGCTTCCAGGGTGTAGGCCAGCAGGATGAAACCGCCCAGGGCGATGGCAGGCGCGTTCACCGGTTGCCCTCGCTGACGGCGGCGAACGACGCATCCCGAGGCGCGCAGCGTGCCCACCACTGCGCCAGCACGAGGCCGGAGAACAACTGCCAGCAGCCCCAGAACGCCGCGATCAGCAGCATGCCGCCGGCCTGCGGGAAGAAGGTGAGGATCAGCGCCATGCCCAGCGCCGAGTTGTGGATGCCGCTTTCCAGGGTAACGGCGCGCACGTCGGCGTCCGGCAGCCGCCACAGGCGCGCGCAGACATAGCCCAGCAGCAGCGCGGTGCCGTTGAGCAGCAACACCAGCCAGAAGAACAGGTGGAAGTAGGCGATGAACTGCTGGAAGTTCTTCGCGAAGGCCACGCCGACGAAGCCCAGCATCACCAGCAGCGACAACTGCCGCAGCGGTTTTTCCAGGAGCCGCGCCAGTTGCGGTTTCTGCCGGCCCAGGGCCATGCCGGCGAGCATCGGCAGGATCAGTACCAGCAGCACCACGCCGGCCAGTTCCAGCGGGTCGATGTGGATCTGCGTGAGGCGGTCGCGGGTGGCCGGATTGAGGCCGGCATAAAGGGCGAAGTTCAGCGGCGTGAAGATACCCGCGCTGAGCCCGGACACGGCGGTGACGCTGGCCGACACCGCGACGTTGCCGCGCGCCATCCAGGTCATGATGTTGGAGAAGGTGCCGCTGGGGCAGGTGGCGACCAGGATCATCCCCAGCGCCAGTTCCGGGTCGATCGGCAGGAAGAGCGTCAGCAGGCAGGTGACGGCGGGCAGCAGCAGGAACTGCACCAGCATGCCGATGGCCGGTGCCTTGGGCTGGCGGAGGATGCGGGTGAAGTCGTCGCGGCGCAGTTCCAGCGATACGCCGAACATCATCAGGGCGATGATGACGTTCAGCGCGATCATCGAACCGCCGGAAAACTCGAGGTTGACGTCAGGCATCGCCGGTCTCCTGTCGAAAAGGGACGGGCAACGCGATGGCCGGCGCTCGGGGCGCGGCTCCGTGGTTATCGTGCATGCAAGGTGACTCGTATTTGTATTTATCGTTGTAATTGGCAAGCATACGGAATCGTTACCGTCCGGTAACGGCTCAATCGAGACTTCGCGCGGTTAATTCGGGACCATGCCCCACAGCCCATCGATCACCGTTCACTATGCCCAGGGCATTCTCCAGGCTGCGCAGCGCCTGGGTCTGCCGGTGCCGGCCGAACTGCCGGTCGAGGCGCGTATCCCGCTGGCCGTGCAGGACCGCATCTGGGAGGGGCTGTGCGCCGCCTCCGCCGACCCGCTGGTGGGGTTGCGCCTGGGCAGTGCCCTGCAGGTCGGCCACCTGGACATGGTCGGTGCGCTGCTGATGAGCTGCGAGCACTTCGGCGAGGCGCTGGAGGCGTTGCTGGAGTATTACCCGATCATCGCCGAGGGCAGCGAGTTCCAGCTCGAGCGCGATGCCGCCCAGGTGCGCCTGATCTACCGGCCCAGCTACGTGGCACGGCGCGAGGAACGGGTGGAGGCGGCGCTGGCGAGCCTGGTGCACATGACCCGCTGGATCACCGGCGAGCGGGTGACGCCGAGGCGCTTGACCCTGAGCCATCGGCCCCGCGCCGAGTACGCCCGTTATGACCAGGTGCTGGGATGCCCCATCGACTTTGCCGCAGCGGACAACGCCCTGTGCTTCGCCCTGGCGGACCTCGACGTGCCGCTGATCCAGGCCAACGCGCTGATGCGCGAGCACCTGCGGGCGCTGGCCGATGCGCAGTTGCAGCGCCTGGGCGCGCAAAGCCTGGCGGCGCAGGTGCAGCAGTTGCTGCGTCAGCAGCCGAGCTGGGGCAAGGAGCGGGTCGCCGAGCAACTGGCGCTCAGCGGCCGTCACCTCAACCGCAAGCTGGCCGACGAGGGCACCAGCTTCAAGCTGCTGCGCGAGCAGGTATTGCATGGCATGGCCGAGCAATTGTTGCGCGAATCGCCACGCCTTGCCGAGGTCGCCGAGCGGCTTGGCTTCTCCGACGAGAGCGCTTTCGCCAAGGCGTTCCGCCGCTGGAGCGGGATGACGCCGGGCCAGTTCCGCCAGGGGGCGGATGGCTCTTCGTAGGAGCGGCGCAGAAATACCCAGCCAGAAGCAAAAGCATCGCGGACTTTGTCCGCGATCAACCCCGGCTCGCGCGCTGATTGGCGATCTGCGCCGAACTGCTCTTCGTAGGAGCGAGCTTGCTCGCGAACGGATTCGCCGGATGCAGCGGTGTCAGGCGGTGCGCGAGCAAGCTCGCTCCTGCAGAAGGTGAATCCGGCGGTCAGGATGCGCCCGGCAGCTCCGCGCCCTTCGGCCACAGCAGCCACAGCTGGCCTTCCTGCTTCATGTGCCCGGCCAGCTCGCCGGCGGCATCGCCGGTGCCCCAGAACAGGTCCGCGCGCACATCGCCGACGATGGCGCCGCCGGTGTCCTGGGCCGCCACCGGGCGCACCACCGGCGCGCCGTCGGGGCGGGTGGTGGAGAGCCACATCAGGCTGCCCAGGGGGATCACCTTGCGGTCGATGGCCACGCTGTAGCCCGGCGTCAGCGGCACGTTCAGCGAGCCGCGCGGGCCTTCGTTGCTGTCCGGGCGCTGGCTGAAGAACACGTAGCTGGGGTTGCTCGCCAGCAGTTCGTCGACCCGCTGCGGATGGGCGCGGGCCCAGTCGCGGATGCGCGTCATGCTGACTTCGTCCTTGCTCAGCTCGCCCTGTTCCACCAGCCAGCGGCCCACCGGCTTGTAGGGGCGGCCGTTCTGCTCGGCATAGCCCAGGCGCAGTTGACGCCCGGAGTCCAGCTGCACGCGGCCCGAGCCCTGGATCTGCAGGAATTGCAGGTCCATCGGGTCGCCCAGCCAGGCCAGAACCTGCGCATCGACGCCATCACGGCGGATGCCGGCGGCATCGGCGTAGGGCTTGACGGTGTTGCCGTCGAGCTTGCCGCGCAGGCGCTTGCCCTTGAGCTCGGGGTAGACGCTATCCAGCGCCACCACAACCAGGTCGGACGGCACGCCATACACCGGCACGCCGTGCTGTGTGTTGCGCTCCAGGCTGCCGCGATAGACCGGCTCGTAATAGCCGGTGATCAGGCCGGTTTCGCGGCCACTGCCTGCACGCAGCTGGTAGGGTTGCAGGTGCTCCTGCATGAACTGGCGGATCGCCGCCGGCGAGGCGGGGACGCCCAGTGCCTGGGTGCAGGTGGCGGCCCAGATTTGATCTTTCTTCAGGCGCACCGCGCAGGCCGAGCGCCAGGCGTTGAAGCCTTGCACCACGTCGCTGTCGGCGGTTTTCGGCAGGTCCGACCAGTCGGCCTTGGAATAGGTCGGCGCCTTGGCTTCTTCGGGCTTTTTGCCGAACAGGCCGCAGCCCGAAAGCAGGGTGGCGATGCAGAGGGTGGCGAGGAGAGGGCGGGTCCAGTGGCGGGACGAGTCGGTCACGGGCGAGTCCTGGCAGGCAAACGAAAGCCCGCTAGCTTGGGCAGACGCGGGGCGTGCGTCAAACGCATCGGTCGGATTTACACGCCTTGCAACGAATCCGCGGACGGACCGGTAGAATGGCGTTCTGATTCGACAGACGGATGGTTAGAGCGTGGAGGCAAGGCAGGGTTTCGTCCTGACCCGACATTGGCGGGATACGCCCGAAGGCACCGAGGTGGGCTTCTGGCTGGCCACCGACGAGGGGCCCCGGCATGTGCTGTTGCCGCCACAGACCTCGGTGGCCTTCGTGCCGGCCGAGCAGCGTGCCCGCGCCGAAAAGCTGCTGGCCGGCGAGCGCGGTGCCGAGCTGCGCCCGCTGGGCCTGCGCGATTTCCAGCAACGCCCGGTGCTGGGCCTTTATTGCCAGCAGCATCGCCAATTGATGAACCTGGAGAAGCGCCTGCGGGAGGCCGGCGTCGAGATGTTCGAGGCGGACATCCGCCCGCCCGAGCGCTACCTGATGGAGCGCTTCATCACCGCGCCCGTGACCTTCAGCGGCAAGCCGGGAGACGCCGGCAGCGTCATCGAGGCACAACTGCGCCCGACGCCGGGCTACCGGCCGAAACTGAAACTGGTCTCGCTGGACATCGAAACCAATATCCGTGGCGACCTCTATTCCATCGCCCTGGAAGGCTGCGGCCAGCGTCAGGTCTACATGCTCGGCCCGGCCAACGGCGTCGATGGCGAGCGCGACTTCGAGCTGGAGTATTGCGACAGCCGCGCCGAACTGCTGGAGCGTCTGAACCGGTGGCTGGCCGAGCACGACCCGGACGCCATCATCGGCTGGAACCTGGTGCAGTTCGACCTGCGCGTGCTGCAGGAACACGCCAAGCGCCTGGACGTCCCGCTGCGCCTGGGCCGTGGCGGCGACGAGATGGGCTGGCGGCAGCACGCGTCGGGCAATCACTACTTCGCGGCGGCGGCCGGACGGCTGATCATCGACGGCATCGAGGCGCTGCGCTCGGCGTTCTGGAGCTTCCCTTCGTTCAGCCTGGAAAGCGTCTCGCAGAGCCTGCTGGGCGAAGGCAAGTCGATCGACAACCCCTACGACCGCATGGCCGAGATCGACCGCCGCTTCGCCGAGGACAAGCCGGCGCTGGCGAAATACAACCTCAAGGACTGCGAACTGGTCACGCGGATCTTCGAGAAGACCCGCATCCTCGACTTCCTGCTCGAACGCGCCAGCGTCACCGGCCTGCCGGCGGACCGCAGCGGTGGCTCGGTGGCGGCCTTCACCCACCTGTACCTGCCACCGATGCACCGCCTGGGCTACGTCGCGCCGAACCTCGGCGGCAAGGTGCCGGAGGCCAGCCCCGGCGGCTTCGTCATGGATTCGCGGCCGGGACTCTACGAGTCGGTGCTGGTGCTGGACTACAAGAGCCTGTACCCGTCGATCATCCGCACCTTCCTGATCGACCCGGTGGGGCTGGTGGAAGGCTTGAGCGACCCGTCGGACGCGGTCTCGATCCCCGGCTTCCGTGGTGGACGATTCTCCCGCACGCAACATTGCCTGCCGGCCATCGTCGAGCGTGTATGGCAGGGTCGCGACGCCGCCAAGCGCGAGGGCAACGCGCCGCTGTCCCAGGCGCTGAAGATCATCATGAACGCCTTCTACGGCGTGCTCGGCTCCAGTGGCTGCCGCTTCTTCGACCCGCGCCTGGCGTCGTCCATCACCCTGCGCGGCCACGAGATCATGCGGCGCACCCGCGAGCTGATCGAAGGGCAGGGGCATCGGGTGATCTACGGTGACACCGACTCCACCTTCGTCTGGCTTGGCCGTGCGCACGGCGAGGACGAGGCCGCCGAGATCGGCCGCTCCCTGGTGCGTCACGTCAACCGGTGGTGGGGCGAGCACCTGCGCGAGACGTATGGCCTGGAAAGCGCGCTGGAAATCCAGTTCGAGCGGCACTTCCGGCGCTTCCTCATGCCCACGGTGCGGGGCGCGGAGGAGGGCAGCAAGAAGCGCTACGCCGGCCTGGTGCGGCGCGCCGACGGCAGCGATGAGATGGTCTTCAAGGGCCTGGAAACCGTGCGTACCGATTGGTCGCCGCTGGCCCAGCAGTTCCAGCAGGAGCTGTACCTGCGCATCTTCCAGCGCCAGCCTTACCGCGAGTTCGTCCGCGATTACGTGAGTCGCACCCTGGCCGGCGAGCAGGATGAGCTGCTGATCTTCCGCAAGCGCCTGCGCCGCCGGCTCGGCGACTACGAACGCAACGTCCCGCCCCACGTGCGCGCGGCGCGCATGGCCGATGACTACAACGAGCGCCAGGGACGGCCCCGGCAGTACCAGAACGGCGGCTGGATCAGCTACGTGATGACGGTCAACGGCCCCGAACCGCTGGAGACGCGGCACTCGCCCATCGACTACGACCACTACGTCAGCCGGCAACTGCAGCCGGTGGCCGACGCCATCCTGCCGTTCGTGGAGGATGATTTCAATGCGTTGATCGATCGGCAGATGGGGTTGTTCTGAGTGGGGCCGGGAGAACTGTCCGCGAGCGAGGGCTGGGGGCGTGCGGGTTAGCCTCGCGCTTGTCGTAGGAGCGAGCAAGCTCGCGGACCCGGCGGCAAGGCCGCTGTCAGGTGGTCTGCGCGGGTGTCGGGCGGTCCGCGAGCAAGCTCGCTCCTACAAAAGGAATGTCGGCGAGTCGTGGTGAGGGGGCAGACCGCAGGATGGGTATCGCTTCACTCGACGCCATCCTGCGGTTTACCCGAGGCACGTACGGCGTGCCTTACGCCATCGGCGGCAATCGCCGCTTCACCGGGGTCTTCTTCACGATGGCGGTATTGGTCTCGGCAAAACCGTTCAGGTGGTCCAGCAACTCATCCAACTGCTCCATCGACCTCACGCACATCCGCGCGTAGAAGCAATCCTCGCCGGTGACCTTGTCGCACTCGGTGAACTCGGGGATCGCCATGATCTGCCTCTCCACCTCCTGCAGCCGTCCCGGCAGCGGTCGCACACGGACGATGGCCTGCAACTGGTAGCCGAAGGCGCGCGGGTCGACGTTCACCGTGTAGCCGGTGATGACCTGGCGCTCCTCCAGCTTGCGCAGGCGCTCGGCCACGCTGGGAGCGCTCAGGCCGCTGGCCTGGGCCAGGGCCTTGAGGGAGAGGCGGGAATCTTTCATCAGTGCGGCGATCAGCAACTGGTCGATTTCATCGGTCATGGCGACCTCGAAAGGTAAATGGCGAAAGTTACCTTGATAGTAAAGGTGAACCTTGGTTTTTGCCTCTGTCAGGCGATGGAGCGCGTCGAATCACCCATTCATACTGGTCGCCAACGAAAGGAGGTGAACCATGAACGAGCGGATTCGACGCGGCACCCTGGAAATGGTCAGCGCCATGCTGATCTGCGGCACCATCGGCTGGCTGGTGGTGGTCTCCGGGCAACCGGTGCTGGACGTGGTGTTCTGGCGTTGCCTGTTCGGCGCCGCGACCCTGCTGCCGATCTGCGGCCTGATGGGTTTCCTGCGGCCAGGCATCCTCACCCGCGCCACCTTCGGCCTGGCGTTGCTCAGCGGCGTGGCCATCGTCGGCAACTGGGTGCTGTTGTTCGGTTCCTACTCGCGGGCTTCCATCGCCATCGGCACGGCGGTGTACAACGTGCAGCCATTCCTGCTGGTGCTGCTGGGCGCGCTGTTCCTCGGTGAGCGCCTGAGCGCGCAGAAGATGGCCTGGCTCGGGGTCTCCTTCCTCGGCATGCTGGCCATCGTCAGCGCCCACGGGGCCGACGGACAGGTGGGCAGCGACTACCTCGGCGGCATCGCCCTGGCGCTCGGCGCGGCGGCGCTGTATGCGCTGGCGGCGCTGATCATCAAACGCCTGGATGGCATTCCGCCGCACCTGATCGCACTGATCCAGGCGCTGACCGGCGTGGCCCTGCTGGCTCCCTGGGCCAATCTCTCGCCGTTGCCGCAGGCGACCTCGGCCTGGGCCAGCCTCGCGACCCTGGGCATCGTGCACACCGGGATCATGTACGTGCTGCTCTACGGCGCGATCCAGAAGCTGCCGACGACCTTGACCGGCGCGCTGTCGTTCATCTATCCGATCGCGGCGATCTTCGTCGACTGGTTCGCCTTCGGCCACCGCCTGACACCGCTGCAATGGCTGGGCGTGGTCGCCATCCTGCTCGCCGCCGCCGGCATGCAGCGCGGCTGGCGCTTCGACCTGCGGCGGCTGGCCTGGCGCTGAAATCCCTGCTTGGCTGACAATGCCGGGGAACCTGCGCCGTCGGGCGCCGTCTCTGTAGGCGGAAAATGGTAGGCGGTCTCGAAACAAGGAACGGACTATGAATGCGGCTGCCCTGACGGCAGATTTCTCCGGCCTGGACAGGCCTCTCCCTCGAATCAAGGTTTTCCGCCTGCTGGGCCTGGCCGTACTGCTGGCGCTGGCCGGTTGCGGCACCCGCCAGGGGGCGCCCGAAGCGACTCCGGAGGAAGTGCGCGCGACGGTGGCGAAGTTGATGCCGGCGAGCGTCGCCGACCGTCCCGGCTGGGCGCGGGACATCCAGGTAGCGTTCAGCGCCCAGCGCATTCCGGCAACCGCCGAGAACCTCTGCTCGGTGCTGGCGGTGACCGAGCAGGAGTCCAACTACAAGGCCGACCCTGCCGTGCCCGGGCTGGGCAAGATCGCCCGTGGCGAGATCGACCGGCGCGCCGGCAAGCTGCATGTGCCGGGCATCCTGATCGACGCCGCGCTGAGCCTGAAGTCGCCGAACGGACGCAGCTACAGCCAGCGCCTGGCGGCGGTGCGCACGGAGAAGGAGCTGAGCGCGATCTTCGATGATTTCATCGGCAGCGTGCCGCTGGGCCAGCAGTTGTTCGGCCGCTTCAACCCGGTGCATACCGGCGGGCCGATGCAGGTCAGCATCGCCTTCGCCCAGGCCCACGCCGAGGACTATCCCTACCCGGTGGACGGCAGCATTCGCCGTGAAGTCTTCAGCCGGCGTGGCGGCATGTATTTCGGCATCGCCCACCTGCTCGGCTACCCGGTGGACTACCCGAAGCCGCTGTACCGTTTCGCCGACTTCAACGCCGGTTGGTACGCCAGCCGCAACGCCGCCTTCCAGCGTGCGGTGAGCGAGGCCAGCGGCATCACCCTGGCGCTGGACGGCGACCTGATCCTCTACGGCAGCTACGACGCCGGCAGCACGGAAAAGGCGGTGCGCACCCTGGCGCCGCGCCTGGGGATGAGCGAGGGTGAGATTCGTCGCGCACTGGAGCAGGGCGACACCCAGGCATTCGCCGAATCCAGGCTGTACGCCAAGGTCTTCGCACTGGGCGAGCGCGCCGCCGGCAAGCCGTTGCCTCGGGCGATCCTGCCAGGCATCACGCTGCACAGCCCGAAGATCACCCGCCAACTGACCACTGCCTGGTTCGCCCAGCGCGTGGATGAGCGCTACAAGCGCTGCCTGGCGCGGGCGCCGAAAAAGCCCTGAGCCGGAATCAGTCGCCCTCGGCGGGCTGGCAGATGCCGTTGGCGCCTTTGGGCCCGGTGTAGGACACGCTGGCGGTGCCGTCGTCGTTGAGGCTGATGGAGACGGTCACGCCTTCGCCCTTGGCCTCGATGTATTTGTCGTTGCTCTGCTTGATCCTGGCTTCCTTGCCGTTGATGTAGACCGGCCCGCCCTCGTCGGTGTGGATCTGGATGTCGTTCGGGCAGTCGTAGTTGAGCATGGGGATGGCGGCGACAGCGGGCTGCACGGCGATCAGCGACAACGTGGCGATCAGTAGCGATTTCATGACGTCTCCCGGACGAATGTGGACATGGCTCAGGGCCATGCGGACAACCTCAGCTTAGTGCAGCCTCCGCCGCGTGCTACAGCGGCAAGGGGCGCAGCCGCGTTGCCAGCTCCGGCTCGGTGCCGCGCAGGACCAGGCGGGTGATGGTCGCCGCCACCGCTTCGAAGTCGCTGGCGTCCGGTTGCGCCTTGCCGGTGATCATCGCGATCTGCCAGTCGAAATCCACGTAGGTACGGGTGGCCGCGGAAATGCTCAGCAGCAGGTGCTGCGGATCCACCGGGGCGAGCAGGCCACGGTCGATCCAGGCGGCGAGGCATTCCAGGCTGCGGAGGGATTCCGCGCGCAGGCGTTGCAGCCACTCCCGTGGCAAGTGCGGGGCGCCGTGGAGCATTTCGCTGGCGAAGACCTTGTAGGCCTGCGGCCACTGGCGGGCGATGTGCAGGCGCGCGCGGATGTGCGCGGGCAGCGCCAAGGCCGGGTCGTCGCACTCGCGCAGCAGGGCGGAGGCTTCCAATACCGCGCCCACCACGTTCTCCAGCAGGCGCAGGTAGAGGTTCTCCTTGCTCTGGAAGTAGTAGTAGACGTTGGACTTGGGCACCTCGGCGCGGCTGGCGATGTCTTGCGTCCTGGCGGCGCTGAAGCCCTTGTCGGCGAACTCTTCGCCGGCGGCGAGAAGGATGCGCTGGCGGTTGCGGTCGCGGATGCTGAGGGTCGACCTGTGTAGCGGGAACGCTTGTTGGTGGTGGTCGAGGTTGGTTTCATGGATCGGGGCAGCCGGATACGAGGATTCAAAATATACAAAGCTATATAGCGAATGGGTGCTTTTTCATAGGTTCGGGCTCTCACCAACGGGCCGTGCCGGGGCGCCTTCATTGTTCCGACACGGCACTGTCACAAACCTGGCGTATAAGGGCCGAATCCGCGTCCCGTGCCGAGGTAGTGATGACCGAGAAACGCCGAGTCCTGTTCGTCTGCATCGCCAACGATGCCCGCTCCCCGATGGCCGAAGCGCTGCTGCGGCATACCGATGCCGAGCATTTCGACGCCTGCAGCGCCGGAATCCACCCCAGCGCCATCGACCCGCGCGCCCGCGATGTCCTGGAGCACGCCGGCATATCCACCGAGGGGCTGCGCAGCAAGTCCATCGACGAATTTCGCGGCCAGCACTTCGATTACCTGATCGACCTGTGCGACAAGTCCAAAGGCGAAGGCGATGAGTTGCCCAGCTCCAGCGAAGTGATCGTCTGGAGTTTCGCCGACCCGACCACCAGCGAGCAGCACGATCCGTTCCGCCATACCCTGCAGGAGCTGAGCGATCGCCTGAAACTGTTCGAGATGGTGAAGAACCGTCCCTGAGGTTGTCGCCACACAGCAGAAAGCCCGCTGATCGCGGGCTTTCTGCTTGATGGGGCTGGTCCTTCAGCTGGGAGCATTCTCCGGGCGGCGCATGACAGCGCGGTGACGGTTACATGAAGCGATGATGGCGGCGAGCCATTTCTGTATCACTGATCTTCATGAGCATTATCGATCCCGACGAGTGGTCAGCCGGGGAGGGGGCCGATAGAGTCACGCTCAAAGTCCTGTCCGTGACGCCCGATCCATGTGGCGTCTGCGCGACCCGAATTGGAGTGTCCATGAAGAAGTCCCTGTCCGATATCGCTTTCTCCATGCTCGACCTGGTGCCCGTGCGCGACCAGGGCAGCGCCGCCGAGGCGCTGAACAACGCCGTCGAGGTCGCCCGGCACGTCGAGCGCCTGGGCTTTACCCGCTACTGGCTGGCGGAGCACCACAACATGGACGGCATCGCCAGCTCGGCCACCGCCGTGCTGATCGGCCACATCGCCGGCAAGACCGAGCGCATCCGTGTCGGCTCCGGCGGGGTGATGCTGCCCAACCATCCGCCGCTGGTGGTGGCGGAGAACTTCGGCACCCTGGAAACCCTGTATCCCGGCCGCATCGACCTCGGCCTGGGCCGCGCGCCCGGCGCCGACCAGGCGACCATGCGCGCGTTGCGCCGCGATCGCCTGGGCGATGGTGCGGACTTCCCCGAGCAGGTCGCCGAGCTGGAAATGCTCCTCGGCCCGCGCCGTTCGCAGCAGTCGCTGCTGGCGATTCCGGGGGAGGGCACCAACGTACCGATCTGGCTGCTGGGCTCGAGTCTGTTCAGCGCTCACCTGGCGGCGCAGAAGGGCCTGCCCTATGCCTTCGCCTCGCACTTCGCGCCGCGCTACCTGCATGACGCGTTGCGCATCTACCGCGAGAACTTCCAGCCCTCGGCGGTGCTCGACAAGCCCTACGCCATGATCGGCGTGCCGCTGGTGGCCGCGCCGACCGACGAGGAAGCCGAATACCTGGCGACCACCGCGTTCCAGCGCGTGCTGGCGCTGATCCGCGGCGACAGCCTGAAGCAGAAGCCGCCGGTGAAGAGCATGGCCGGCCTGTGGCTGCCCCATGAGCAGGACGCGGTGGGCAACTTCTTCGGCCTGGCGGTGATCGGCGGACCGGCGAAGGTGCGCAGCCGCCTGGAGGTCCTGCTGGAGCAGACCGGGGTGGATGAGATCATCTTCACCAGCGACATCTACGATCATGAATTGCGCTTGCGTTCGCTGGAGATCGTCGCCGGGTTGCGCTGAGGGCTTGGGTAGGGCGTACAGCCGTCCGCGGTTGAGTTCGAAGCGCCTGATCGGCCTTTTGTAGGAGCGAGCTTGCTCGCGAATGACTCCGCAGCGGGGCTCGTTCGCGAGCAAGCTCGCTCCTACAGGCAAACCGACCTTCGGCGTAATGAATGGGCACCCGCAGGAGCGGGCTCCGTCCGCGATTGACCTGGCCGGCCTGCGGCCGGGCTCCTACGGGGTCGTCAGGCCTGCCCGTCTTCCTTCTTCTTCAGCAGGTCGGCCAACCCGGCCAGGCCCTTGTGGGTGACCTTCGGGCCCTTGGCGCCGGCGTCGTTGTCGTTCTGGTAGTGCAGGTCCACCTGCCGCTGGTGTTCGTTGTCGTGGCAGTAGAGGCACAGCAGCTCCCAGTTGGAGCCGTCTTCCGGGTTGTTGTCGTGGTTGTGGTCGCGGTGGTGGACGGTCAGTTCGCTCAGGCGCTTGCCGCTGAATTCGCGACCGCAGCGGCCGCAGATCCAGGGGTACATCTTCAGGGCCTTTTCGCGGTAGCTGCTTTCGCGGCGGCGTTGGGCTTCGGCGAGGACGGCGTCGACTTTGCTGGTGGGCTGGTTCATGGCTCGTAGACAGAGTGCGGGATCGGACCTCCAGCATAAGTCCGGGCCCGCGCGCTGACTACGGCCTGGGTGTATCCGGGCGCGACCAGATCCACAGATTGCCAACCGCCATGCCGAGGATCATCGCATACAGCCAGAGGCCGTGGGGCAGGGTGATCAGCATGATCGCCAGCGCCAGGAGCATCGCCAGGCTGGCGCTGACCTTGGCGCGGCGGGCGACGGCCCGGCCGTTGCGCCAGTTGTGCAGGATGGGGCCGAACAGCCGGTGGTTCTCCAGCCAGGCGGACAGGCGCGGCGAGCTCCTGGACGCGGCCCAGGCAGCGAGCAGGACGAACTCGGTGGTCGGCAGGCCGGGCACCACCAAGCCCACCATGCCCACGCCGAGGCTGGTGTACGCGAGCAATGCAAACGCCAGCCGGACCAGTCGCGAGCGCGCGGGGCCGAAGGAGTTGGCGCGCGCCGTGTCGGCAGGCGCGCGCTCGGTGGCGTCAGGCGGTGGCGGGAGCACTGTCGTAGCTGTGCTGCAGCAGGTGGGCGAAACGTTCGAAGGCGGCGATGGCGCCGGCCTCGGCATCGCGTTCCTCGGCCTCGCTGAGTTCCAGCTCATCGAGGGCGCGGGTGAAGCGCTTCCAGCCTTCGGCGCGGCCGCCTTCGGGCTCACCCAGGTGGCGGGCGCCGGTGTTCTCGTCCAGGCCCAGCGCGGCGACACGCTTGATCAGGAAGGCGGCGCCGAGCTTGGAGCCTTCGGAGACGAACAACCAGCCCAGGGCGTGGGCGCGACTTGGCTTGTCGATGGCGCCGGCCACCGGCGAGGGGACTTCGGTGCCCAGGTCGGCCAGGTCCAGGCGCGCCTGTTCGGCGCGGCAGCGCTGCGCCAGGTCGGGAAAGATCCTGCCGAGTTCGGCGTCCTGGTAGAGCGCCTGGAGCTCGGACTGGAACAGGTACTGGGCGACCACGAAGCGGGCGAAGCGCTCGCGGCTGGAGAACGGCTCGCGGGCTTTCACGGCGTGGTCGAGGCGCTCGTGCGGGGCATGGGTCAGCGCGTTCAGGCGCTGCGAGCGCAGGGTGGGGAGTTCCACGGTTTTCATGTCCAATTCCTTGAAATTTCTGGGCTTTATTGACGAGACGAACGAGTTCGGGGAAAGCGTAAAGATTGTCGGGTGTTCAATGGGTGATGCCGGAGTGAAGCGGGTTCGCGAGCAAGCTCGCTCCTACAAAAGAACGGTCTCCTTGTAGGAGCGAGCTTGCTCGCGAACAGAGCCGGCAGAGGATTCACAAGGTGTCCCGTGGCAGCCCTACGCTCAGCGAGGGCGCTTGCGCATCAGATATCCCACACCAGGTTGATCGCGAAGTTGCGCCCCGGTTGCGTCAGGCGGTCGAGGTTGGCCGGGGCCAGCACCGAGGCTTCGCCGACGCCGTCGTAGCCGCGCACGTCATCCCACAGCCAGTACTTCTTGTCGGTGAGGTTGTACAGGCCGGCGTTGAGGGTCAGGTCGTCGGTCAGCTTGTAGTAGCCGGTCAGGTCGAGGATGCCGAAGCCCGGGGTCTTGAATTGGCTGCTGGTGCCATCCGGGGCATTGAACTGGCTGTCGTCCACGCGGGTCTTGCGCTTGACCAGGGTCCAGTCGAGCAGGGCGCCGTAGCGGCCGGCCTGTTCGTCGTAGCCCAGGCCGAACACGCCGGTGAGCGGGTTGACGCTGTTGATCGGCTCGCCGGTGTCCTTGTTGCGGCCGTAGGCATAGGCCACCGCGCCCTTGGCGTAGAGGCCCTGCGGCGCGCCGAAGGCGCCCAGCTCCAGGCGACCCTTCAGTTCCACGCCCTTGATGATGGCGTGCTTGATGTTGTTGCTGGTGAAGGTCGGCTCGCTGTAACCGGGGGTGATGGCGTCCTCGTTGATGAAGTCGCGGTACTTGTTGTAGAAGACCGCCACGTCGAACGAGCCTTCCTCGAAGTTGCCGCGCAGGCCGGTCTCGTAGCTCTGGCTGCGTTCCGGGTCCAGGTCGGGGTTGGGCTCGACGCGGTAGCCGGCGCCGGGGTTGTCGAAGCGGCCATACAGTGCTTTCGCGGTCGGGGTGCGGAAGCCCTGGGCGTACTGGCCGTACCACAGGTAGTTGTCGTTGAAGGCATAGGTGACGCCGAGCTTGGGCGAGAGTTGGTGCCAGGTCTTGTCTTCTCTGCTGACCTCGCCTTCGCCGCTCTGGTCCACGGTGTTGAGAAATTCCTCGGTGACGTGTGGCTTCAGGCGAGTGTAGTCGTAGCGCAGGCCGGGCAGGAAGGTCCAGGCGTTCCAGCGGATCTCGTCCTGGGCGAACAGGGCGTAGGTGTCGATGGTCGGGTCGGGAAAGTCGCTGCTGCGGGCCAGGCTGTCGCTGGCGACGGAGCTGGGCGCGCCGACGGCGCTGCAACCCCGGCCGAGCGCCAGGCAGGTGGCGGCGCCTTCGCGGTAGCCGGTGACCTTCTGCCGCTTGAGGGTGCTGCCGTAGGTCAGCAGGTGGTCGGTCTCGCCGAGGACGAAGGCCTTGTCCAGCTGCAGGTCGAGCACCCACTGGCGGTCCTTGTACAGCGTGTCGCGGGTGCGCAGCACCTGGCGGGTCATCGGGTAGTAGAACTCGTCGGTGCTCTGGTGGGTCTTGGCGACCTGGTAGTTGAAGGTCCACCTGGCGTGGTCTGCCACCGCGCTGTCGAGCAGCAACTGGTGCTCCAGGCCGAAGCGTTCGCGGGTGATGGTGTCGTTGCCGGTGCGCCACTGGTACATGCCGCCGGGCAGCACGCTGTCGGGGATGGTCGGCGCGCCGTTGTAGTACGGGCCGCCGTAGGCGCTCTTCTGGTCGGTGTCGACGTCGTCCTTGTACTTCTCGTAGACCAGGCCGAAGCGGCTGCCTTCGGCGTAGTTCCAGCCCAGTTTCGCCAGCACGTTGGTGGTGCGCACGTCTTCGGGGTTGGCTTCGGTGCGCGACAGGCCGGTGCCACCGTGGCTGCCGTAGGACTCGGTCTCGTGGCCGTTGCGCTGGCTCAGGTGCAGCAGGCCGTCGAAGTCGTCGTGGCGGCCGGCGACGGTGGCGGAGGTCAGCCAGCTGTCGTCGGCGGAGCTGTAGCCGGTCTTCAGGCGCGCGCCGACGTCCTGGCCGTCCTTGATGATGTCGTCCGGGTCGAGGGTGAAGTAGCTCACCGCGCCGCCGATGGCGTTGCTGCCGTAGAGGGCCGAGGCCGGGCCGCGCAGCACTTCCACGCGCTTGACGATTTCCGGGTCGACATAGTTGCGCTCGGTCTGCGCGTAGGGGCCGTTGAAGAAGCTGCTGGGGATCTCGACGCCGTCGATCTGCGTCAGCACGCGGTCGCCGTCGATGCCACGGATGTTGTAGCCGGTGATGCCGGCACGGTTGCCGGTGCCGCCGACGGAGACGCCGGGCATGTCGCGCACCAGCTCCTTGATGGTGTTGACGTTCTTGCGGTCCAGCTCGCTGCGCTCGACCACGTTCACCGTGCTCGGCACCAGGGTGGCGCTCTGCGCCTGGCGGGTGGCGGTGATGGTCAGCGGCTGCATTTCCGCCACGCTCGACAGGCTGCGTTCCAGTACCACGTTGCGCGGGCCGAGGGTGCGGGCGTTCAGGCCGGTGCCGGCGAGCAGGCCCTTCAGCGCCTGGTCTGCCGGCAGGCGACCGTTGATGCCGGGCGACTCGATGCCCTCGGCCAGCTCACCGGCGACGCCGACCTGCCAGCCGGTCACCGCGCTGAAGGCGTTCAGCGCCTGGGCCAGCGGTTGGCGGGGGATGTCGAAGCGGTAGCCGGCCTGGGCCTGGCTGCCCGCCGCCTCCGCCGCGAGGGCGGCGGTTGCCGGCAGGCTGGCCAGTCCGATGGACAGGGCCAGCAGCGAGATGCCGGCCGGTGCGGACAGGCGGCGCAAGGGGGCACGCGAAGAAGCAAAGGTCATCGAGGGGCTCTCTTAGTCAGTCATTGTTCGCATTCGTAAATGCGAATCTATTGCATTGGCTTCTGACTAAACGAACGAGCCGGCGCGATCGCGTAAAAATACTTTCTGTTCGGGAGGGGGATCAGTTGAAGACCAGCAGTTTCGGGTACTCGTGCAATTGCGCGGAGGTGATCCGTGCCAGCGAGCGAGCCACGCCCAGCGGGTCATCGAGGCGCCAGTTGCCGGTGACGCTGAGGTTGTCCAGGCGCTCGTTGGTGGTGACGATCCAGCCGGGGTAATAACGGCGCAGCTCGGCGATTACCTGGCTGAGCGGGCAATTCTCGAAGACCATGCGTCCCTTCACCCAGGCCAACTGCGATTCGGCCTCGGTGCCGTGCCGGCGCTCGCCGAAGCCCTGCGGGCCGACGCGGATGCTGTCGCCGGCGCCTAAGCTGACGCGGGCGTCGTCCAGCGGCGTGCGCAGGTCCACTTCGCCGCGCTGCACGCTGACTTCCGCCTCGTTGCCCAGGTAGCGCACGGCGAAGGCCGTGCCGCGTACCGTCACCTGTACCGGGCCGGCCTGCACTTCGAAGAGCCGGCTGCGGTCGTGGGCGACGTCGAAGTACGCCTCGCCGCGATACAGGTGGGCAATGCGCTGCTGTCCGTCGATGCGGCTGGAGAAGGCGGTGTCGGTATTGAGCAGGACCCGCGAGCCGTCCGCCAGGTTGAGGTTCTGCCGTTCGCCCACGGCGGTCAGGTGATCGGCGCGCAGGCGCAGCGGCAGGTCGCTCTGGAGTGCGACTCCCACCGCCAGGACCAGCGCCGCGGCGACGGCCAGCGGTTTCCACCCTCGCCGACGGCGAGGCGCCGCCGCGAGCCGTTGTTCCAGGCGCGCTGCCGCCGTGCTCAGCAGCGGCGATTGCCAGGCATCGCGCACCCGCTGGTAGGCCCGCGCGTTGCCTTCGCTGGCGGCGAGCCAGGCGTCGAAGCGCTCGCGCGTGCGGGCGTCCATGTCCTCCTCGAGTATCAGCCAGTCGAGGGCTTCGGCCATCTGCTGGTCGTTGGGCTGCGTGGCGTGGGGCACGGGGCGTTCCTCGGGGCGGTTCCGGGGTTGGAGGCCGCGTATTCTTGTCGAATCGGCAAGCGAACGGTAGTCCGTCATACCGTCTGCTCCAGGCGACTGACCAGGCCGACGCAGATCGCCATGATCAACTTCAGCTCCTTTTGCACCGTGCTGGGGGAGACGCCGAGCTGTTCGGCGATCTCCGCGTAGCCGCAGCCATGCAGGCGGCTGAGGATGAAGATGCGCTGCTGGCGTTGGCTGAGTTGGCCGAGGGTGGCGCCCAGGCGCTCCAGCAGTTTTTCCGCGTGCAGTTGGTCCTCGGCGCTGGAACCCGGCGCCGGTACGGCCTGCACGACGTCGACAGGCACGTCGTCGAGCAGCGTTCGCGATTGCATGCGCAGGTGGCGCAGGTGGTCCAGGGCGAGGTTGCGGCCGGTCTGGAAGAGGAAGGGTTCCAGGTGGTCGATGCGGCGTTCGAGCAGGGTACGGGCGACGCGCAGATAGGTTTCCTGTACCAGGTCTTCGGCGATGCTCGGGTTCTTCACCATCCGTACGAGCGTGCGCAGCAAGGGCAGGCGCTGGGCCAGGAAGACCGCGTCGAGGTTGGAAGTGCTCACAAAAGTGTCCAGCAAGAATAATTATCAAATGATAATCGATGTTATTAAGCTGCGGTTCATGGCACAAGCCCATCAGTGGTTCCGAATGTGTACCGGCCAATGAAAAAAGGGCGAGGCGCGCGGGGCGCCTCGCCCTTTCCCTCAGCCGGCAGGTGAGGGCAAAACGTCAGGCCTTGTCGGCCTTGCCCGCCGCCGCGGCGAAGCGCGCCAGGCGAACGTCGAGGTGGCGCGGACGGTGGCCGCGATCTTCGGCCCGCTCCTTGCGGCGGATGGCATTGCGCACCATCAGCGAGCCGACGTAGCGGATCGGCTCCGGCGGGAAGTGGCCCAGCGGCCCCTGGGTCAGCGGCGAGCGTGTCCACGGGTTGTCCAGGCCGAGCACCAGCGAGCTGAGGATCTGCCCGCCCATGTGGCAGGGGCCGACGCCACTGCCGGAGTAGCCGAAGCCGTAGAACACGTTGTCTGCTTCGCCCAGGCGGCCGAAGAACGGCAGGCCGGTCACCGAGCGATCGGACGGCCCGTTCCAGCTGGCGGCGATGGGAACGTCGGCGAAGGCCGGGAAGAACTCGCCCAGGCTCTCCCGGAGCAGGCCGAGATAGGGCGAGGGGCGGTCGAACACCGGCAGCATGCGCCCGCCGTAGGCGAAGGTGTTGCCGCCCTTGCCGAGCATGATCCGGCCGTCCGGAGTGTTGTGGTAGTAGTGCACGAAAATGCGCGAATCGAGCACGGTGACGCCGGAGGTCAGGCCGATCTCCTGCAACAGGTCCGGCCTGGGCTCGGTGATCACCATGTCGCTGGAGACGATGGCCACGCTGCGCTCGAACTGCGGGAAGGCGCGCGCCATCCAGGCGTTCATCGCCAGCACCACGCGGTCGGCGCTGACCGATCCTCCGGGGCTGTGCACGATGGCTGGCCGACCCTGGTCCAGCCCGTTCATCGGGGTGCCTTCGTACAGGCGCACCCCCAGTTGCAGCGCCACGTGGCGCAGGCCCCGCACCAGCTTGCCCGGCTGCACGCTGGCGGCGGCGGGGGAGAACCAGCCCTCCAGATGCTTGCGCGAGCCGGCCAAACGCTGCACGTCTTCCACTGGGCGCTTGCTGAAGGAGTTGATGCCGTGGCGTTCCAGTGCGGCGATGACGCCGTCGGTGGCGCCGACCTGGGCGGCGTTGGTGGCGGTGTAGAGCGTGCCGTCGAGGCGGTAGTCGGCATCCACGCCGTAGCGCTCGCAGAATGCGCCGATGGCGTGGATGCTCCGTTCCGATTCGGTCACCAGGCGGATCGCCTCCGGCAGGCCGAACAGCCGCTCCAGGGTGAAGAACTTGGCCGACCAGGACAATGCGCAGCCGCCATTGCGGCCGCTGGCCCCGGCGCCGCAGATATCGGCCTCGATGATCACCACATCGAGTTCCGGGTTCTGCTCCTTGAGCATGATGGCGGTCCACAGACCGGTGTAGCCGCCGCCGACGATGCAGACGTCGGCGCGGGTGTTGCCCTCCAGCGCCGCGGCGCGCTCGTTGTCCTGCTGCAGGGCCTGTTCAAGCCAGAAAGGACGCATGGGAATCTCCGTATTCAGTGTGGGGGCAGGGCGGCGGTGGCGATCGTCTGCGCGTGCAGGACCATTTCGGAGCGGCGCTGGACCACTCCAAAGCGTTCGATGTTCATGGACTGATGACCTGTAGGGCGGCTGGCACATCCCTGTGCCGGAAGATCAGGAGCGCGCCATGCGCACCTTGACCGAACGGTTGGGAACCTGGCTGGCGGCGGGCTTGGCACCCTCCGGCAGGCTGTTCCAGTGCGGCAGGAGAATGACGGCCGCGATCAGGGCGGTGACGGTGAAGCCGATGAAGACGGTGTAGGTATCGAAGTAGCCGGGCAGCAGGCCGCCGAGGATCGCGCCGACCGAGCCGCAGCCGTTGACGAAGCCGGCGGCGGTGGCGGCGGCCTTGCCGGTGCCGAAGTCGATGGCGGCCGAGCCGCTGATCATCGAGTCCGGTCCGTAGAGGGTCAGGCCCATCATGAACAGCAGGGCGAAGACCAGTGCGCTGCTGCCGGTCTGCATCGCGGGGACGAACAGCGCCAGGCAGGCGGTCAGGCCGATCAGGCTGATCACGCAGGCGGGCATGCGCCGTGCGCCGAAGATCCGGTCGGAGGCCAGGCCGATGAGGATCGGGCCGAGCAGCCCGGCGACCTCGAAGGCGGTGGGCAGCACCGCGGCGCCGACCTTGCCCAGGCCCGGCATGCGTTCATAGACGATCACCGGCCCCCACAGCAGGATCGCGTAGCGCGCCGGCTTGAGCAGGAAATAGGCCACGCCGAGGGTCAGCACGGTGCGGTTGCGCACCACCAGTGCCAGCGTCTCGCGGATACCGGCATTCTCGCCTTCGGGCTTGAAGCCGGCATAGCGCACCGCTTCGGGCTCGGCTTCCACCGGTGGCAGGCCGACGTCCTGGGGGCGGTTGCGCTGCAGGAAGATGAACAGCAGGGCGACGCCACCCACCACGGCGGCGCTGGAGTAAAAGGCCGCGTGCCAGGTGCCGAAGACCGAATACGCCCACCAGCCGGCGAATGGCGAGGCCACCAGGCCGCCGAAGGCATAGCAGGTGCTCCACAGGCCGAGGATGCGGCCGCGCTCGTGGGTGGCGAAGAAGCTGCCGATGTTCTTGCACAGGCCCGACCAGCCAGTGGACTGTGCCAGCCCCTGGACGACCATGCAGGTGGCGAAGACCGGCAGTGTCGCCCAGGTGCCCATGACCATCGCCGCGCCCGCCGAGATCAGCAGCCCGCCCAGCACCACGACGCGCGGGCCGAAGCGGTCGGCGAGCACTCCCCAGGTGAACTGGCCGACGGCGTAGGCGGCGAGGTAGGTTGCGTCGAGGTTGGCCATCATGGCCTTGTCGAGGTGGAACGTGGGGTCTTCGGTGATACCCAGCTTGGCCACCGAGAATGCCTTGCGGGTGAAATAGAAGGCCGCATAGGCCAGCCAGGTGATGGCGAAGATCTGCCAGCGCCAGCGCTGGATCGACGCCAGAGGCGAGCGGGGTGTTGCGTTGCCTTGTGGGGTAAGCATGTTCCGACCTCGTTGTTGTAGTTGTGCTGTGCCGGCAGTCAGTGAGGTAACGCCTTTCTTGTTCTTGTTGTGTCGAGCACTTCGCTCCAGTGCGGGTCAGGGGCGCTGGAGTCGTTGGACACCGTCGCCGGAAAGGGCGATGGAGGGATGGAAACAATTCCGAACAAATAACTGAAATCGATTTATCAAATTTTAAAAATAAGTTTTCCTTGTAGGATGTTCGTGTAAGACATTCGCGTTTGTTTACAGTGACCATATGGTCACTTTCTGTCTGGATGGCGAATAGCCGTCCGTCTGCCGAGGGTCGCCGCCATGTCCGTTTCCCATGCCCAACTCAAGGCGTTTCACGCAGTCGCCCTGCATGGCAGCTTCACCCGTGCCGCCGAACGCCTGTTCCTCACCCAGCCGGCGGTGTCCGACCAGGTGCGCAAGCTGGAGGAGCGCTACGGCGTGTTGCTGTTCCACCGCAACAAGCGCTCGGTGCGCCTGACCGAACTGGGCGAACGCCTGCTGGCGGTGACCCAAAGGCTGTTCGTGATCGAGGCCGAGGCCCAGGAGCTGTTGCTGGAATCCCGCGCGTTACAGACCGGCAGCCTGCTGCTGGCGGTGGATGCGGCGGTGCACCTGCTGCCCCAGGTGGCGTCGTTCTGCCAGCGCTACCCCGGCATCCGCGTGCGCATCGAGAGTGGCAACACGGACGAGTCCCTGCAGGCCCTGTTCGCCTACCGCGCCGACCTGGCCTTGCTGGGGCGGACGGTGGAGGATGAACGCCTGTTGTCCTTCACCCTGCGCAGCGACCCCATAGTCGCCTTCGTCGCCAACAGCCATCCCTGGGCGACGCGCGACTCGATCCGCCTGGCCGACCTGGACGACGCGCCGCTGGTGCTGCGCGAGCATGGCTCCGTCACGCGGCAGACCCTGGAGGAGGAGATGCGCAGCGCCGGCCTGCGGATACGCGCGGCCATCGAGGTGGAAGGCCGCGAAGCCGCCCGCGAGGCGGTGGTCGCGGGGATCGGCGTGGGGGTGGTGTCAGCCGCCGAGTTCGGCTCGGACAACCGTGTACATGCCTTGCCCATCGTCGATTGCGAACGACACATGAGCGAGACGCTGGTGTGCCTGCGCGAGCAGAGCACGCGGCGGATCGTGGCGACCTTCCTCGATCTGGTGAAGGAAGACTTGCCGGCGCCTCAACCGTAGATTTGGCCGGAGATGCGTGAGCAGGGTGCGTGGCGACCGTTCTCGAGCGGGTGAAGGGGGCGATTGTTCGCGAGCAAGGACCAGGCGTCCCCCTCGGTCCTACGAAGAGCGACGAGGCCCACGCGGAATCCCAATCGGCACGAACCCTGTAGGAGCGAGCTTGCTCGCGAACCCGCATCCCACGAAGTACCTGTCAGTCCTCCGCCAACTCCAGGAACGCACTCACCACCCGCAATCCCCGGCGTCGTTCCAGGCAGCCGATGGCGTGGCGGTTGAGCAGGCCATCGCCGCTCAGGGGGATCGCCTTCACCCGCGGATCCGGGCTCACTTCCATCGATGACACGATGCCAATCCCCAGCTCGGCCGCCACCGCCTCGGTCACCGCCTCGCGGCTGTCCAGCTCCAGCAGCACGCGGGGGGCCACCGAGGCCGCCGAGCAGGCCGCATCGAAGGTGCGGCGGGTGATGGAATCGGGTTCGCGCAGCACCATGATCTGCTGGTGCAGCTCATTCAGCGGCAACCTGCCGATGTAGTCGTGCCAGGGATGGCTGGCCGGCACCAGCGCGCAGATGTGCGACTCCACCAGCTCGCGCAGGAACAGCCCGGCGCGCGGTTCCACTTCCGTCAGCACGGCGATGTCGACGTGCTCGTCGAGCAGCGCGGCGAGGGTTTCCTGGGCATTGCCCAGGCGCAGGTTGACGGTGATGCCGGGGTAGCGCGCGCGCAGCCGGGCGAGCATCGGCATCACCAGGTGCGGGCCGTCGGCGGCCACTTCGATGCGCCCGGTCACCAGCTCGCGGCTGGCGTCGAGCATGGCCTCGGCTTCTTCCTCCAGGGCGAACAGGGTGCGGCTGATGGCCGACAGGCGCACGCCGTCCTCGGTGAGCTCCACGCCGCGCGCGGTGCGGCGGAACAGGTTGACCTGGTAGTGCTCCTCCAGCGCCTTGACGTGCCCGGTCACGGCCGGCTGGCTGATGAACAGGCGCTCGGCTGCGCGGGTGAAGCTGCGTTCGCGGGCAACGGCGTCGAAGGCGCGGAGTTGGAAGAGGTTCATAAGGTATAGGTCCGGCTTATGCAGTGCATCGTGATAAACAATTTGAACGATATCAGGCTCCCCGGCAAGTTATGTCCAGGCCACGGCGATGACGCCGGGCCCAACCCAACTTCGCCCTGACGACGTTCCCAAGAAAGAGGAATCGAGCATGAGCACTGCCGAGCGAGCCCCCATCCTGCTGACTCCCGGTCCGCTGACCACCTCCCCCCGCACCCGTCGCGCCATGATGGTCGACTGGGGCTCCTGGGACAGCGACTTCAACGCCCTGACTGCCGACGTCTGCAAGCGCCTGCTGGCGATCATCCACGGTGAGGCGACCCACACCTGCGTGCCCCTGCAGGGCAGCGGCACCTTCTCCGTGGAAGCCGCCATCGGCACCCTGGTACCGCGCGACGGCAAGGTGCTGGTGCTGATCAACGGCGCCTACGGCAAGCGCCTGGCGAAGATCTGCCAGGTGATCGGCCGCGAATTCAGCACCTTCGAAACCGAAGAGGACGTGCCGACCACCGCCGCCGACGTCGACCGCCTGCTCAGCGCCGACCCCAGCGTCACCCACGTCGCGCTGATCCACTGCGAGACCAGCACCGGCATCCTCAATCCGCTGCAGGAGATCGCCAAGGTCATCGAGGACCACGGCAAGCGCCTGATCATCGATGCCATGAGCTCGTTCGGCGCGCTGGACATCGATGCCCGCAGCATCCCCTTCGACGCGCTGATCGCCGCGTCCGGCAAGTGCCTGGAAGGCGTGCCGGGGATGGGCTTCGTGTTTGCCCGTACGTCCACGCTGAACGCCAGCGCCGGCAACTGCCATTCGCTGTCGATGGACCTGCAGGACCAGCAGGCCTACATGGCCAAGACCGGCCAGTGGCGCTTCACCCCGCCGACCCACGTGGTGGCAGCGCTGCACGAAGCGCTGAGCCAGTACGAGGAGGAGGGTGGTCTCGCGGCCCGTCATCAGCGTTACGCAAACAACTGCCAGACTCTGCTGGCGGAGATGGGCAAGCTGGGCTTGCGCAGCTTCCTGCCGGCGCAGATCCAGGCGCCGATCATCGTCACCTTCCATGCCCCGCGCGATCCCCGCTACAACTTCACCGAGTTCTACGGCCGGGTGCGCGAGAAGGGCTACATCCTCTATCCGGGCAAGCTGACCCAGGTGGAAACCTTCCGTGTCGGCTGCATCGGCCAGGTCGATGGCAGCGGCATGCGTGCAGCGGTCGCGGCCATCGCCGAGACCCTGAAAGAGATGGAAGTCTTCGAAATCTGACCCCGGCCGATTGCCACAGGATTGAATCTCATGAACTACGAACAACCCAAGCAACTGCAAGCCGTCATCCTCGACTGGGCGGGCACTGTGGTCGATTTCGGCTCCTTCGCGCCGACCCAGATCTTCGTCGAGGCCTTCGCCGAGTTCGGCGTGCAGGTCAGCCTGGAAGAAGCCCGCGGCCCGATGGGCATGGGCAAGTGGGACCACATCCGCACCCTGTGCGACATTCCCGCCATCGCCGAGCGCTACAAGGCCAAGTTCGGCCGCGTGCCGAGCGACGACGACGTCACCGCCATCTACGAGCGCTTCATGCCGCTGCAGATCGAGAAGATCGCCGAGCACTCCGCGCTGATCCCCGGTGCGCTGGACGCCATCGCCGCCGTGCGCAAGCAGGGTCTGAAGGTCGGTTCCTGCTCCGGCTACCCGGCGGTGGTGATGGAGAAGGTCGTTGTCCTGGCCAAGACCAACGGCTACGTCGCCGACCACGTGGTGGCCACCGACGAAGTGCCCAACGGCCGCCCGCACCCGGCCCAGGCGCTGGCCAACGTGATCGCCCTGGGCATCAACGACGTGGCGGCCTGCGTAAAGGTCGACGACACCTGGCCGGGCATCCTCGAAGGCCGCAGCGCCGGCATGTGGACCGTGGCACTGACCTGCTCGGGCAACGCCCTGGGCCTGACCTATGAGCAGTACAAGGCGCTGCCGGCCGAGAAGCTGGAGCAGGAACGCCGCCGTATCGGCCAGATGTTCGAGGGCTCGCGCCCGCATTACCTGATCGATACCATCGCGGAGCTGCCGGGGGTGATTGCCGATATCAATGCGCGTCTGGCGCGGGGGGAGATGCCGCAGGGCAGTTGAGCTTCGGCGTGAGTTTCAAGGCCCGCTATGTGCGGGCTTTTTTTATGGGGGTACTGCGCCGCTTCGGCGTGCGCGCATGCGCCATGTTTCGCCCCTCGGGCGACCTACTTTGGCAAACGACGGATGGCCGCCCCACCCAAAGTAGGCAAAGGTCTTGCCCCGGACATCCGGTTTTTCGCTTGGGGTGAAAAATTCCCTCGTTGAAGCGAAGCCTCCTGAACGGGGCCGTTCGGCGTGCGCGGACATTTCTCTGGAAGTCTCCAGAGCCGGAGCCAGGACCGCGTAGGTATGGTTTCGTAGGCGGACTTCGTCTGCGATTGGGTTGCCGTTCTGCCGGAGCGGCCCGCCAGCGGTAATCAGTTCACAACGTTCCGCACGAACCGCACCAGCACCTCTCCGTGGTTCCGGTAGGAAAACGGCTGGTTGTTCTTGAACACATGGAACCCGCCGGCCTCGACCTCCACGGTCTCTTCGGCCAGCACGATGGTCAGCCGACCTTCGATGACATAGACCATGTCGTACCAGCCTTCGGCGTCCGGTTCGGCGTTGTAGCGGTCGCCGGGGGCCAGGGACCAGTGCCAGAGCTCGGCCTGGCGCGTGGCCGGCGTGCTGGCGAGGAGGGTGCCGCGACTGTCGGGTTGCGCGCCACCCCAGGCCACGGCATCGACGCGGGACAGGTTGCGGGTGGACGGCGGTCGTACCAGGTCGGCAAAGGTCACGCCGAGGGCGGCGGCGATGCGGTCCAGGGTGGCGAGGCTGACATTGGTGTCGCCGCCCTCGATGCCGACCAGCATCCGGCGGCTGACGCCGGAGGTCTTGGCCAGTGCGTCCTGGCTGAAGCCACCATTGCGGCGCAGGGTCTTCACGTTGTCGGCGACGTGCACCAGCACGCTGGGGCGTTCGGAAGAAGTGGGCAGTATATTGCTCATCTGGGCCTTTTTGCGCATTATGTTGCGCATAACAGTCAACCAAGATTTTTCCATCGTTGCAACGCCTGTTCAGGTCCGCACCATGCCCCGCTCGCGCCTTATCGCTACGTTTTTCCCCATCGCCGTCCTGATCGTATCGATGGCCTCGATCCAGACCGGCGCGTCCGTTGCCAAGAGCCTGTTCCCGGCGCTCGGCGCCGCCGGCGTCACCGCCATGCGCCTGATCTTCGCCGCGATCATCCTGCTGGCGATACTCCGCCCGTGGCGCATGTCGCTGCGCGGCAAGCCGCTCAAGCCGCTGTTCATCTACGGCGTGACCCTGGGCCTGATGAACCTGACCTTCTATATGGCACTGCAGACCATCCCGCTGGGCATCGCCGTGGCGCTGGAGTTCACCGGGCCGCTGGCGGTGGCGCTGTTCTATTCGCGCAAGCCGATCGACTTCATCTGGATCGCCATCGCGGTGGTCGGCCTGGGCCTGCTGCTGCCGATCGCCGATTTCGGCCAGGGCATCGACCCCAAGGGCGCCGCGCTGGCGCTGGGGGCGGGCGTCTGCTGGGGGCTGTACATCATCTTCGGCCAGCGCGCCGGCAATGACCTGGGGGCCCAGGGGGCGGCACTGGGCATCAGCATCGCCGCCGTGTGCGTGGCGCCGATCGGCATCGCCTCCGCCGGTACGGCGCTGCTGGATATCGGCCTGTTCCCGGCGCTGCTGGGCGTGGCGATCCTCTCCAGCGCCTTGCCCTACACCCTGGAAATGATCGCCCTGACGCGCCTGCCGGCGCGCACCTTCGGCACCCTGATGAGCATCGAGCCGGCATTCGGAGCATTGTCCGGCCTGGTGTTCCTCGGCGAACAGCTCACCTCGCTCCAGTGGCTCGCCATTGGCGCCATCATCGTCGCTTCGGTGGGCACCACGCTGAGCAGCCGGCCAAAGCCGGCGCTGGTCACTGACTGAAGCCAGCCGCCCTCGGGCGGCTTATTGCGTCATGGATCTTCAGCCCGCCATGCGTTTCTCGTTCAGCACGATCTGCCGCTTGGCGCTGCGCGCCAGGCGGATGCACAGCATCACCGCCGCGCAGGTCAGGCCGACGATCAGGCCTTCCCACAGGCCGCGCGGGCCGGTGGGCTCCTGCAGCCAGTGGGTCAGGCCGAGGCTGTAGCCCACCGGCAGGCCGATGCCCCAATAGGCGAACAGGGTCATGAGCATGGTCGCGCGGGTGTCCTGGTAACCGCGCAGGGCGCCGGCGGCGGTGACCTGCACGGCGTCGGAGAACTGGAACAGCGCGGAGAACACCAGCAGCGAGGCGGCCAGTGCCAGCACGTCCGGGTCCTGGGTGTAGAGCGCGGCGATGGAGTCACGCATCAGCAACATGCCGCTGGCGGAAATGCACGCATAAGCCAATGCCGCACCCATGCCGACGCCCGCGGCGAAGCGCGCATCGCGCGGCGCGCCGGCGCCGAGGGCCTGGCCGACGCGCACGGTCACGGCCATTGCCAGCGAGTAGGGGATCATGAACACCAGCGCGCTGAAGTTCAGCGCCACCTGGTGCCCGGCCACGACCTTCTCGCCCAGTTCGCCGATCAGCAGGGCGATCACCGAGAAAATGCTCGACTCGGCGAATACCGCGATGCCGATCGGCAGGCCGACCGCGACCAGGCTGCCGATCACCTTGAGGTTCGGCAGTTCCCAGTGGCTGAACAGCTGGCTCGGCTTGTAGACCTTGGCCCCGTTCACCCAGACCAGCATGCCCAGCAGCATGAACCACATCACCGACGCCGTCGCCCAGCCGCAGCCGGGGCCGCCCAGCGCGGGGAAACCGAGGTGCCCGTAGATCAGCACATAGTTGATCGGGATGTTCAGCATCAGCCCGCAGATACCCAGCACCATGCTCGGCCGGGTGCGCCCCAGGCCGTCGCTGAAGCAGCGCAGCACGTGATACAGCGCCACCGCCGGCAGGCCGCAGGCGATACCGCGCAGGTAGAATCGACTGGGTTCGATCAGCGCTTCTTCGACCTTCATCGCACGCAGCACCGGTTCGGAGAGGAACCACAGGGTCGCCGCCGCCAGCGGGCCGACCAGCAGCGCCAGCCACAGTGCCTGGCGCACCAGCGGACCGGTGCCGGGCTGGTCGCCGGCGCCGTAGCGCTGCGCCACCTTGGCGGTGGTCGCCAGCAGGGTGCCGGTCATCAGCAGGAACACCGGAATCCAGATCGAGTTGCCCAGCGCCACCGCGGCGAGGTCGCGCGGACCGACGCGCCCGGCCATCACCGCATCGACGAAGCCCATCGCGGTGGTCGCCAGCTGGGCGATCATGATGGGCGCGGCGAGGGTGAGCAGTTCCTTGAGTTCGGCGGTGGTGCGCCGTCCACGGGAGACGGGCTGGGCGATGCTGGTCACGGCGATCCTTTTCTGGCGGCAGGCAGCGGAAAGAAGCCGGCCAGTTTACGGCTTGTCGGCTTGGTCAGGAAAGCATCGGCGCGAGTTGCGGGACCGCACGCAGCCGCGCTGGTAAAGTAGCCGGTGCCGATTTCTGGAGTCAGTCCATGCGTATCCTTGCCGATGAAAACATTCCCCTGGTCGAAGCCTTCTTCGGCGGTCACGGTGAAATCCGTCGCTTGCCCGGACGCGGCATCGATCGTGCCGCCCTGGGCGACGCCGACGTGCTGCTGGTGCGTTCGGTGACCGACGTCAGCCGCGCGTTGCTCGAAGGCAGCCAGGTCAGGTTCGTCGGCACCTGCACCATCGGCACCGATCACCTGGATCTCGATTATTTCGCGCAGGCCGACATCGCCTGGTCCAGCGCGCCGGGCTGCAACGCCCGTGGCGTGGTGGACTGGGTGCTGGGCAGCCTGCTGGCGCTGGCCGAGGTGCACGGGGCAAAACTGGCCGAGCGCCGCTATGGCGTGGTTGGCGCCGGCCAGGTGGGTGGCCGCCTGGTGGACGTGCTGCGCGGGCTGGGCTGGGACGTGCGCGTCTGCGATCCGCCGCGTGCCGCCGCCGAGGGCGGTGACTTCCGCAGCCTCGACGAGGTACTGCGCGAGTGCGACGTGATCAGCCTGCACACGCCCATGACCCGCGACGGCGAACATCCGACGCGCCACCTGCTGAATGCCGAACGCCTCGCGGCGCTGCGCCCCGGCGCCTGGCTGCTCAACGCCAGCCGGGGCGGGGTGGTCGACAACGCCGCGCTGCGCGCGCACCTGGAGGCCGGCGCCGATCTCGACGTCGCGCTGGACGTGTGGGAAGGCGAGCCGCAGGTGGATGTCGAGCTGGCCGCGCGCTGCCGCATCGCCACGCCGCACATCGCCGGCTACAGCCTGGATGGCAAGCTGCGCGGCACGGCGCAGATCTACGACGCCTTCTGCACCTGGCTCGGGCGGGCGCCGGAGGTCAGCCTGGACGATCTGCTGCCGGCGCAATGGCTGGCCGAGCTGAGTTTGAAGGAGGAGTGCGAGCCGGACTGGGCGCTGGCCATGCTGTGCCGCGCGGTGTATGACCCGCGCAGCGACGACGCGGCCTTCCGGCGCAGCCTGGCGGGGGATGCGGAAGCGCGGCGCAAGACGTTCGACGCCCTGCGCAAGCACTACCCGCCGCGGCGGGAAATCACCGGGCTGTGGGTGGACATCCAGGGCGATGCGCCGCGTCTGGAAAACCTGCTGACGGCGCTGGGCGCCAACCGGGTCGGGGAGTAGGGCAGGGAAGTCCGCGCACTCATCGGCGCGGTGGCTCGCTGCTCTTGTCCAGTTCGCGGCAGGCGCGCTGGATCATGTCTTCGGTAATCGGGATCTCGCGGCCCTGGGCGTCGATGATCGAGCCGCCCACCGGCTGCTGCGGGTCACGGGGCGCCGGTCGGGGGGTGGGGGTCTGATGGTGTTGCAAGCTCATGGCCGGTCTCCTCTACAACGTTTGAATGCAGTCTAGGCAGATCACATGAAAGCTCGGTGACAAAGCAGTCGCGGAGCGCGGCGCAGATGTCACCTACGTGGCAGACGACTGTACCCTCGCAGGGTTGGCAGGTTGCGTGCCAACCGCAAGGCCCCGGTCTACTGCTTGTCGTTATAGTGAAGGTCGGCCCGGCATTGCACCGGCTGTTCGATCTGGATGTCCTTCGAGGTGAGTATGGATGGCTTTCGCGTAGGCCTGATCATCAATCCGCTGGCCGGTATCGGCGGGCCGACCGCGCTCAAGGGCAGCGACGGTGTCGCCGAACTGGCCCTGGCGCGTGGCGCGCAGCCCCGCGCGGCGGAGCGCACGCGGGTGGCGCTGGAGCAGTTGCTGGCGGTGCGTGAGCGCCTGGAATTCCTGACCTTCCCGGGGCCGATGGGGGCCGATCTGCTGGCGGACATGGGCTTTTCCCATCGGCTGGTCGGCGCGCTCGAGGGCGAGCGCAGTTCGGCGGCGGATACCCGGCACGCCGTGCAGGCGTTGCAGGAGGCCGGCGTTGCGCTGATCCTCTTCGCCGGCGGCGACGGTACCGCGCGCGACGTTGCCGAGGTGGCGCGCGAAGACCAGCCGGTTCTGGGGATTCCCGCCGGGGTGAAGATCCACTCCGGGGTCTATGCGATCAGCCCGCGCGCCGCCGGTGCGCTGGCTCTGCGACTGGTCGAGGGCGGGCTGGTGCGCCTGACCCAGGGCGAGGTGCGCGACCTCGACGAAGCCGCCCTGCGCGATGGCCGCGTCGCCGCGCGCTGGTACGCCGAGCTGACGGTGCCCGAGGAAGGGCACTTCATGCAGCACGTCAAGCAGGCCGGCATTGAGACCGAGGAGCTGGTGCTGGCCGATCTCGCCGCCTGGCTGGAAGATACCTGGGAGGACGGCGTGCGCTATGTCTTCGGGCCGGGCTCGACCCTGCACGGGCTGGCCGCCGACCTGCGCCTGGAAACCACCTTGCTGGGCGTGGACGTGATCGAGAACGGCGAGGTGATCGCCCGCGACGTTACCGAGTTGCAGCTGTTCGAACTGGTGGACGGCCACCCGGCCTTCCTGCTGGTCACCGCCATCGGTGGCCAGGGCCACATCCTCGGCCGTGGCAACCAGCAGATCAGCCCGCGCGTGCTGCGCGCCATCGGCATCGAGCGCCTGCGGGTGGTCGCCACCAAGCGCAAGCTCGGTACCCTGGAAGGCCGGCCGTTGCTGGTGGACAGCGGCGACGCGGCGCTGGACGCGAGCTTCCCGGCGGCGGTGCGGGTCTGGGCCGGCTACAAGGAAGAACTGCTCTACCCGCTGGGCTGGGGCTCCGAGGTCTGAAATTGGTTTCGCGCTTGCCGTCACCTGAATGGTGATGGTTCGCGGCTTTGTTCTAGACTCCAGCACTTTGCGCTTTCGACGGAGGACGAAGCGATGCATACCGGTGGTTGTCTGTGCGGCGCGGTGCGTTACACGATCAGCGGCGAGCTGGCGCCGATCCAGGTCTGCCATTGCGGACAGTGCCGCAAGGCCCAGGGTGGTCCGTTCGCCACCAATATCCCCGTCGCCGACGACGCGTTCAGGCTGCTCGCCGGCGCTGAGGCGCTGGTGCATTTCCGTTCCTCGGAGGACAAGCGCCGGGTGTTCTGCGGCCATTGCGGCTCGCCGATCTACAGCGCCCGCGACTCGCGCCCGGAGGTGCTGCGCGTGCGAGCGGGAAGCCTGGACGAGCCGCTGCGGACTGCGCCCGAAGGGCATTACTACATCGAGTCCAGGGCCGCGTGGTGGCCTCTGGACGACGCCTTGCCGAGGCACGTCGGCGCGAAATCGGGGTGAGGGCGCCGGCACGATGCCGGCGGTTGTAGGGGAGTGTCGATGTCTGTGTCAGCGGTCAAACCGTCCTTTCGCGTTCTGGTACTGGGCGGCTATGGGAATTTCGGCAGCCTGATCGTTCGCCGCCTGAGCGGGATCGACGGGATTCGCGTCCTGGTCGGCGGACGCGACCAGCGACGCGCCAGCGCGCTGGCAAGCGAGGTGGGTGGGGAGGCGGTGTGCCTGGACATGAACCAGCCGACGCTCTCCGACCGCCTCAGTGAGCTCAGGGTCAACCTGCTCATCTCCACCGCCGGGCCCTTCCAGGACCAGGACTATCGAGTTGCCCGCGCCGCGATTGACGCGCGGGTGCACTATATCGACCTGGCCGACGCGCGCCGCTTCGTCTGCGGCATCGGCGAGCTCGACCGCGCCGCCCGCAGCGCCGGCGTGCTGGTATGCAGCGGCGCCAGCTCGGTGCCGGCGCTCAGCGCGGCGGTGGTCGATCAGTTGCGCGCGCGCTTCCAGCGGCTGGACAGCATCCACCACGGCATCAGCTCCTCGGCGAAGATTCCCGGCATCGCCACCCTGGCGGCGGTGCTGGGCTATTGCGGCAAACCCCTGCGCCAGTGGCGCGAAGGCCGCTGGCAGGCGGTGCACGGCTGGCAGGGTCTGAGCGTGCACCGCTTCCCCAAGCCGCTGGGGCGGCGCTGGGTCGCCCATTGCGACGTGCCGGACCTGGAACTGTTCCCGCAGCGCTACCCCGGCGTGCGCGAGGTGCGTTTTTCCGCCGGCCTCGGCCTGCGCCTCACCCAGTTCGGCACCTGGGGGCTGTCCTGGCTGGTGCGCGGGCGCCTGCTGGAGAACGCCGCGGCCCTGAGCGGCGGCCTGCATCGGCTGGCGGTGGCGATGCAGCCGTTGGGCGACGGCCGCAGCGGCATGTTCGTGCAACTGCGCGGCGTGGATAAGTCGGGCAAGGCGTTGGCGCTGTGCTGGGAGCTGATCGCCCAGGACGACCACGGACCGAACATTCCGTGCATGGCGGCTGTGGCCCTGGCGCGCAAGCTGGCATCGGGGCGCTTCGGGCAGCGGGGCGCGATGCCCTGCGTCGGGCTGATCAGCGTCGAGGATTACCTGGCCGAGCTCGACGGGATGAAGATATCCCACGGCGTTCGTGAAATCGCCGCCCACTAGATAGAGGGGCCGGGCGTCGCCCCGGCAGTTGCGCTGTCACCGGGCCCACGCACCTCCCGCCGGGAAGGCGCGAGGCGCCGCGCGCTCGCCGAAATCGTTCGCTGATCGAACGCATAGGCGATCATCGAATTGAACCGCCCGGCGACTCTCCGTACTGTTTGCCCAACCCCGCCCGGCCAGGCGGGCAATAACAACAATGAGCGTCAGTCTGGGCCTTCGGCGCCTGCTCTTCTGCCGGTCCGCTTGCGCCTCATTCCTGTCCCGTCCAAGCAATGCCCGTATCGCCGGCGCTGCCGCGACGCCCCCCTCGCAGGAAGCCTTCGCATGACCAGTTCCGCCCACGTGCCTGCTGCCGGTACGCTCGATGTCCAGTCCTTCATCAACGCCCAGCCGCTGTCCCTGTACCAGTGGCGTATCGTGTTGCTGTGCTTCCTTATCGTCTTCCTCGATGGCCTCGATACGGCGGCGATGGGCTTCATCGCCCCGGCGCTGACCCAGGAATGGGGCATCGACCGCGCCAGCCTTGGTCCGGTGATGAGCGCCGCGCTGATCGGCATGGTGTTCGGCGCCCTGGGGTCCGGCCCGCTGGCCGACCGTTTCGGGCGCAAGGGCGTGCTGGTGGTGGCGGTGTTCCTCTTCGGCTTTTTCAGCCTGATCTCGGCCTATAGCGCCAACCTCGACCAACTGCTGGCGCTGCGTTTCCTTACCGGCCTGGGGCTGGGTGCGGCGATGCCCAACGCCACCACGCTGCTGTCGGAGTACACCCCCGAGCGCCTCAAGTCGCTGCTGGTGACCAGTATGTTCTGCGGCTTCAACCTGGGCATGGCGTCGGGCGGTTTCGTCTCCGCCAAGCTGATTCCGGCGTACGGCTGGCACAGCCTGCTACTGCTCGGCGGCGTGCTGCCGCTGGTGCTGGGGCTGGTGTTGCTGCTGTGGTTGCCGGAGTCGGCGCGCTTCCTGGTCGTGCGCAATCGCGGTGCGGACAGGGTCAAGCGCGTGCTGGCGCCGATTGCGCCGGCCGAGGTGCTCACCGCGCGGGACTTCAGCGTGCCGGAACAGAAGACGGTGCAGAACCGCAACCTGTTCAAGGTGATCTTTTCCGGCACCTACAGCGCCGGCACCCTGTTGCTGTGGCTGACCTATTTCATGGGGCTGGTGATCGTCTACCTGCTCACCAGCTGGCTGCCGACCCTGATGCGCGATGCCGGCGCGAGCCTGGAGCAGGCCGCCTTCATCGGCGCGCTGTTCCAGCTCGGCGGCGTACTCAGCTCGGTGGCGGTGGGCTGGGCGATGGACCGTTTCAACCCACACAAGGTGATCGGCCTCTTCTATTGCCTGGCCGGCCTATTCGCCTACTGCGTAGGGCAGAGCCTGGGCACCGTCACGCTGCTGGCGACCCTGGTGCTGGCTGCCGGCATGTGCGTAAACGGCGCCCAGTCGGCCATGCCGTCCCTGGCGGCGCGCTTCTACCCGACCCAGGGACGCGCCACCGGCGTGTCCTGGATGCTCGGCATCGGCCGCTTCGGCGCCATTCTCGGCGCCTGGATCGGCGCGACCCTGCTGGGCCTGGGCTGGAGTTTCGAGCAGGTGCTGACCGCGTTGATCGTCCCGGCTGCCATCGCCACCGCCGCGGTGGTGATCAAGGGCCTGGTCAGCCACGCCGATGCCACCTGACGGGCGCGGGCGGGGCGAGTGTGTTGCCATTCATCTCCGCCCCGTTCCATCCCCGCGCCGCTCGCATAGACTGGAGCGACCGCGGCGCAGATCGCGGCTGCCGACAACAACCCTGAGTGCCTTGTATGCAAAGCCTGCTGAGCGAACGTAGCCGAGTGTTCGAACGCGCCGATCCCTACGCGGTGTCGGGCTACGTCAACCAGCACGTGGGCACCCATGATCTGCGCCTGCCGGCCCACGGCCATCCGCAGGCCAGCCTCAACCACCGGCGTTTCGCCAGCCTCGACCTGTGCCGCATCAGCTATGGCGGCGCGGTGCGCGTCACCTCGCCGGCGCTGGAGAGCATCTTCCACCTGCAGATCCTGCTCAGCGGCCACTGCCTGTGGCGTGGCCAGCGCCAGGAGCACTACCTGGCGCCGGGCGAGCTGCTGCTGATCAACCCGGACGATCCGGTCGACCTGACCTACTCGGACGACTGCGAGAAATTCATCCTGAAGATTCCGGTGACCCTGCTCGAAGCCATCTGTGCCGAGCAGCGCTGGAACCATCCGCACACCGGCGTGCGCTTCATCGAGAACCGTTACCGGCTCGGCGAGCTGGAAGGTTTCGTCAACCTGCTGTCGATGGTCTGCCAGGAGTCCGAGGCCGGCGAGCGCCTGGCCCGGATCGACGAGCACTACCAGCAGATCGTCGCCAGCAAGTTGCTGACCCTGCTCAAGACCAACGTCAGCCGCGGGCCCATCGCTGGCGCCAGCGTGTCTTTCGAGCGCATCGAGGCGTACATCGAGGGCCACCTGCGCGAGGACATCGACGTCGAAGCCCTGGCCCACCAGGCGTCGATGAGCCTGCGCTCGCTCTACGCGCTGTTCGAGCGCCAGGCCGGCACCACGCCGCGCCAGTACATCCGCCGCCTCAAGCTGGAACGCATCCGTGCCTGTCTGGGCGATCCGGCCTGTCCGGTGCGCAGCGTCACCGAGCTGGCGCTGGATTATGGCTTCCTGCACCTGGGGCGCTTCGCCGAAGGCTACCGCCAGCAGTTCGGCGAACTGCCGTCAGAAACCCTCAAGCGCCGCAGCTGACCTCCGCACTCCCCTGTAGGAGCGGGCCATGCCCGCGATCCGCCGGCAGGGCCGGCGCTTTCTTTTGCTCCTCGTGTTTCAGGTCAGCTGCTTTGGCTTGGGTGTTCCAGCGCCGCTTCGGCGTGCGCGCGGATTCTGTGTTTCGCCCCCTCGGGCGACCTGCTTTGGCAAACGACGGATGGCCGCCCCACCCAAAGTAGGCAAAGGTCTTGCCCCGGACATCCGGTTTCTCGCTTAGGCGAAAAATTCCCTCGTTGAAGCGAAGTTCCAGGGGCCCGCGCTGACGGGCCATCCCTGGCCCGACAGCGCTCTCGCGGCATCCCTGCCGCTCAACCCCTGAAACTCCGCTTCAACGAGGCCTCCTGAACGGGGCCGTTCGGAGTGAGCGGATGTTTCTCTGGAAGCCTTCAGAGCAAAGGCCAGAGCTGGAATCGAGTGAGTATTGGCTCTTCGTAGGAGCGAGCTTGCTCGCGAACCGCTCAGTACCGAATTTCCCATGTAGGAGCGCCGCCTGCGGACGGCCCTGCAGAAAACGGATAGCACTCTGCACAAAGCGGATATTGCCGCTTCGAACCCAGCCCTAACCTGAGCCTGCCTGAACAATAACAACGGAGGCCCCGGCCATGTCCCTGGGTATCGACTACTTGCGTTCACTGCTCGAGGAAGACCCCGAGAAGGGCGTCTACCGCTGCCGGCGGGAGATGTTCACCGACCCGCGCCTGTTCGACCTGGAGATGAAGCACATCTTCGAGGGCAACTGGGTCTACCTCGCCCATGAAAGCCAGATCCCCGAGAAGAACGACTTCCTGACGACCATGATCGGTCGCCAGTCGATCTTCATCGCGCGCAACAAGGACGGCGTGCTCAACGCCTTCCTCAACGCCTGCAGCCACAAGGGCGCCATGCTCTGCCGGCACAAGTCCGGCAACCGTTCCAGCTACACCTGCCCGTTCCACGGCTGGACCTTCAACAACTCCGGCAAGCTGCTCAAGGTGAAGGACCCGGCCGAGGCCGGCTATCCGGAAGGCTTCAACTGCGAAGGCTCCCACGACCTGACGAAAATCGCGCGCTTCGAGTCCTATCGCGGCTTCCTCTTCGGCAGCCTGAAGGCCGACGTCAAGCCGCTGGTGGAGCACCTGGGCGAGTCGGCGAAGATCATCGACATGATCGTCGACCAGTCCCCTGAAGGCCTGGAAGTGCTGCGCGGTTCCTCCAGCTACATCTACGAAGGCAACTGGAAGCTCACCGCCGAGAACGGCGCCGACGGCTACCACGTCAGCTCCGTGCACTGGAACTACGCCGCGACCCAGAACCAGCGCCAGGCGCGCGAGGCTGGCAGCGAGGTGAAGACCATGAGTGCCGGCGGCTGGGCCAGGCAAGGCGGTGGCTTCTACTCCTTCGACCACGGCCATCTGCTGCTCTGGAGCCGCTGGGCCAACCCCGAGGCGCGCCCGGCCTTCGAGCGCCGCGACGAACTGGCCCGCGACCACGGCCAGGCCCGCGCCGACTGGATGATCGAGAACTCGCGCAACCTCTGCCTGTACCCGAACGTCTACCTGATGGACCAGTTCAGCTCGCAGATCCGCATCGCCCGGCCCATCGACGTCAACCGTACCGAAATCACCATCTACTGCATCGCGCCGAAGGGCGAGAGCAGCGAGGCGCGCGCCCAGCGCATTCGCCAGTACGAGGATTTCTTCAACGTCAGCGGCATGGCCACGCCGGACGACCTGGAGGAATTCCGTTCCTGCCAGCAGGCCTACCAGGGCAGCGCCGGCGGCTGGAACGACATGTCGCGCGGGGCGCAGCACTGGATCGACGGTGCCGACGACGCGGCGCGGGAGATCGACCTGGCGCCGGCTCTGTCCGGCGTGCGCACCGAAGATGAGGGCCTGTTCGTGCTGCAGCACCAGTACTGGCAGCAGACCATGATCGACGCGCTGGCCGCCGAGCAGGCCAATCGTATCGCCGTGACAGAGGAGGGCGTGTGATGAGCCGCTACGAGACCGTGCGCGACTTCCTCTACCGCGAAGCGCGCTACCTCGATGACAAGGACTGGGATGCGTGGCTGGAGCTGTACGCGGCCGACGCCACCTTCTGGATGCCCTCCTGGGACGACCGCGACCGGCTCACCGAAGACCCGCAGCGGGAAATCTCGCTGATCTGGTACGGCAGCCGTGGCGGCCTGGAAGACCGCGTGTTCCGCATCAAGACCGAGCGCTCCAGCGCGACCCTGCCGGATACGCGCACCTCGCACAACCTGAGCAACATCGAGGTGCTGGGCGAGGCCGACGGGCAGTGCCAGGTGCGCTTCAACTGGCACACCCTGAGCTTCCGCTACAAGACGGTGGACAGCTACTTCGGCACCAGCTTCTACACGCTCGACGTGCGTGGCGAGCAGCCGCTGGTAAAGGCGAAGAAGGTCGTGCTGAAGAACGACTACGTCAGGCAAGTCATCGACATCTACCACATCTGAAAAACACGGCGTGAAGCTGCTGCGCTTGCCCGTGCTGCGTTGGAGAACGGTCCGTAATGCTCATTCACTAGAGTGAACTGCGCTTCCGAACCGTCCTCCGCCTTGCCCGGCCTGCGCTCGCGACGCTTCAAGCCGCTTTTTTGAGGCGAATGACATGAACAAGATCGCGCTCAACTTCGAAGACGGCGTTACCCGCTTCATCGACGCCAGCCCCAGCGAGACCGTGGCCGACGCGGCCTACCGCCAGGGCATCAACATCCCGCTGGATTGCCGTGACGGCGCCTGCGGCACCTGCAAGTGCTTCGCCGAAGCCGGCCGCTACGACCTGGGCCAGGACTACATCGAGGACGCGCTCACCGAGGACGAAGCCGAGCAGGGCTACGTGCTCACCTGCCAGATGCGCGCGCGGAGCGATTGCGTGGTGCGCGTGCCGGCCTCCTCGCAAGTCTGCAAGACCGCCCAGGCCAGTTTCGAGGCCAGCATCAGCGCGGTGCGCCAGCTCTCCGCAAGCACCATCGCGCTGTCGATCAAGGGCGAGTCGCTGAGCAGGCTGGCCTTCCTGCCGGGGCAGTACGTCAACCTGCGGGTGCCGGGCAGCGAACAGAGCCGCGCCTACTCCTTCAGCTCGCTGCAGAAGGACGGCGAGGTCAGCTTCCTGATTCGCAACGTGCCGGGCGGCCTGATGAGCAGCTTCCTCACCGGCCTGGCGAAAGCCGGCGACGCCATGTCCCTGGCCGGCCCGCTGGGCAGCTTCTACCTGCGCGAGATCAAGCGGCCGCTGTTGCTGCTGGCTGGCGGCACGGGGCTGGCGCCCTTCACCGCGATGCTCGAACAGATCGCCGAGCGCGGCAGCGAGCATCCGCTGCACCTGATCTACGGCGTCACCCACGACTTCGACCTGGTGGAGATGGACCGCTTGGAAACCTTCGCCGCGCGCATCCCCAACTTCACCTTCAGCGCCTGTGTCGCCAGCGCGGAAAGCAGCTATCCGCACAAGGGCTACGTCACCCAGCATATCGCGCCGGCGCACCTGAACGACGGTGAGGTGGACGTCTACCTCTGCGGCCCGCCGCCGATGGTCGAGGCGGTCAGCCAGTACATCCGCGAGCATGGCATCACGCCGGCGAATTTCTACTACGAGAAGTTCGCGGCCAGTGCTGCCTGATCCCCGACATCCGATACCGGCGGCTCTTCGTGGGACCGAGGGGGACGCCTAGTCCTTGCTCGCGAACCAAGCCCCGCTACGAAGCGGTTCGCGAGCAAGCTCGCTCCTACAGGAGCTCTGCCCGCCGACGTCATGAGGTCACCATGAAAAGATTCAACAACAAGATCGCCCTGGTCACCGGCGCCGCCCAGGGCATCGGCCGGCGTGTCGCCGAGCGGCTGGTGGAAGAGGGCGCCAGGGTCATCGCCGTGGACCGCTCCGAAATCGTCCACGAACTGCAGGACGCCCTCGGCCAGCATGGCGAAGTGCTTACCCTGACCGCCGACCTGGAGCGTTTCGCCGACTGCCAGGCTGTGGTCGACCAGGCGCTGACGCGCTTCGACCGCCTCGACATCCTCATCAACAACGTCGGCGGCACCATCTGGGCCAAACCCTTCGAGCACTACGCCGAGGACGAAATCGAAGCCGAGGTGCGCCGCTCGCTGTTCCCCACCCTTTGGTGCTGCCGCGCGGCCCTGGTGCCGATGCTGAAGCAGGGCGCGGGCGTCATCGTCAACGTCTCCTCCGTCGCCACCCGTGGCGTGAACCGCGTGCCCTACGGCGCGGCGAAGGGCGGGGTGAACGCGCTGACCGCCTGCCTCGCCTTCGAGACCGCCGAGCGCGGCGTGCGGGTCAACGCCACCGCCCCCGGCGGCACTCAGGCGCCGCCCCGGCGCATCCCGCGCAACGCGGCGCAGCAGAGCGAGCAGGAGAAGCTCTGGTACCGGCAGATCGTCGAGCAGACCGTCGACAGCAGCCTGATGAAGCGCTACGGCAGCATCGACGAACAGGTCGGCGCAGTCCTTTTCCTCGCCTCCGACGAAGCCAGCTACATCACCGGCGTGACCCTGCCGGTGGGCGGCGGCGACCTCGGTTGAAAGCTGCCGCCTGAACGATCGCGCGGGCCACGCCCGTCCTCCAGAAACCCGAACGGAAATACCGCCATGAGCAGTCCCGTCATCGAACGTATCGAGTCGATCATCGTCGACCTGCCGACCATCCGCCCGCACAAGCTGGCCATGCACACCATGCAGCAGCAGACGCTGGTGATCATCCGCCTGCGCTGCTCCGATGGCGTCGAAGGCCTCGGCGAAGCCACCACCATCGGCGGCCTGGCCTACGGCAACGAGAGCCCGGAAAGCATCAAGGCCAACCTCGACGCGCACTTCGCGCCGCTGCTGGCCGGCCAGGACGCCAGCAACATCAATGCCTGCATGCAGCGCCTGGACAAGGCGATCAAGGGCAACACCTTCGCCCGCTCGGCGGTGGAAACCGCGCTGCTGGACGCCCAGGGCAAGCGCCTCGGCCTGCCGGTCAGCGAACTGCTCGGCGGCCGCGTGCGCGACAGTCTCGAAGTGACCTGGACCCTGGCCTCCGGCGACACCGCTCGCGATATCGCCGAAGCCGAGCAGATGCTGGATATCCGCCGTCACCGCATCTTCAAGCTGAAGATCGGCGCCAACCCGCTGGAGCAGGACCTCCGGCACGTGGTGGCGATCAAGCAGGCCCTGGGCGAGCGCGCCAGCGTGCGCGTGGACGTCAACCAGGGCTGGGACGAGTCCCAGGCCATCCGTGGCTGCCAGGTGCTCGGCGAGAACGGCATCGACCTGATCGAACAGCCCATCTCGCGGATCAACCGCAGCGGCCAGGTGCGCCTGAACCAGCGCAGCCCGGCGCCGATCATGGCCGACGAATCCATCGAGAGTGTGGCCGATGCCTTCAGCCTCGCCGCCGACGGCGCCGCCAGCATCTTCGCCCTGAAGATCGCCAAGAACGGCGGCCCGCGCGCCGTGCTTCGCACCGCGCAGATCGCCGAAGCCGCCGGCATCGCGCTCTACGGCGGGACCATGCTCGAAGGCGCGGTCGGCACCCTGGCCTCGGCCCACGCCTTCATCACCCTGGAGAAGCTGACCTGGGCCACCGAGCTGTTCGGCCCGCTGCTGCTCACCGAAGAAATCGTCACCGAGGCGCCGGTCTACCGCGACTTCCAGCTGATGGTGCCGCGCACCCCCGGTATCGGCCTGACCCTCGACGAAGAGCGCCTGAAGCGTTTCGCCCGCCACTAACGGAGGAAAATCTGATGCTGTTCCACGTGAAGATGACCGTGAAATTGCCCGTCGACATGGACCCGGCGAAAGCCGCCCAGCTCAAGGCCGACGAGAAGGAACTGGCCCAGCGCCTGCAGCGCGAGGGCAAGTGGCGCCACCTGTGGCGCATCGCCGGGCACTACGCCAACTACAGCGTGTTCGACCTCGCCAGCGTCGAGGAACTGCACGACACCCTGATGCAACTGCCGCTGTTCCCCTACATGGACATCGAGGTCGACGGGCTCTGCCGCCATCCGTCCTCGATCCACGCTGACGACCGCTGATTTTCGTTCCGTACGACTCGACAAGAACAAGACTTGAGGATCGCATCATGACCGTGAAGATTTCCCAGACTGCCGACATCCAGAAGTTCTTCGAAGAAGCCAGTGGCGCCCTGAATGACCAGGGCAACCCGCGCGTGAAGAACCTCGTCCTGCGCATCCTGCAGGACACCGCGAAACTGATCGAAGACATGAATGTCACGCCCGACGAATTCTGGAAGGCAGTGGACTACCTCAACCGACTTGGCTCCCGTCAGGAGGCCGGCCTGGTCGTTGCCGGCCTGGGCATCGAACACTACCTCGACCTGCTGCTGGACGCCCAGGATGAAGCGGCCGGTATCGGCGGTGGCACTCCGCGCACCATCGAAGGCCCGCTGTACGTGGCCGGCGCACCGCTGTCCGAAGGCGAAGCGCGGATGGACGACGGCAAGGATGCGGGCACCGTGATGTTCCTCTCCGGCCGCGTGTTCGACCCGCAGGGCAAGCCGCTGGCCGGCGCCGTGGTCGACCTCTGGCACGCCAACACCCAGGGCACCTACTCGTACTTCGACAGCACCCAGTCCGAGTTCAACCTGCGCCGGCGCATCGTCACCGACGCCGAAGGGCGCTACCAGGCGCGCAGCATCGTGCCCAGCGGCTACGGCTGTCCGCCGGATGGCCCGACCCAGGAACTGCTCGACCAGCTCGGCCGCCACGGCCAGCGCCCGGCGCACATCCACTTCTTCATCTCCGCGCCGGGCCATCGCCACCTGACCACGCAGATCAACCTGGCCGGCGACCAGTACCTGTGGGACGACTTCGCCTACGCCACCCGTGACGGGCTGATCGGCGAGGTGCGTTTCGTCGAAGACGCGGCCGCCGCCCAGGCGCGCGGTGTGGACGGGCGCTTCGCCGAGATCGAGTTCGACTTCCAGCTTCAGCAGGCGGTTTCCGCCGACGCCGAAGACCGCAGCAGCCGTCCCCGCGCGCTGCAGGAAGCCTGATTCCCGCGCGATGCTGACCCTGTAGGAGCGAGCTTGCTCGCGAACCAAGCTATCCGGCCGCTCCGGTGCTGGGCGGGTTCGCGAGCAAGCTCGCTCCTACGAAAAGCCTGCAACTGACTGCAGCCGCGACGTTCCTGCGCTCGGGCTGTCGTAGGCATGGCCAGCTCCTACAGGGGTAATCCCACGCTCACTTGTAGGAGCGAGCCATGCTCGCGATCCGCGGACAGGGTCCGCGCCCGCATGAACGACCATCTGCACCCCCGCAAGACAGCCGTTAGCCCCCTAAGAGAAGTGTTCGATATTCGCACCAATAGTCGATTATCGCATTGTTCGCCCATCCCCCCGACGGTACTGTTTTCCCATCGGCACCCCCTACACAACGAGACCGACCATGGCTGAACTCCTCACCCTCCGCGAAGCGGTCGAGCGCTTCGTCAACGACGGCGACACCGTCGCGCTCGAAGGCTTCACCCACCTGATCCCGACCGCTGCCTCCCACGAGCTGATCCGCCAGGGCAAGAAAGACCTGCACCTGGTGCGCATGACCCCCGACCTGGTCTACGACCTGCTGATCGGCGCCGGCTGCGTGCGCAAGCTGACCTTCTCCTGGGGCGGCAACCCCGGCGTCGGTTCGCTGCACCGCCTGCGTGACGCGGTTGAGAAGGGCTGGCCGCGCGAGCTTGAGATCGACGAGCACAGCCACGCCGACCTCGCCAACTCCTACGTCGCCGGCGCCTCGGGCCTGCCGTTCGCCGTGCTGCGCGCCTACGCCGGCTCCGACCTGCCGAAGGTCAACCCGAACATCAAGTTCATCGAGTGCCCGTTCACCGGCGAGCAACTGGCTGCCGTGCCGTCGGTGCGCCCGGACGTCACCGTGATCCACGCGCAGAAGGCCGACCGCAAGGGCAACGTGTTGCTGTGGGGCATCCTCGGCGTGCAGAAGGAAGCGGCCCTGGCCGCCAAGCGCTGCATCGTCACCGTCGAGGAGATCGTCGACGACCTCAACGCGCCGATGAACTCCTGCGTGCTGCCGACCTGGGCGCTATCCGCCGTCTGCCTAGTGCCCGGTGGTTCACACCCGTCCTACGCCCACGGCTACTCCGAGCGCGACAACCGCTTCTACCAGGCCTGGGACCCGATCGCCCGCGACCGCGACACCTTCAACGCCTGGATCGATACCTACATCCGTGGCACCGAAGACTTTGCCGCGTTCCAAGCCAAGCTCGCGGAGGCCAAGTAATGAGCGCCTACAGCACCAATGAAATGATGACCGTGGCCGCGGCCCGCCGCCTGAAGAACGGCGCCGTCTGCTTCGTCGGCATCGGCCTGCCGTCCAAGGCCGCCAACCTGGCGCGCCTGACTGCATCGCCCGACGTGGTCCTGATCTACGAATCCGGCCCTATCGGCGCCAAGCCCAGCGTGCTGCCGCTGTCCATCGGCGACGGCGAGCTGGCCGAGACCGCCGACACCGTGGTACCCACCGGCGAGATCTTCCGCTACTGGCTGCAGGGCGGGCGCATCGACGTCGGCTTCCTCGGCGCGGCCCAGGTCGACCGCTTCGGCAACATCAACACCACCGTCATCGGCGACTACCACAAGCCCAAGGTGCGCCTGCCCGGCGCTGGTGGCGCGCCGGAGATCGCCGGTTCCGCCAAGGAAGTGCTGATCATCCTCAAGCAGTCCCACCGCACCTTCATCGACAAGCTGGCCTTCATCACCTCGGTCGGTTTCGGCGAGGGCGGCGACCATCGCCAGCAACTCGGCCTTCCCGGCAAGGGTCCGGTGGCGATCATCACCGACCTGTGCATCATGGAGCCGGAAGCCGGCAGCAACGAATTCATCGTCACCAACCTGCACCCGGGCGTGACCCGCGAGCAGGTGGTCGAGAACACCGGCTGGGCGATCCGCTTCGCCGAGCAGGTGACCGAGACCGTCGCGCCGACCGACGTCGAGCTGGAAGCCCTGCGCGCCCTCGAAGCCCGCACCGCCGCCGCCCACGGCCAGCTGGGAGGTGAGGAATGAGCCGCGAGGTTTTCATCTGCGACGCTGTACGCACGCCCATCGGCCGCTTCGGCGGTTCGCTCGCCGGCGTGCGCGCCGACGATCTTGCCGCCGTGCCGGTGAAGGCGCTGCTGGAACGTAACCCGCAAGTCGACTGGGCCGTGCTGGACGAGGTCTACCTCGGCTGCGCCAACCAGGCCGGCGAGGACAACCGCAACGTCGCGCGCATGGCGCTGCTGCTGGCCGGCCTGCCGGAAAGCGTGCCGGGCGTGACCCTCAACCGCCTCTGCGCCTCGGGCCTGGACGCGGTGGGTACCGCCTTCCGTGCCATCGCCAGCGGCGAGGCCGAGCTGGTCATCGCCGGCGGCGTGGAGTCCATGTCCCGCGCGCCCTACGTGATGGGCAAGGCCGACAGCGCGTTTGGCCGTGGGCAGAAGATCGAGGACACCACCATCGGCTGGCGCTTCATCAACCCGCTGATGAAGGCGCAGTACGGTGTGGATGCCATGCCGCAGACCGCCGACAACGTGGCCGACGATTACCACGTCAACCGCGCCGACCAGGACGCCTTTTCCCTGCGCAGCCAGCAGCGTGCCGGCGTCGCCCAGGCCAACGGCTATTTCGCCGAGGAAATCGTCCCGGTGGTGATCAAGGGCCGCAAGGGCGAGACCGTCGTCGACACCGACGAACACCCGCGCCCGGACACCACCGCCGAAGCGCTGGCCAAGCTCAAGCCGGTCAACGGCGAAGGCAGGACCGTCACTGCCGGCAACGCCTCGGGCGTCAATGACGGCGCCGTCGCGCTGATCCTTGCCAGCGCCGAAGCCGTTAAGAAACATGGCCTGACGCCGCGGGCGAAGGTGCTCGGCATGGCCAGCGCCGGCGTCGCGCCGCGCGTGATGGGCATCGGCCCGGTGCCGGCGGTGCGCAAGCTGCTGGAACGCCTGAACCTGTTGGTCGACCAGTTCGATGTCATCGAGCTGAACGAAGCCTTCGCCGCGCAAGGCCTGGCGGTGACCCGTGATCTGGGTATCGCCGATGACGACGCGCGGGTGAACCCCAACGGCGGCGCCATCGCCCTCGGCCACCCGCTGGGTGCCAGCGGGGCGCGCCTGGTGCTGACCGCTGTGCATCAGCTGCAGAAGTCCGGCGGCAAGCTCGGCCTGTGCACCATGTGCGTGGGCGTAGGGCAGGGCGTCGCTTTGGTGGTCGAGCGCGTGTGATTAGCTCTGGCTCTTCGTAGGAGCGAGCTTGCTCGCGAACAAACCCCGCAGCGGAGGCCGGGTTCGCGAGCAAGCTCGCTCCTACAGAGTCCTCCTCTCCGGTCATACTGTCCGACTACGCCCGCCGATCTCCGGAGCTACCCCCGTGAGCACTAACCTTCTGTTCGACGCCTACTTCACCCAGCCCGCCATGCGCGCGATCTTCAGCGACCACGGACGGGTGCAGAGCATGCTCGACTTCGAGGCCGCATTGGCCCGTGCCGAAGCCCGTGTCGGCGTGATCCCGGCGAGCGCCGTGGCGCCCGTCGCCGCCGCCTGCCGCGCCGAGCTCTATGACTTCGATGCTTTGGCGCAGGCCATCTGCAGCGCCGGCAATTCCGCGATCCCGCTGGTGAAGGCGCTGGGCAAGCGCATCGCCGCCGAGGATGCCGATGCCGAGCGCTATGTCCATCTCGGCGCCACCAGCCAGGATGTCATGGACTCCGGGCTGGTCCTGCAACTGCGCGCCGCCATCGAGTTGCTGGAAAGCGACCTTGCCCGGTTGGCCGATGTCCTCGCCATCCAGGCCAAGGCCCACGCCGGTACGCCGATGGTTGGCCGCACCTGGCTGCAGCACGCCACGCCGGTCACCCTCGGCATGAAGATCGCCGGCTGGCTGGGCGCGATCACCCGCCATCGCCAGCGTCTGAATGAACTCAAGCCGCGCCTGCTGTGCCTGCAATTTGGCGGCGCCTCCGGTAGCCTTGCCGCCCTCGGCGAGCAGGGCTTTGCCGTGGCCGGAGCGCTGGCTGAAGAACTCAATCTGCAACTGCCCGAACAACCCTGGCACACCCAGCGCGACCGCCTGGTGGAGTTCGCCAGCCTGCTCGGCCTGATCGCCGGCAGCCTCGGCAAGCTGGGCCGCGACCTCAGCCTGCTGATGCAGACCGAGGCCGGCGAGGTCTTCGAGCCTTCCGCGCCGGGCAAGGGTGGTTCCTCCACCATGCCGCACAAGCGCAACCCGGTGGGCGCCGCCGTGCTGATTGGCGCGGCGACCCGCGCGCCGGGCCTGGTCTCGACCCTGTTCGCCGCCATGCCCCAGGAACACGAGCGCAGCCTCGGCCTGTGGCACGCCGAATGGGAAAGCCTGCCGGAGCTGTGCTGCCTTGTCTCCGGTGCACTGCAACAGGCACTGAGCCTGGTGCCGGGCCTGGAAGTCGATGCCGAGCGCATGCTGGCGAACCTCGACCTGACCCGTGGCCTGGTGCTCGCCGAAGCCGTGAGCATCGCCCTGGCCCAGCGCATCGGCCGCGATGCCGCGCACCACCTGGTGGAGCAGTGCTGCAAGCAGGCGGTGAGGGAGGGCGCGCACCTGCGCGCGGTGCTCGGCGCCAACGCCGAGGTCGCCGCACAACTGAATGCCGAAGAACTGGATCGCCTGCTCGATCCCGCCCACTACCTGGGCCAGGCGCGCCGCTGGGTCGAGTGCGCGCTGGCCGAACATCTACAAGTTTCGCGATAGGAGCCCTGCATGCCTGCCGTACATCTCGCCGATGGCGACCTGAACTATCAATTGGAAGGCCCGGCCGGCGCGCCGGTGCTGGTGCTGTCCAACTCCCTGGGTACCGACCTGCACATGTGGGACGCGCAGGTCGCCGCCTTCGCCGAACACTTCCGCGTGCTGCGTTATGACACCCGTGGCCACGGCGCTTCGCTGGTCACTCCCGGCCCTTACAGCATCGAGCAGAATGGCCGCGACGTGCTGGCCCTGCTGGACGCGCTGGACATCCCGCGCGCGCATTTCTGCGGTCTGTCCATGGGCGGCCTGATCGGCCAGTGGCTGGCCATCCATGCGCCGGAGCGCCTCTCGCGCCTGGTGCTGTGCAACACCGCCGCCAAGATCGGTACCCCGGACATCTGGAATCCGCGCATCGAGACCGTGCTCAGCGGCGGCGCCGAGGCCATGCGCAACCTGCGCGATGCTTCGATCTCGCGCTGGTTCACCGCTGACTTTGCCGAGGCCGAGCCGGGCAAGGTCGAGCCCATCGTCGGCATGCTGGCGCAGACCTCGCCGGAAGGTTATGCAGCCAACTGCGCGGCCGTGCGTGACGCCGATTTCCGTGGCGAGATCGGTGCGATCAGCGCACCGACCCTGGTGGTCTGCGGCGCCGCCGATCCGGTGACCACCCCCTCGGACGGCCGCTTCCTGCAGGCACACATCCCCGGAGCCGAGCTGGTGGAGTTGCGTGCCGCGCACCTGTCCAACGTGCAGGCCGGCGATGCCTTCAGCCAGCGTGTACTGGACTTCCTGCGCGCCTAACTGCTTTTCGTAGGAGCGAGCTTGCTCGCGAACCTCGCTTCACGCCGGAGCCTCAGGGTGCTGTGCGGTTCGCGAGCAAGCTCGCTCCTACAGGTTCTGATTGGAGTTTGAGATGGACGAGAAAGAACGCTACGAAGCTGGCATGCAGGTGCGCCGCGCGGTGCTGGGCGACGCCCACGTCGACCGCAGCCTGCAGAACCGTACGGACTTCAACGAAGAGTTCCAGGAAATGATCACCCGCCATGCCTGGGGTGACATCTGGACCCGCCCCGGCCTGCCGCGCCACACCCGCAGCCTGATCACCATCGCCATGCTGATCGGCATGAACCGCGAGGGCGAACTGACGCTGCACCTGCGCGCCGCGCGCAACAACGGCGTGACCCGTGAGGAGATCAAGGAAGTCCTGCTGCAGAGCGCGATCTACTGCGGTATCCCGGCCGCCAACGCCACCTTCCACCTCGCCGAGGCGGTATGGGACGAGCTGGGCACCGAGTCGCTGGGCGACGTCTGATCTGTCGGTGTAGGGTTCGCGAGCAAGAACTAGGCGTTCCCCTCGCTCCTACAGGCCTGCGCCAATGCGCTCTTCATAGGAGCGAGCTTGCTCGCGAAGCAGGGCCGGCACGTTGGTGCGGCCCGGAAACGATCGCAGCCGGAGTCCGCTTGTACGAGAGCAAGAGCTCCTAACCCTCTCTCGCACCCGGGAGAGGGGACCGTTCGGTGCAGCGAGCGACCGTGGCGTCAGCCGGCACAATCTGCCCCCTCTCCTGAGGGAGAGGGCTGGGGAGAGAGCGTCGGCACGGCGTTACCTGAGAACCTCAGCTCTCCAACTCCTTCCGATCCCTGAACAACTCCAGCGCCTGCGGGTTGGCCAGCGCATCGGTGTTCTTCACCGGCCTCCCGTGCACCACGTTGCGCACCGCCAGTTCGACGATCTTGCCGCTCAAGGTGCGGGGAATGTCCGCCACCGCGAGAATCTTCGCCGGTACGTGGCGCCGGGTGGTGTTGGCGCGAATGGTCTGGCGGATGCGTTCCTGCAGGGCTTCGTCCAGCTCCACGCCCTCGCGCAGGCGCACGAACAGCACCACCCGCACATCGCCTTGCCATTCCTGGCCGATGGCGATGGATTCCAGTACCTGCTCGATCTTTTCCACCTGGCGGTAGATTTCCGCCGTGCCGATACGTACGCCGCCGGGGTTGAGCACGGCATCCGAGCGGCCGTGGATCACCAGGCCGCCGTGTTCGGTTTCCTCGGCGTAGTCACCGTGGGCCCAGACGCCGGGGAAGGTGGCGAAGTAGGCATCGAGGAACTTCTCGTTGTTCTCGTCGTTCCAGAAGCCCACCGGGATCGACGGGAAGTGCCGTGCGCAGACCAGCTCGCCTTTCTCGCCGCGCACCGGCTTGCCGGCGGCGTCCCAGACTTCCACCGCCATGCCCAGGCCCTTGCACTGCAGCTCGCCGCGCCACACCGGCGCGGTGGGATTGCCCAGGGCGAAGCAGGAGACGATGTCGGTGCCGCCGGAGATCGACGACAGGCAGAGGTCGGGTTTGAGGTCGCGGTAGACGTAGTCGAAGCTCTCGTGGGCCAGCGGCGAGCCGGTGGAGAGGAGCGTCTTCAGGCGCCCCAGTTCGTGGCTCTGGCGTGGCCGCACGTTGGCCTTCTCCAGGGCGGCGATGTACTTGGCGCTGATGCCGAAGATGCTGATGCCCTCGGCATCGACCAGGTCGATCAGCCGCTCCGGGCCGGGGTGGAAGGGCGAGCCATCGTAGAGCACCAGGCTGGCGCCCAGGGCCAGGCCGGAGACCAGCCAGTTCCACATCATCCAGCCGCAGGTGGTGTAGTAGAACAGGGTGTCGTCGCTGCTCAGGTCGGTGTGCAGGCCGTGCTCTTTCAGGTGTTGCAGCAACACGCCGCCGGTGCCGTGGACGATGCACTTGGGCACGCCGGTGGTGCCGGAGGAATAGAGGATGTACAGCGGATGGTCGAAGGGTACCGGGGTGAATACCGGGTCGCCGCCGGGTTGGTAGAAGTCCCGCCAGAGATCGACCCTGGCCAGCGTCAGGTAATCGCCCGGCCGCGCCTCGGGGTGGGCATAGGGGACGATCACCAGCTGTTCCAGGCTGGGCAACTGGGCGAGGATTTCATTGAGCTTGGCGGTCAGGTCCAGGGTCTTGCCGGCGTAGCGGTAGCCGGCGCAGGCGATCAGCACCTTGGGTTCGATCTGGCCGAAGCGGTCGATCACGCCCTGGGTGCCGAAGTCCGGCGAACAGCTCGACCAGGTCGCGCCCAGGCTGGTGGTGGCGAGCATGCCGACCACCGTCTGCCAGGTGTTGGGCATGCAGGCCGCGACGCGATCGCCGACGCCCACCCCGGCGTCGCGCAGGGCCAGTTGCAGGCCGGCGACCTGGGCAGCCAGTTCGGCATGGCTGAGCACTTCGCGCCGTTCGTCCTCGCTGACGGCGATCAGCGCCGGATGATGGTCGCGGCGGCGCAGCAGATGTTCGGCGAAATTCAGTGTGGCGCCGGGGAACCAGTGGGCATCGGGCATTTCCGGGCCTTCTTCGAGCACGGCGCCGGGGGCTTCATGGAACTGCACGCCGAAGGCGTCGACGATGGCCAGCCAGAAAGCCTCGCGCTCGGCGATGCTCCAGGCGTGCAGAGCGGCATAGTCGGGCAGATCGAGCCCATGCTCCTGTGCCACCTTGCGGCGGAAGGCATCCATCCGGGTGGCGGCGACGCGTTCGGGGGAGGGGGTCCACAGCGGGTTCATCTTGGGCGTCCGTCCGGTTTTTCTTATCTAACCAGTGTGGCACGGCCGCGGGGATGTAGGAGGAGCGGAAATCTTTTGTAGGGATAGTGAGCGAGTCCTTGTAGGAGCGAGTTTGCTCGCGAACAAACAAACCCCGCTGCGGGGCGGGTTCGCGAGCAAACTCGCTCCTACAAAGAGCACTCAGCGCCTGGCCAGCCGTGCCTTGGCCACGCGCGAGCCGTTGGGCTTGTCGAGCACCGCGCAGATACGCTGGCCGGCGTCGATCAGCTTGTCCAGGTCGATGCCGGTGTGGATGCCCAGGCCGTTCATCAGGTAGAGCACGTCCTCGGTGGCGACGTTGCCGGTGGCGCCCTTGGCGTAGGGACAGCCGCCAAGCCCGGCGACCGAGCTGTCGAACACGGCGATGCCTTCCAGCAGGCCGGCATAGATGTTCGCCAGGGCCTGGCCGTAGGTATCGTGGAAGTGCCCGGCCAGTTGCGCGCGCGGCACGCGTTGGCCGACGACTTCGAACATCCGGCGGGTGGCCCCGGCGGTGCCGACGCCGATGGTGTCGCCCAGGGAGACTTCGTAGCAGCCCATCGCGTGCAGTTCCTCGGCGACGGCGGCGACCTGCGCCACGTCCACCTCGCCCTGGTAGGGGCAGCCGAGCACGCAGGAGACGTAGCCGCGCACGCGCACGCCGTGCTGGCGGGCCGCTTCCATCACCGGAACGAAGCGTTCCAGGCTCTCCTTGATCGAGCAGTTGATGTTCTTTTGCGAAAAGGCCTCGGAGGCGGCGGCGAAGACCGCGACTTCCTCGACTTTCGACTCCAATGCCGCCTCGAAGCCCTTCAGGTTCGGCGCCAGGGCGGCATAGGTCACGCCGGCTTTCTGTGCGATGCCGGCGAAGACTTCGGCCGAGCCGGCCATCTGCGGCACCCACTTGGGCGAGACGAAGCTGCCGACTTCGATGTAGCTCAGGCCGGCGGCGCTGAGGTCATCCACCAGACGCACCTTGTCGGCGACGGCGATGGGTTGCTTCTCGTTCTGCAGGCCGTCGCGCGGGCCGACTTCGACCAGACGGACGGATGGGGGCAGGGTCATGGAATGTCCTCGTTGAATGGGGGCGAAGGCGCGTTTGCTTTGTGTAGGAGCGAGCTTGCTCGCGAACGCATTACACCCGAAGTAACCGGAGTGAAGCGGGTTCGCGAGCAAGCTCGCTCCTACGAAAGCCGGCATCAGGCCGACGCCTCTTCCAGCTCCACCAGCGCCGTACCTTCCGACACCAGTTCGCCTTCGCTGCAATACAGCGATTTCACCACGCCAGCGTGCGGCGCGCGAATGCTGTGTTCCATCTTCATGGCTTCGAGCACCACCAGTGCGGCGCCGGCTTCGACGTTCTGGCCGGGTTCGACCAGGATGCGCACGATGCTGCCGTTCATCGGTGCGCCCAGGCCGCCCTGGTGCGAATGCGCGGCTTCCGCCTCGGCGATGGGGTCGAAGCGCTGCACGCTGACCAGCTCGCCGTTCCATTCCAGGTAGAGGCTGTCGCCACGGCGGATCACCTGATGACGGCGGCGGATGTCGCCGTCCTTCACGTCCAGCCAATGACCGTCGAGCTTGGCGATACGCTGGCCATCGGCATGGCGCAGGCGCACCACGTGGGACTCGCCCTTGGCCAGCAGGTGGAGGTCGGTTTCCCCCGGCAGGCCACTGCGCCAGCCGCTCTGGGCGGACCACGGCGAATGGGCATCGTCGCCACGCACACGGGCGGCTTCGCTCTGCACCCAGGCTTCGGCGGCGAGCTGCCAGAAGCGCTCCGGCAGGGCGGTGGCGGCGGGCAGCAGGGCATCCTGGTAGCGGCCGATGAAGCCGGTATCCAGCTCGCCCTCGGCGAAGGCCGGGTGGGCCAGCACGCGGCGCAGGAACGCCAGGTTGGTCTTGAAGCCGCCGACGGCGGTTTCGCCGAGCATCGACAGCAGGCGCTGGCGCGCTTCCTCGCGGTTCTCGCCCCAGGCGATCAGCTTGGCCAGCATCGGGTCGTAGAACGGCGAGATGTCGTCGCCCTCGCGGATGCCGCTGTCCACCCGGCGGCCGGGGCCGGCGGCGGGTTCGCGGTACAGCGCGAGGTGGCCGCTGGCGGGGAGGAAGCCGCCTTCGGGGTCTTCGGCGTAGAGGCGCACTTCGATGGCGTGGCCGATCAGCGGCACCTGCTGCTGAGTCAGCGGCAGCGGCTCGCCACGGGCGATGCGGATCTGCCAGGCGACCAGGTCGAGGCCGGTGATGGCTTCGGTGACCGGGTGCTCCACCTGCAGGCGGGTGTTCATTTCCATGAAGAAGAACTGGCCGCTGCCTTCGTCGTAGAGGAACTCCACGGTGCCGGCGCCGACGTAGCCGATGGCCTGTGCGGCGCGCACGGCGGCCTCGCCCATGCCCTGGCGCAGTTCCAGGGAGAGGCCCGGAGCCGGCGCTTCTTCGACCACTTTCTGGTGACGACGCTGGATCGAGCAGTCGCGTTCGTTTAGGTACAGGCAGTTGCCGTGCTGGTCGGCGAACACCTGGATTTCCACATGGCGCGGCTTGGTCAGGTATTTCTCCACCAGCATGCGCGAGTCGCCGAAACCGGACTGCGCTTCACGCTGGGCGGACTCCAGCGCCTCGGCCAGTTCGGCCTCGCGCTCGACCACCTTCATGCCCTTGCCGCCACCGCCGGCGGCGGCCTTGAGCAGCACCGGGTAGCCGATTCGCTGCGCCTCGCGCTGGAAGGTCGCATAGTCCTGCGCCTCGCCGTGGTAGCCGGGCACCAGTGGCACGCCGGCGGTTTCCATCAGGGCCTTGGCGGCAGACTTGCTGCCCATGGCGTCGATGGCGCTGGCGGGCGGGCCGAGGAAGACCAGCCCGGCCTCTTCGCAGGCGCGGGCGAAGCCGGCGTTCTCCGAGAGGAAACCATAGCCGGGGTGGATGGCCTGGGCGCCGGCAGCTTTCGCAGCGGCCAGCACGGCGTCCGCGCGCAGGTAGCTTTCAGCCGGCTTGGCGCCGCCCAGGTCGATGGCGATGTCCGCTTCCTCGACGTGGCGGGCGTTGCGGTCGGTGGCGCTGTGCACGGCCACGGTGGTCAGGCCCAGGGCCTTGGCGGTGCGCATCACGCGGCAGGCGATCTCGCCGCGGTTGGCCACCAGCAGGGTATCGATCTTCTTCATCAGACTTGCTCCTGCCAGGCCGGTTTGCGTTTTTCCAGGAAGGCGCGCAGGCCTTCCTGCCCCTCGGGGCTGATGCGGATACGGGCGATGGCCGCTTCGGTGTAGCGGCGCAGTTCGGGCTTGAGCTCGCCGGCGCCGATTTCGTGGAACAGCGCCTTGCAGGCCACCAGCGCCGCCGGGCTGTTGTTCAGCAGGTTGGCGATCCAGGCGTCGGCTTTCTCGTCCAGTTCGGCGGCCGGGTAGTGCTCGTCCACCAGGCCCAGCTCGCGGGCGCGGATGCCGTTGAAGCGCTCGGCGGTCATGGCGTAGCGGGTGGCGGCGCGCTGGCCGATGGCCTTGGTGACGAACGGGCCGATGGTGGCGGGGATCAGGCCGATGCGCACTTCGGACAGGCAGAACTGCGCGTCCTCGGCGGCCAGCGCCATGTCGCAGCAGGCCACCAGCCCGACGCCGCCGCCGAAGGCCGCGCCCTGGACGATAGCGAGGGTCGGTTTCTTCAACTGGTGCAGGTTGTAGAGCAGTTCGGCGAGCTGCTGGGCGTCGGCCAGGTTGCCCTGGTAGTCCAGTTGCACGGAATCCTGCATCCACGCCAGGTCCGCGCCGCCGCAGAAGTGCCGGCCACGGCCGCGCAGCACCACGAGGCGCACGCGCTCGTCGCTGGCCACGGCGTCCAGCGCCTGGATCAGCTCGGCAATGGTCCGGGCGTTGAATGCGTTGTTCTTTTCCGGGCGGTTCAGCCACAGGCTGGCGACGCCGCGAGGGTCAATGTCTAGCTCGATGTTCTGGAAGTCGGTCATGGCAGCGGCCTTACATGCGGAAGACGCCGAAGCGCGTGGCTTCGACAGGCGCGTTGAGCGAGGCGGAGAGGGCCAGGCCGAGCACGTCGCGGGTCTGTGCCGGGTCGATGACGCCGTCGTCCCACAGGCGCGCGCTGGAGTAGTAGGGGTGACCCTGGCGCTCGTACTGTTCGAGGATCGGCGCCTTGATCTTCGCCTCGTCCTCGGCGGACAGCGCAGAGCCTGCGCGTTCGGCCTGCTCGCGCTTGACCTGGGCCAGCACGCCGGCGGCCTGTTCGCCACCCATCACGCCGATCCGCGCGTTGGGCCACATCCACAGGAAGCGCGGGTCGTAGGCGCGGCCGCACATGCCGTAGTTACCGGCGCCGAAGCTGCCACCGATGATCACGGTGAACTTCGGCACCTGGGCGCAGGCCACGGCGGTGACCAGCTTGGCGCCGTGCTTGGCGATGCCGCCGGCCTCGTACTTCTGGCCGACCATGAAGCCGGTGATGTTCTGCAGGAATACCAGCGGGATGCCGCGCTGGCAGGCCAGTTCGATGAAGTGCGCGCCTTTCTGCGCGGCCTCGGCGAAGAGAATGCCGTTGTTGGCGAGGATCGCCACCGGGTAGCCGTGCAGGTGGGCGAAGCCGCACACCAGGGTGGTGCCGAACAGCGCCTTGAACTCATCGAATTCGCTGCCGTCGACCAGCCGCGCGATGATCTCGCGCACGTCGAAGGGCTGCTTGCTGTCCACCGGGATCACCCCGTACAGCTCGTCGCTGGCGTACAACGGGGCGCGAGGGACGCGGGTGTTGAGCTGGCCCTGCTTGGTCCAGTTGAGATTGGCGATGCAGCGGCGGGCGATGGCCAGCGCGTGCTCGTCGTCCTCGGCGTAATGGTCGGCCACGCCGGAGGTCTTGCAGTGCACGTCGGCGCCGCCCAGGTCCTCGGCGCTCACCACTTCACCGGTGGCGGCCTTCACCAGCGGCGGGCCGGCGAGGAAGATGGTGGCCTGGTTGCGCACCATGATGGTCTCGTCGCTCATCGCCGGCACGTAGGCGCCGCCGGCGGTGCAGGAGCCCATCACCACGGCGATCTGCGGGATGCCCTGGGCGCTCATGTTGGCCTGGTTGAAGAATATGCGGCCGAAGTGCTCGCGGTCGGGGAACACCTCGTCCTGGCGCGGCAGGTTGGCGCCGCCCGAGTCCACCAGGTAGATGCACGGCAGGCGGTTCTGCTGGGCGATGGTCTGGGCGCGCAGGTGTTTCTTCACGGTCAGCGGGTAGTAGCTGCCGCCTTTCACCGTGGCGTCGTTGCCGACGATCATGCATTCCACGCCTTCCACGCGGCCGATGCCGGCGACCACGCCGGCGGCGGCGACGTCTTCGCCATACACCTCATGGGCGGCGAGGGCGGAGACTTCGAGGAAGGGCGAGCCGGCGTCGAGCAGGCGGTTGATGCGCTCGCGCACCAGCAGCTTGCCGCGCGCGGTGTGCTTGGCCTGGGCGGCGGCGCCGCCGCCTTCGTGGACGCGGCCGAGAACGGCGCGCAGGTCCTGGACGTTCTCCAGCATGGTCGCGGCGTTGGCGGCGTATTCCGGGGAACGAGTGTTGAGTTGGGTGCCGAGGATGGTCATGGCGTCTCCACGAGCTGGGATTCTTTTTGTAGGAGCGAGCTTGCTCGCGAAGCTCTGCGTGATGCGGTTCGCGAGCAAGCTCGCTCCTACAAGGGCAAGGGCGTCAGTGTTCAGCGGGTCTCGTTGAACAGCTCGCGGCCGATCAGCATGCGGCGGATTTCGCTGGTGCCGGCGCCGATCTCGTAGAGCTTGGCGTCGCGCAGCAGGCGGCCGGTGGGGAACTCGTTGATGTAGCCGTTGCCGCCGAGGATCTGGATGGCGTCGAGGGCCATCTGGGTGGCGCGCTCGGCGGTGTAGAGGATCACCCCGGCGGCGTCCTTGCGGGTGGTCTCGCCACGGTCGCAGGCCTGGGCCACCGCATACAGATAGGCGCGGCTGGCGTTGAGCTGGGTGTACATGTCGGCGACCTTGCCCTGGATCAGCTGGAACTCGCCGATGCTCTGGCCGAACTGCTTGCGGTCGTGGATGTAGGGGACGATCACGTCCATGCAAGCCTGCATGATGCCGATCGGGCCACCGGCGAGGACGACGCGCTCGTAGTCCAGGCCGCTCATCAGCACCTTCACGCCGCCGTTGACCGCGCCCAGCACGTTCTCTTCCGGCACTTCCACGTCATCGAAGAACAGCTCGCAGGTGTTCGAGCCGCGCATGCCCAGCTTGTCGAACTTGCTGCCGCGGCTGAAGCCTTTCCAGTCGCGCTCGACGATGAACGCGGTGATGCCGTGGGCGCCTTTCTCCGGCTCGGTCTTGGCGTAGATCACGTAGGTGTTGGCGTCCGGGCCGTTGGTGATCCAGGTCTTGCTGCCGTTGAGGACGAAGCGGTCGCCGCGCTTCTCGGCGCGCAGCTTCATCGACACCACGTCGGAGCCGGCGTTGGGTTCGCTCATGGCCAGGGCGCCGATGTGCTCGCCGCTGATCAGCTTGGGCAGGTACTTGGCCTTCTGGGAGGCCGAGCCGTTGCGCTTGATCTGGTTGACGCACAGGTTGGAGTGCGCGCCGTAGGACAGGCCGACCGAAGCCGAGCCACGGCTGATTTCCTCGATGGCGATGACGTGGGCCAGGTAGCCCATGTTGGCGCCGCCGTATTCCTCCGCGACGGTGATGCCGAGCAGGCCCATGTCGCCGAACTTCTTCCACATGTCCATGGGGAACAGGTTGTCGGCGTCGATCTGCGCGGCGCGCGGGGCGAGTTCGCTGGCGACGAAGCCCTGCACCTGCTCGCGCAGCATGTCGATGGTTTCGCCGAGGCCGAAATTGAGGGAGGGGTAGCTCATGGGGTCACCTGTTGTACTTGTAATGGAGATGAAGGGGAGCGGGCAGGGCGGCGATCAGCTCGGCACGCGCTGCTTGCGGGGTTTGTCGGTCTCGGCCATGGCCGCCAGGCAGCGCTCCTCGGCCGTGTCCAGTTCCAGTTTCATCTGCTCGATGTCGAGCAACTGCTGTTCCAGCTGCGCGCGGCGCGCGGTGATCTTGCCGAGGAAGGTCTGCAACTGCTTGGTGTTGCCGCTGCTGGGGTCGTAGAGGTCGATCAGCTCCTTGCACTCGGCCAGCGAGAAGCCGATGCGCTTGCCGCGCAGGATCAGCTTCAGGGCGACCAGGTCCTTTGGGCTGTAGACGCGCTCCTGGCCACGGCGCTCGGGGCTGAGCATGCCCTGTTCCTCGTAGAAGCGGATGGCGCGGGTGGTGACGTCCAGTTCGCGGGCCAGCTCGGAGATGGTGTAGGTCGTGGGCATGGGAATGTTCTTGCTCGGTCGTTTACCTTTACGTTAACGTAAACCTGCCTTGGGTCACTGTCAATACAACTCGAAGGCGGCGCGAAAGGGAGTGGCATGGGGTGGTGGAGTAGCGGAGTGGCGCGAGAATTGCCTCTCGCCTGGAGCTAATCTTTCCTACCAGGGGCTTCCCCTTTACTGACGCTGCCGGGGGGTGTACACAGCCCTGACCAGCCTGCGAGTTCCATGCCCCCGACATCTATGAAAAGGGGCACGGAACCTACCGGAGCGATGCATGACCACAAGAACAATAAGCAGCGACCTGATGCGCGAAGCCCACCTGGCCCGTGAACGCCTGCAACAGGAGGGCGAAGTCCCCAGCGGCGTGCTCCGCGAGGAGATCGACGCTTCCTGGCGGCGTAGTCTCGACCACGGCCTGGACTGCGCCAGCGGCACCGAGCAGGGCCTCGACACTCGGGTCAAGCCGGACGTGCTGCTGGCCGGCAACCGCCAACTGCTCGACGCCGCCACGCCTGAACTCGACTACCTGCAGCAGCGCCAGGGCCACGACGGCGTGATCATCCTGGCCAACGCCGACGCCACCATCCTTTCCGTCGAAGGCGCCCGCGAGCGCATGCAGAGCAAGGGCCTGGCCGACATCGTCCAGGGCGCCTGCTGGAGCGAAGCCTCGCGCGGCACCAACGCCCTCGGCACCGCGCTGGTGGAAAAGCGCGCCACGCAGATCGACTGCGGCGAACACTTCCTCGACCGCCTCAGCCGTTTCTCCTGCACCTCGGTGCCCATCGAAGGGCCGCAGGGCACCTTCCTCGGCGTACTCGACATGACCCGCGAAGGCCCGCTCTCCGGCCCGCGCGAAAGCCTCTCGCTGCTCAGCCTCGCGGTGTTCCAGATCGAGGCGCGGCTGTTCGCCGTCAGCCATCCGGGGCAGGTGGTGATCGCCTTCCATTACCGCCGCCAGTACCTGGACTCCGCCTGGCAGGGCCTGCTGGCGCTGGGGCTGGACGGCAAGGTGCTGGCCGTCAGCGGCCAGGCCTGCCAGTTGCTCGGCGCGAATCGCGAAAGCCTGGTGGGCCGGCGCAGCGAAGACTTCCTCGGCCTGCGTGGCGACCAACTGCTCGGCCGCCTCTACCAGGGCGGCGTCGGCAGCCTGCAGACGCCCAAGGGTGAGCTGTTCTACAAGACGCTGCAAGCGCCGCTGCGCAGCCACGGGGTGCCGGTCAGCAACCGCGCGCCACGCCAGGCCACTGGCCCCGACCTCGAAGCCCTGGCCGGCAGCCACCCGCGCTACGCCCGCGCCCTGCGCATGGCGCGCCAGGGGCTGGTGAACGAACTCCCGGTATTGCTGCTGGGCGAAACCGGCAGCGGCAAGGAAGTGGTTGCCCGCGCCCTGCACCAGGCCAGCGCCCGCAGCGACAAACCCTTCGTCGCGGTGAACTGCGCGGCGATCCCCGAGGGCCTGATCGAGTCCGAACTGTTCGGCTACCGCGACGGCGCCTTCACCGGCTCGCGGCGCGGCGGCATGGTCGGCCGGCTGCAGCAGGCCCACGGCGGCACGCTGTTCCTCGACGAGATCGGCGACATGCCGCTCGCGCTGCAGGCGCGCCTGCTGCGCGTGCTGCAGGAGCGCAAGGTGGCGCCACTGGGGGCCGGCGAGGAGCAGGACATCGATGTTGCGCTGATCTGCGCCACCCACCGCGATCTCAAGCGCCTGGTGGAGGAAAAGCACTTCCGCGAGGACCTCTACTACCGCGTCAACGGCATCAGCGTGAAGTTGCCGGCACTGCGCGAGCGCGACGACCTCGCCGAGCTCGCCAGCGGCCTGCTGGCGCGCATGGGCGCGCCGAAGGTGAAGCTTTCCGCCGAGCTCCTCGGCCTGCTGCGCGAGTACCACTGGCCGGGCAACATCCGCCAACTGGAGATGGTCCTGCGCACCGCGCTGGCCATGCGCGAGGAGGGCGAGACGGAACTGAGCCTCGACCATTTGCCCGACAGCACCCTGGACGAACTCGCCGCCGGCGAGCGCCCGCAGAGCGGCAGCATCCGCGCGAACGAACTGGAGCTCATCCGCCAGGCGCTGGAGCGCCACCAGGGCAACGTCTCCGCCGCCGCCGACGCGCTGGGCATCAGCCGCGCCACGCTGTACCGCAAGCTCAAGCAACTCAAGGTGGGCTGATGTTCTTCACCCGCCTGATCGACAGCGACGACCCGCAGCAACTCAAGGCCTCGCTGCGCTGGCTGTACGGCTTCGTGCGCCCGCACAAGGCGGCCATCGCCGGCCTGCTCGGGTTGTCGTTCTGCGCCTCGCTGCTGGTGCTGGCGCAACCCTGGCTGACCAAGACGCTGATCGACGACGGCCTGCTGGCGAAGGACTTTCCGGTGCTGGTGATGGTCGCCAGCGCGATGATCGTCGTCGGCCTGGTCGGGACTGTGTTGTCCGGCCTGAACCGCTACCTGCACACGCGCCTGTCCGGACGCATCCTGTTTGCGCTGCGCGATGCGCTGTACCGCCACCTGCAGACCCTGTCGCCGAGCTTCTTCGGCCGCCGCCGCATCGGTGACCTGATGTCCCGGTTGGACGGCGACGTCGCCGAGATCCAGCGCTTCGCCGTGGACTCGCTGTTCTCGGCCGTCTCCAGCGTGATCGGCCTGGTCGGTGCGCTGGTGCTGCTGCTGACCCTGTCCTGGAAACTCTCGCTGCTGGTCGCGCTGCTGATCCCGCTGGACGTGCTCTGGCTGCGCTGGATGCGGCGCAAGGTGGAGCGCGAGGCGCGCGGTCTGCGCGAGCGTTCGGCGGACCTCTCGTCGTTCTTCGTAGAGACGCTGCCGGCAATGAAGTTCATCCAGTCTGCCGGCCAGCAATCCCGCGAATCCGGGCGCCTGGAAGGGCTGGGGCAGGGCTACCTCGGCCAGCTGCTGCGCCTGCAACTCACCGAATTCTTCACCCAGGCGGTGCCCGGCACGCTGATGTCGCTGTCCCGCGCCTGCGCCTTCCTGGTCGGTGGGTACTGGGTGGTGCAGGGCACCTGGCAGTTGGGTTCGCTGATCGCCTTTTCCACCTACCTCGGCATGGCCATCGGACCGGTGCAGAGCCTGCTCGGCCTGTACGTCGCGCTGCAGCGCATGACCGTCAGCCTCGGTCGGGTGATGGAACTGCGCGGCGAGGAAGCGACCATCGTTTCGCCAGTCGCGCCACGGCCGATGCCGTCGATAGGCGAGCTGCGCCTGGAAAATCTGCACTACGCCTGGCCGGGGCGCGCGCAAGCGGTGCTTCAGGCTGTACAGGCGGTGATTCCGGCGGGCCTCAAGGTCGCGCTGAGCGGCCCGTCCGGGGTCGGCAAGAGCACCCTGATCGACCTGCTGCAACGTTTCTACGACCCCGACCAGGGGCGCATCCTGCTGGACGGCGTGGACCTGCGCGAACTCGACCTGCACGCTCTGCGCCGACGCGTGGCGGTGGTCAGCCAGGACATCGTGCTGTTCCGCGGCAGCCTCGCCGACAACCTGGCCTACAGCGCGCCCGAGTCGAGTCGCGAGGCCATCGACAGGGCCGCCCGCGCGGCACAGCTGGACAGCCTGATCGCCAGCCTGCCCGAGGGCCTCGACAGCCCGCTGGGCGAGCGAGGCCAGCAGCTTTCCGGCGGGCAGAAACAGCGCATCGCCATCGCTCGCGCGCTGCTGCAGGACCCGCTGATCCTGGTGCTCGACGAAGCCACCTCGCAGGTGGACGAAAGCACCGAGCGCGAGGTGATCGCGGCCATCGACCGGCTGTTCGCCGGGCGCACGCGGCTGCTGATCAGCCACCGCACCTCGACCCTGGCCGCCGCCGATCTGCACCTGGAGTTGCAGGATGGGCAGATGCGTGTGCGTGAGACGCAGCCGGTGCAGCACCATGAGGCCTGAGTTGCGGGTTGGGGTGGTCGATAGTGGTTTCGCCGATGCTCAATCCGCGAGCGTCAGCGGTGCGCGGCGGTTCTTCCTGACTAACGACGGTCACTCTGACGGCGAGCCTGTGGCGGATGCCCTGGGCCACGGCAGCGTCGTCTGCGAAGCGATTCTTTCCCATGCTCCCGAAGCTCGCCTGTGTGTCGCCCAGGTCTTCGATGAACGTGGCGTGACCAGCCCGCTGCAGATCGCCGCCGCGCTGCACTGGCTCGGCGAGCAGGGCGTGCGGGTGATCAACCTGAGCCTTGGCGTGCGGCAGGACCGGCCGATCCTGCACGATGCCGTGGCCGATCTGGTGGCGGCGGGCGTGCTGATCTGCGCGTCGAGCCCGGCGCGGGGTGAGCCGGTGTTTCCGGCGAGCTATCCGGGGGTGATCCGGGTGACGGGTGACGCGCGTTGCCGCGAGCGGGAATGGTCCTGGCTGGACAGTTCGCAGGCGGACTTCGGCGCGGCGGTCAGCGTGGCCGGGCGTTCGGGGGCCAGCCTGGGATGCGCGGCGTTCAGCGGGCACCTGGCGTCGATGCTGACGGAGCGACCGGAGCTGTCGAATCTGGAGCTGATCGAGCAGATGCGCGAGCGGGCTCCCTATCACGGCATCGAGCGGAAGATGAGTTATGAGTAAAGGTCGAATTACTTCCCCTCACCCCAACCCTCGGCTTTGGCTTCCTGCGTCGCCCTACCTCCTGCATCCCTGCAGTCGTCTCCCGGAGGGAGAGGGGGCCGTCCTCTGCCGACGTCCAGCTTTGAAACTCTCCGGTAGCCATCGGCGGGCTCGGAAATCCCCAAACGCACCGAACAGTCCCCTCTCCCTCTGGGAGAGGGCTAGGGTGAGGGCCACCGAAGCATGACCGTAGCCCCCATCCTGATCCTCGGCGCGGGCCCCGCCGGTGCAGCGGTCGCCCTGGGCCTGCGCCGCCTCGGCCATCCCGTCACCGTCATCAGCGAATGGCGGCGTTTCGCCGCCGTCGAGGGTGTCTCCCTGCGCGTACTGGAGGGGCTGCACAGTGCCGGGCTGAATTACGCCCTGAACTGCGCCGCCCCACCGTCGCAGCGCCGCGTGCACTGGAACGGCAGCGAAAGCGCGCAGAACATCGAATGCATCCTCGACCGTCCGCGTTTCGACGCCGGGCTGCGCGAGGACCTGAAAGCAGCGGGCGTCGAGCTGATCGAAGGCCAGGCGCTGGCCGTCGATCCGGAGGGTTCCGGCTGGCGCGTGAAACTCGAAGGGGGGCGGGAAGTGCAGGGCGCCTTCCTCGTCGAAGCCCGTGGCCGCCAGGCGCCGCTGAACCAGAAAGGCCAGAAGGCCCGGCGCGGCCCGGAGACCTTGAGCCTGCTCAACCGCTGGCAGGGCGAGCCCGGTCCGCTGGCCAGCGCGGTGGAAAGCCTGCCCGATGGCTGGGCCTGGATGGCGCGGCTGGAGGATGGTCGCTGCTACTGGCAAATGACCCTGGATGTGGCCAGCAGCCAATTGCCACCACGCGATCGACTGCTCGATTACTGCCGCGTACGCCGTGCCGCCTCGCAACGGGTGCGGGAATTTTTCGGTACTGGCGAAGAGCGCGAGCTGGACCTGCACGCCCGCAGCAGCACGGCGATCCTCTGCCTGGAAGCCTGCGGCGACACCTGGATTCGCGTGGGCGATGCGGCGATGGCGGTGGACCCGCTGTCCGGCAACGGTATCTTCCAGTCGCTGTCTTCGGCGTTGCAGGCGCCGCTGGTGATCAACACCTTGCTGCGGGCGCCGGAGCGGGCGGAGTTGGCCAAGCGCTTCCATCAGCGGCGGGTCGAGCAGTTGTTCCTGCGTTTCGCCCGCGTCGGACGGGATTTCTATGCCAGCGAAGAGCGGTGGCCCGACCAGCCGTTCTGGCAGGCCCGCCGCGCCTGGCCGGACGAGCAGCCGAGCCACGCGCCGGCGGACTTCGCCAGCCTGCGCATCGAGCGCGCCCCCGTGCTCAAGGGCGAGTTCGTCGATGAGGCGGAAGTGGTGGTCAGCGTCGACCAGCCGCTGGGCATCTGGCACCTCGATGGGCTGGAGCTGGCGCCGTGGCTGCGACGGATTCGCGAGGAGCCCGAAGCCCAGGTGCTGGCGGATTTGCCGCCGGAGCGGCGTCGGGCGTTCCAGGGCTGGCTCTTGGCGCAGGGCTATCGGCCGCAGTCGTAGGCGCAAGCCCTAGGACTGGCTTTTCGTAGGAGCGAGCTTGCTCGCGAAGCAAGGCTCTCGGCGACGCTGGTGCCGGGCAGGTTCGCGAGCAAGCTCGCTCCTACAGTGATTGCGGGGCTTTTGTAGGAGCAACTGTCTTTTCCAGGGAGTTCCTCGCTGGACTTTCCCCCCTCACCCCAGCCCTCTCCCTCAGGGAGAGGGGGCAGTCCGTACCGGCTGACACCGAGGCTTCCTCCTGCACCGAACGGTTCCCTCTCCCGCTTGAGGAGCGGGGCGCGCAGCCAGGGTTAGGGTGAGGGGCTCCTGATCTCGTAGGAAGCGGATCAGTCGTCCTTGCCCAGACTGGCCGCCGTCTGCCCGAAGAGGATCTTCTTGCCTTCCTCGGTGACCGAGGGCCGCGACTGGAAGGGCTTGCCCTTCTCGTAGGCGCGCACGGTGGCGGGGCGGGTGGCGATGGTTTCGAACCAGCGCTTGAGGTGCGGGAAGTCGTCGAGGTCCTGCTGCTGGCGCTCCCACGGTACGACCCACGGGTAGCTGGCCATGTCGGCGATGCTGTAGTGCTCGCCGCCGAGGAAGGGCACCTTCTTCAGGCGCCGGTCCAGCACGCCGTACAGGCGGTTGGTCTCGTTGACGTAGCGCTGCATGGCGTAGGGCAGCTTCTCCGGCGCGTACTGCACGAAGTGGTGGTTCTGCCCGGCCATCGGGCCGAGGCCGCCGACCTGCCAGAACAGCCATTCCAGCACCGTCTTGCGTCCGCGCACGTCGCTGGGCAGGAACTGCCCGGTCTTTTCCGCGAGGTAGACGAGGATGGCGCCGGACTCGAACACCGTGATCGGCTCGCCGCCGTCGGCGGGCGCGGTGTCGATGATCGCCGGCATGCGGTTGTTCGGCGAGAAGGCGAGGAAGTCAGGCTTGAACTGGTCGCCGGCGCTGATATCCACCGGGTGGATACGGTAGTCGAGGCCGGTTTCTTCCAGGAACAGGGTGATCTTGTGGCCGTTGGGGGTGGGCCAGTAATACAACTCGATCATGGAACCTCCTTGGGTGGGACGCCCCGGCACGGCGCCGGGGCGTACAGCGCCCGCGCCGAGGAGAACGGCGTAGGGCGAGGCGCTGAGGATAAGCCTTACTGGCGGTCGATCCAAACGGTCTGCGGGTTGAGGAACTCGCGCAGGCCGAAGTGCGACAGCTCGCGACCGAAGCCGCTCTTCTTCACCCCGCCAATCGGTACACGGGGATCGGAAGCCGAGAAACCGTTGATGAACACGCCACCGCTGACCAGACGACGGGCCATCTGCTGGGCGCGGGCCTTGTCGGCGCTCCAGATGGCGCCGGAGAGGCCGAACTCGCTGTCGTTGGCCAGCTCCAGGGCATGCTCGGCGTCGCGGGCGACGATCAGCGAGGCCACGGGGCCGAAGATTTCCTTCTTGAATGCGGTATTGCCCGGCTTGACGTCGGCCAGCACGGTCGGTGCGTAGTAGTTGCCTTCGCCATCGAGCTTGTGGCCGCCCAGCAGCAGGGTGGCGCCGTCGGCGATGGCCTGTTGCACCTGGTTGTCCAGTTCCTCGCGCAGGTCGAAGCGGGCCATCGGGCCGACGAAGGTGTCGTCCGCCAGCGGGTCGCCGATCTTCAGGGCCTTCACGGCTGCCAGCAGCTTCTCGGTGAAGGCTTCGGCGATGGATTCTTCCAGGATCATGCGCTTGGCGGCGATGCACACCTGGCCGCAGTTGCCGAAGCGGCTGGCGACGGCGGCTTTCACGGCGGCGTCGAGGTCGGCGTCGGCGAGCACGATGAAGGCGTCCGAACCGCCCAGCTCCAGCACGCACTTCTTCAGCGCGGCACCGGCCTGGGAAGCGATGGCGGCGCCGGCGCCGACACTGCTGGTCACGGCGATGGAGGCGATGCGGTCATCGGCGATGGCCTTGGAGACCAGCGGCGGCTCGACGTTCAGCACTTCGAACACGCCTTCGGGCAGGCCAGCATCCCGCCAGGCTTTTTGCAACTGATAGGCGCAGCCCATGACGTTCGGCGCGTGCTTGAGCACGTAGGTGTTGCCGCCCAGGATGATGCTCACCGCGCCACGCATGACCTGCCAGGTGGGGAAGTTCCACGGCATCACGGCCAGCACCGGGCCCAGCGGCAGGTAGGAGATGTACGCGCCTTCGATCGGGGTCTTCTCGTCTTCGAGCATGGCCGGGCCGTTGTCGGCGTACCACTCGCACAGGTTGGCGCACTTGTTGATCTCGCCACGGGCCTGGGTGACCGGCATGCCCATTTCCCAGGCTTCCATGCGGGCCATCGGCTCGACGTTGGCACGCAGCACCTCGGCCATCTTGCGCAGCACGGCGACACGTTCGGCGATGCCGGTGTCGCGCCATTGGCGGAACGCGGCATCGGTGCGGGCCAGCGAGGTTTCCAGCTGGGCGGCGTCTTCGAAGGCGTAGCGGGCCAGTTCCTGGCCGGTGGCGGGGCTGCGGGAGATGGCAGCGGGGATGGCGGCGATCTGGTTCATGGTGAGTCCTGCTTGTTCTGTTTGAGGCGCAAGGCCGGTCATTCGTCCGGGCGGGTGGCTCCGGGATGGCGCAGAAATTAAGATGCGCAACCATTCATGTAAAATGAATAATCAAGAAAGACTCTTTCTCTCGGAGAGAATCATGGACCTTGCCCAGCTGGAAATCGTCCGCGCCGTCGCCGCCGAAGGCAGCATCACTGCCGCCGCGGCCCGTCTACATCGCGTACCGTCGAACCTGACCACGCGGATCAAGCAGCTGGAAGCGGAACTGGGCACCGAGCTGTTCATCCGCGAGAAGCTGCGTCTGCGCCTGTCGCCGACCGGGCGCAGCTTCCTCGATTACGCCGAGCGCATCCTCGATCTGGTGGAGGAAGCCCGGCAGGTGGCGGTGGGCGCCGAGCCTCACGGCGGTTTCTCCCTGGGCTCGATGGAAAGCACGGCGGCGGTGCGCATCCCGGAGATGCTGGCGCGCTACCACCAACAGTGCCCGAAGGTGCAACTGGACCTGTCCACCGGCCCCTCCGGCGAGATGATCGACGGCGTGCTCTCCGGCCGCTTCATCGCCGCCTTCGCCGACGGCCCGGCCAACCACCCGCAACTGGACGGCCAGCCGGTGTACCGCGAGGAGCTGGTGCTGATGAGCGCCAGGTCGCACCCACCGGTGCACGACGCGCGGGACGTGGCGGGGGAGACGGTGTTCGCCTTCCGCGACACCTGCTCCTACCGCAAGCGCCTGGAGGGCTGGTTCGCCGAGCACCGGGTGGTGCCGGGCAAGATCGTCGAGATGGAGTCCTACCACGGCATGCTCGCCTGCATCGCGGCGGGCGGTGGGGTGGCGATCATCCCGCGGGCGATGTTCGACAGCCTCGCCGGCGGTCGCAACGTGACCATTCACCGCCTGGCGCCGCATCATGCCGACGCCACCACCTGGCTGTTCTGGCGGCGCGGCACCGATACTCCGGCGCTTCGCGCGTTCATCGGACTGTTGGAGCCCGAATCGACGGCCGCCGAGGTCGCCTGAACTCAGCCCGTCGCGCGCTCGTCCTCGACCCACAACTGGCGCAGGCCGCGACCTTCTCGCAGCAGGAAGAGCGCGCCCAGGCTATGCTCGCGCGCCACCTGCGGGCCGCGCTCGGGACCCAGCACCATCAGCGCGGTGGCCCAGGCGTCGGCGAGCATGCAGGTCGGCGCCAGCACCGAGACCGAGGCGACGGCGTTGTCCAGCGGCGCGCCGCGCAGCGGATCCATCGTATGGGCGTAGCGTTTTCCGTCTCGCTCGTGGAAATGCCGGTAGTCGCCCGAGGTGGCCAGCGCGCCATCGCCCATCTGCAGCACGCCGAGGGCCGTGCGGACGCCTGCCTGGGGGCGCTCGATGGCCACTGTCCAGAGCTGGCCGCCTGGCTTGGAGCCGCGCGCGCGGAACTCGCCGTCGATGCTCACCAGATAATCGTGGATGCCGTGATCCTCCAGGCAGCGGGCCAACTGGTCGACGCCGAAACCCTTGGCGATGCCGGAAAGGTCCAGTTGCACCGGATGGCGCTTGCGCACGCGGCCGCCCTCGAAGTCGAACTCCAGCGCTGCTGCGGCGCTGGACCTCGGCTGGCTGCGGAGCGCGTCGCGCCGGGCATCGTCGGTGAACCCGCCCGGCGGGCCGAAGCCCCAGGCGTCGACCAGATCGCCCACCGCGATGTCGAAGGCGCCGGCGGACTCGGCGCCGACCTGGATGGCGGTGTGCAGCACCCAGAGCAGTTCCGCCGGCAGGGTCATCCAGATGCCCGCCTCCAAGGCATTGAAGCGCATCAGTTCGGAGTCGGGCCGCCAGTTCGACATCTGCCGGTCCACCTGGGTGACGGCGAGCTCCAGCTGTTGCGCCAGCGCTTCCCGGTCCAGCGTGGCGGGGCTGTAGAACAGCGCGCGGTAGCGCGTCCCCATGACGGCGCCGTTGAAGTCGTAGCGCCCGGTGCTTGCGGGTTCAGAAAAGGTCTTCACGGTAGCGGCCTCCGGCTCTGAGATGCTCCACGCTCAGCGCCAGCGGGCCGAGCAGTTCGTCGATCGCCTTGCGCACGCCCTCGGCCATCCCGCGTCCGCCGCAGACCAGTACCTGGGCTCCGGCGGCCAGCAGCTGGCGCAGCTCGGCTGCGTCGCGGCGCAGGTGGTCCTGCACGTAGGCCCGCTGCGGGCCGGCGGAAAACGCCATGCGCAGTTCGCGCAGGCGGCCGTCGGCGCGGGCGCGGTCGAGGTCGGGGGCGAAGGGCACGCCGGCTTCCGGCACCCGTCCGCCCCAGTAGAGGTAGAGCGGGCGCTCGCAGCGGTTCTGCCGGACGAAGCCGACCAGCGGGCCGATGCCGCTGCCCGCGCCGATCAGGATCAGCGGCGTCTCGCCCGGCTGCGGTCGGAATTCGTGGTGCGGCTGCAGCGTGGCGGCGATCTCATCGCCGGGCCGCAGGCCGTGCAGGTAGCCGGAGCAGAGGCCGCCGGGCCGCAGGCGCACGCAGATATCCAGCAGACCGTCGCTGCTGTCGCTGGCGAGCGAGTAGCGGCGCGGCGCGGCAGCACCGGGCGCGTGGACCGCCAGCAGGTCGCCCGCCTGGTAGGCCGCGATGTTGCCGAGCGCGGCGAAGCGCAGCACCACCAGGGGGGTGTCGCCAGGTGCATCGTGCAGGTGCCGCTCGATCAGCCTGAAACGGGACTCGGGGCGCGCCATGCCGACCTCGCCGATGCGCAGGGGCAGGCCCAGTGCGTTGCCGAGTTCGCCGGTCCAGGTGGAGAAGTCTTGCGGCTGCGCGGCTTCCATGTCCCGGCGCGGCAGCAGGCGTTGCAGGCCCCGGCCGGCGAGTGCGGCGTCCACCTCCACCGCGTACTGGCAAAAGCGCGGGAAGCGCCGGTCGCCGAAACCGAGCACGGCGAAGCGCGCGTCTGCCGGCAGGCGCAGATGGCCGAGGTGGTCGAGGAAGCCCACGGCCGACTGCGGCGCGTCGCCATCGCCATAGGTGGCAGTCAGCACCAGCAGTTCGCGCGCGGCGGGAAATGCCCGCGCGCCCTGCTTCAGCGGGGCGCTGTGCACGCGCCGGCCGGCGGCCGTCAGTGCGGCCTGCAGCGCCTGGACGAAGGCCCAGGTGCCGTTCGTCTCGCTGCCCACCAGCAACACGCATTCGGCGCTGTCGGCGCTCGCCTGCCCGGCGTCGTGCACGGGAGCGCGGCGACGGCGCAGGAGCAGCAGCAGGCCGGTGATGCCCAGCAGGGGCACGCCCAGGGCCGCCAGGCCGAGTACGGGACTGGCGGCGCCGAACAGCTCGCCGCTGTGCAGGTCGTAGATGAATTCGTTCAGGCGACGCGCCGGAGCGTGGGGCAGGTAGCCCAGCAGCTCACCGCTGACCGGGTCGACATAGCCGTCGCCCTTGGCGGTGCGCAGCGTGTAGGCGGACTGGGAGGCCCCGGCGACTGGGAATTCCAGTTCGCGCAGTTGCCGGAGCGGCACATCGAGCAGCGCCTTGAGCTCGCCGGGAGCCTGCGGCGTACCCTGGGCCAGGTGCGTGGGGAAGGCCGGTTCCTGGTCCGAGCCATCGGGGATCAGCTCGAAGTGCACCGCCGACAGGTAGATGCCGCTCAGGCCGAACAGCAGGGCCACGGGCAGCAGGGCTCGGCCGATCTGGTTGTGCCAGCGCGAAGCCGCGTCGCCGCGAACCGGGCCGGCCAGCTTGCGCCAGCCGCCCTGGCGACGGGCCAGCAGTATCAGGCCGGAGACGCCCAGCAGGAGCATGCCGAGCGCGCCGGCGCCGGCCAGGGCGTGCCCCGGCTCGCCCAGCAGTAGCGCACGGTGCAGGTCGTGGGCGACGCGGTACAGCGGCGAGGGTTCATAGGCGTCCAGCACCGAGCCGTCACGCGCGGAGATGCGCAGCGCACCCTGCTCGTCGTAGGCGATCAGCAGGCCGGAGGCATGGCGCTCCAGGCGCTCGATGCCGGGCACCTGCTGGCTCACTTGCGCGGCGATCTGCGCCACGCTGCGGGACGGCTCCCCGCCGGCCACCAGGCGCTCGGCCAGGGGCTGGGTGGCGAGCAGGGCGCCGCTGCCGGCCAGCAGGAGCAGCAGGGCGGCCAGCAGGATGCCGGGCCAGGCGTGCAGTCGACGAAGCATGGCGGCCTCCGTCCTCAAAGCTGGTAGCGGAAGGCCGAGACATAGCCGCTGCCGGCGTTGTCCTTGCCGGCGCCGTCGCGGGTCAGCGGCACCTGCACCTCGGCGCGGTTGGAGCGCTTGTCTTCCACGGCGCTGTCGATGCGGATCTGGTAGCCGGCGTCGATCAGGCTGTCGGCCACCTCCACCGAGACTTCCAGGGTGTCGCCGCTGCCGACGCTGGCGCCGCTCAGGCCGTCGAACTCGGCGGTGCGCAGGCCGCTGCCGCGGGCCCAGTCGGCCAGGTGCTTGTAGTACTTGGCCTTGCGCCCGGCGACCCACAGCGTGCGCTGGTACTGGCCGTCGGCATCGGTCAGGTAGATGGCCAGGTAGGCCTTGTCGCCACGGTATTCGTCGAGGGTGGTGCTCAGCGTGAGCTCGCGGGCTTCAGCCAGCGCCGGGCCGGCGAGAGCGCCAGCGACGGCCAGGGTGGCTACGGCAGTCTTCATGATGGAGTCTCCTGCGGGGGGAGGCTCTACTCTGGGCGCGGGCGCTTAAATAAAGCTGAACCTTCCCGGAGTGGCGCTTCAGACTGCATTCAGAAAACTCTGCTAGGGCGCGGTGTCTTCTGTCCGTTATCGGACTACCGGACGAGTCGCCCGCCGGGGCCGACAGCGGCCTGGGACGGGGCCTTCCGGGCACTGTTTCAACGGTGCTACGTATCGCGGCGGAGACAGTCGCGAAATACTCGCAATTACCCCTTGCAGAGCCATCATGCTGCGCTAACGTGTGCTTCTCTGTCCGTCGTGCGAAGGCGGCAAATGCTCTTCGCGGCAGGGCGCTTTCTTCCCGTTGGCCCTTCGCCCGGAGCGCATGATGGACACACGCAGCAAGAGCCGCCGCGCCAACTCATTCCAGATCGGTGTCATGGGCACAGGGCTGGTCTGCCTTGCGCTGGTGCTCGCCGGCCTGCTGGTGGCCCTGTGGCCGCAGCTGTATCCCAGGTTTCCGCCGCCGGGCGCGGTCGGCGACTCCGGCGTGCAATGCCTGGCCGGCTGGTGTCCGGGACCGGACGCGCGGCTGCTGGCGATGGTCATGGTCGCCGGCGGGTTGGGCAGCTTCGTGCATGTGGCCAAGTCCTTCGGCGACTTCGTCGGCAATGAGCGCTTCATGGCCAGCTGGATCTGGTGGTACGTGCTCAAGCCCTTCATCGGCATGATTCTCGCGGTGATCCTCTACCTGATTGTCCGTGGCGGCTTCCTCACCGTCAGCGCGTCCGGCGAGGCGAGCAACGTCAACCTCCACGGGCTGATCGGCATGGCCTGCCTGGCCGGCATGTTCGCCAAGCAGGCCACCGACAAGCTCAGCGAGCTCTTCGACAGCCTGTTCCGCACCCGCAGGGCGGCGAGCGACGCCAAGCGCAAGGATGTCCTGGAGAACCCCGTCGCCTGCATCATTGATGCGCAACCACCGATTGCCGGCCCGCAGGCGACCTACATCAATCTGCGCGGTACGGGGTTCGCCCGCGGCGCGCGGGTGCAGGTGAACGGGGAAGGGCGCGAGACGACGCTGGCCGACAGCACCCGGCTGGCCTTCCAGTTGCTGCCCGAGGATGTGGCGCAGGCTGGCGTCCTGGTGGTGGCGGTGGTCAATCCGCCGCCCGGCGGCGGATCGTCGGCGCCGCTGATGTTGGCTGTCGGCGGGCCGGTGGCGGCGGCGGTCGATGTCGCTCCCGTGGCGGCGCTGAGGGCGCCCATCGAGGAGGAAATGGCGATATACGATCACCGGTAGGGCATGCCGGGGGCTGTAGGAGCGAACCTGCTCGCGACCCGCCTGGCACCGGTGTCCGGCAGGACTCCGTTCGCGAGCGAGCTCGCTCCTACAGAACGGAAAAAGCCCCGCGGGTGCGGGGCTTCTTGTGCGCGGTGCCGGGTCAGACGTGGCTGTTTTCCGCCTCGCGCAAGGGGCGTTTGTGAGCGGAGGCGTGGTGGTCGTCATGATCGTCATGATCATCGTGAACCAGCGGGACTTCCTTGCCATCGCAGTCGTACAGCTTGCCGTTCTGGAAGTAGTCGCCTTCGTTCAGCGCGGCGATGTCGCGGTAGCGCAGGGTGCGCTCCTCGGCGGCGACGAACACCGACTGCTGATCCGAGTTGCCGGTCTTGAAGTGGTTGAACAGCAGGTTCAGACCGATGGCCATGATGGCCGCGGAACTGATGCCCGAGTGGAAAATGGTGGCGAACCAGCTCGGGAAGTGCTCGTAGAAGCTGGGCGCGGCGATCGGGATCATGCCGAAGCCGATGGAGGTGGCGACGATGATCAGGTTCATGTTGTTGCGGTAGTCCACGGTCGCCAGGGTGCGGATACCACTGGCCGCCACGGTGCCGAACAGCACGATGCCGGCGCCGCCGAGGACGGAGGTGGGCACGGCGGCGATCACGCGGCCCATCACCGGCAGCAGGCCGAGGGTGACCAGGATCAGGCCGCCGGTGGCCACCACGTAGCGGCTCTTCACGCCGGTCACGGCGACCAGGCCGACGTTCTGGGCGAAGGCGCTCTGGGTGAAGGAACCGAAGATCGGCGCGATGATGCTGGAGGCCATGTCGGCGCGCAGGCCGTTGCCCAGGCGCTTGGAGTCGACCTTGGTGCCGATGATTTCACCGACGGCGAGGATGTCCGCCGAGGTTTCCACCAGGGTCACCATGATCACGATCAGCATCGAGATGATGGCCGCGATGTGGAAGGTCGGCATGCCGAAATGGAACAGCGACGGCATCGCCACCATCGGGCCTTCGGCCACGCGGGAGAAGTCGGTCATGCCCAGGGCGGCGGCGATCAGGGTGCCGATCACCATCGCCAGCAGGATCGACAGGCGCGAGATGGTGGCGCTGCCCAGCTTGCTCAGCAGCAGGACGATCACCAGGGTCATGGCGGCCAGGCCGATATTGGCCATGCTGCCAAATTCCGGGGCCTTGGAGTTGCCGCCCATCGCCCAGCGCGCGGCGACCGGCATCAGCGTCAGGCCGATGGTGGTGATCACGATGCCGGTGACCAGCGGCGGGAAGAACTTGGTGATGCGTGAGAACACCGGTGTGATCAGGAAGCCGATGAACGATGCCGCTATCACCGCGCCGAGCACGGCCGGCAGGCCGCCGCCTTCATAGCCACCGCCGAGGATGGCGATCATGGTGGCCACACCGGCGAAGGACACGCCTTGCACCAGCGGCAACTGACAACCGAAGAAGGGGATGCCCAGGGTTTGCAGCAGGGTGGCCAGGCCACCGGCGAAGAGCGAGGCGGCGATCAGCATGCCGATCTCGCTGGGTGAGAGCCCGGCCGCCTGGCCGAGGATCAGGGGCACGGCGACGATGCCGCCATACATGGTCAGAACGTGTTGCAGGCCGTACGCCAGATTGGCGCCGATACCGAGGTTCTCGTCTTCCGGACGTGTTCCGACGGACGCTACAGCTGAACGATCATTCATGACTGAGGACTCGCTTGTTTTTGTTGTGTGGGCACTGTAGACAAAATCCGTATGAAATATCTACTGATTTGTATACATGTTTTTGTCCGATGGTCCGAAATCTGACCGATCGGTTACACACTGGCGGATCGCGAATGCCTCTGGGATGGGAATCTTGTAGAGCTAACGATGTCGATATTGATGTACACGATATGGTCTATACATTGCGCTCAAAAAGGATTAGATGTGGGTACAAAAAGATATGGGCACCTGCCAATACAGCTATCCAGACCCGCATCCGTCGTGCTCATGGCCCTGATCGTTGCCTGGCCCGTTCCCTCACGGCGACCGCTCCTGATATAACCCTTCGCCACGGTCGAGCGGGTCGCAACAACGGAGCAACGATGGCGCTTCCTCCACTTCACAGCTTCAGGGTGTTCGAGAGCGTTGCCCGGCTGGGCAACCTGGCGGCGGCCGCCGTGGAGCTGCACGTCACCACCGGCGCGGTCAGCCAGCAGATCAAGTCGCTGCAGGGCAGCCTGGGCGTCGAACTGTTCGAGAAGCGCGGCCGGCAACTGGTGCTGACCGCCAGCGGGCGGGAATTGCAGAAGCGCGTCGCCAGTGCGATGGGGGAGATCACCGAGGCCGTCCAGGCATTGCGCGCCGGTGGCCAGCGGGAGCCGGAGCGGGTCGGGATCACGCTCTCCATTCCTCCGGCGGACGGCGTTACCTGGCTGGCCACGTCGCTGTTTCGTTTCATGGAGGATTCGCGGGCGATCAGCCTGAGGGTGATCGCCGCCACCGGATTTCACCAGGTGGACTGGCGCCGCGCCGATGTCGCGGTGGTCTATGGCACGCCGCCCTGGCCGGGCTTCTGGTGGCGGCTGCTGCATGGCATCCGCCTGACGCCGGTGTGCAGTCCGCAGTTCCTGCGCGGGCCGCAGGCCATCCGCGAGGCGGCGGACCTGGCGCGGCACCGGTTGCTGCACGAAGACGACGGCAGCCAGTGGCAGCACTGGCTGGCCGAGGCCGGGTTCAGCTGTGGCGGCGCCGAGGACATCCATTTCGAGGACTTCGGCATGGTGCTGCAGGCCGCGAGGGATGGTTTCGGCGTGGCGCTCAGCGATGAGACGGTTTCGCAGCGCGACCTCGACGAAGGCCGGCTGGTACGCCCGCTGCCGATCTCGGTGGCGGCGGTGCACAACTACTACGTCGTCTGCTCCGAGGCAAAACGCCAACGCCCGGAGGTCCGGGCGTTCATCGACTGGTTGCTGTCGATAGGCGAGTAGGGCTCGACCGGGGAGTCCGGTTTTCTACTGCGGGTTGGGCGAACCTGTAAAAAGGCTGTCTGGGCGTCCCCTCGGCCCTACAAAGAGCCGCGTTCAGTAGCCGTAGCCGCGGCCATCGGTGAACTGGATGTCGGTGAGGATGCTGATGTCCTTCTCCACCTTGTACAGCTCCGAGCTCTTGATCAGCTCCGGGTCGCTGAAGGCTTCGCCCTTGGCGCGGCCAGCCTGGATCTGCTGCATCTTGTCGCGAATCGCCACGACGTCGGCGTAGGTCATGGCCGGCACCTTGCTCGGGTCCTCGTCGGCGTGGGCGCCGTAGAGGGTGGTCTGTGGGTTGATCACCTTCAGCGTGGCGTCCAGCGAGGCGACGTAATCCTTCAGGTTCCCCGCCAGCAGCCAGGACGGATAGAGGTGGTCGCCGGAGAGCAGGATGTTGTGCGCCTCGTCATACAGCACGACTTCGTCCGGCGTGTGGCCGGGCATGCTCAGCAGGCGCACCTTGAGACCGCCCAGGTCGATCACCTCACCGGGCTTCACCAGCCGCGACACCTTGAAGGGCGCCAGGGTCATGTGGTCGATGTTGCCCAGGTAGACCGGCTCCGGTATCTGGTAGAGACCGTCGGCGCGGCGGAATTTCGCGGTGAAGGGCGTATCCGGCAGGTAGATGCTCTGGAAGTTGTGCAGCCCGCCCAGGTGGTCGAAGTGCAGGTGCGAGGGCAGCACCGACAGCGGCTTGTCGGTGATGTGCCGGGCCACCTGGGTGATGTCTTCCTTCTGGTTGGCGCCCGAGTCGAACATCAGCGCCTGGTCCGTCCCCACCAGCAGGTACGAGTAGTTCTTCTGGTAGTAGTTCGGCTCGCCGATCGCATAGAGAAAGTCGCTGAGCTTGTGTACCACGAAGGCTTCCGCATTCGCCTTGGCGCCGTCGCCCGCCAGGGCCGGGAGTGGCGCGCTCAGCAGCGCGGTGGAGGCCAGGGCAAGCACCTTGAAGAATGTTCGCATGGGGCGTGAACCTCTTTTTTGTTGTTCCGGATCGGTTGTTGGCAGAGCGTGTTCTGCCGGGCCCATCTCACCGTCCGGGCGAGCGCACTTCAATGCACGTTTTTTAAAGGCTCGGATTCAGGGCAGCTAAAGCATGTTGCGGTTGGGACCGCCTGCGCGGCGGTCTTCAGTGGAGGGCCCGAAGCCACGGCCCGCCCCCGGCGCCGTGGCACGTCCGTCCAAGAGAGCTATGGACAGCGTCGGCGGTGATCCTGTGTAATGAGTGCTTTACAACAAAAGCGATAGCACTAGTCGCTTCAACGCGGGACGTGGTTGGACTGCAGGCTGTTAGGGGCTTCGGCAGGGGCAGGCAGAACGACACGTCAGGGAATTTCCGCATACGAGCTCAGGGATTGTAACGCCCATCCGTGCATGAGCTTCCGGGGTTCCTCCTGCGTGACTGGCTGCGTCCATCGCGTACAAGAGAGAACCGTGGATGTCGATTCCAGCGAAAGTCGTTCCGTCTGCTCAATCCGTCAGTACGTCTCCCACCGTCCAGCTCGATGGCCGGCTGGTCCTCGACCAGCGCAGCAAGGTTGCGCTGCAGGTTCCCAGGGACGCGGTTGCCGAATACTCCCGTGAAGGTTCAGACCTCGTCGTTCATCTCAAGAATGGCGAGTCCCTGCGTATCGCCAATTTCTATGCGGCCGGGCAGCCTCCCAGCGAACTGTTCCTCGTCGAAGAGGGGCAACTGGTGGCTGTGCAGTTGCCCGTAGCCGGAGAAGGGACGATGGCGGCGACCTATGCTCCCGAGCCGGTGGCAGCCGGGTTCGACTCGCTGACCAGCGACTCGTCCGGCCTTGCAGGCATGAGCGCGACCAACACGGCGCTGGCCGCCTTGGCGGTGGTGGGCGGCGGCGTAGCGCTGGCCAGCGGTGGCGGCGGTGGTGGCGGCGGGGGCAGCTCGGCGCCCGCGCCGGACACCAGCGCCCCGCAAGCGGCGACCGACCTGCAGATTTCCACCGATGGCACGCGCCTGTCCGGGCACGCGGAAGCCGGGGCCAGCGTTGGCGTGGACACCAATGGCGACGGCGTGGCGGAGCTGAGCGTGGTGGCGGACGCCAACGGTCGCTTCGAGGTGGACCTGAATCCGCCATTGACCGATGGCCAGGCGATCAGCGTGGTGGTGACCGACCCGGCGGGTAACCGCAGTCCGGTGGCCAGCGTGCAGGCGCCGGACTTCCCGGATGCGCCGCAGGTCGAGGCCAGCAACGGCCGTGTCATTGCCGGCACCGCGGCCGCGGGCATGACGGTGGTGCTGACCGACGGCAACGGGCATCCGCTTGGCCAGGCCACGGCCGATGCCGATGGCAAGTGGTCGCTCACGCTGTCCCAGCCGCTCCCCGATGGCATGCAGGTCTACGCGGTGGCCAGGGATGCCTTTGGCAATGACAGCCCGGCGAGCAGCCTCACCGTCGATGCCGTGGCGCCGACCCTGTCCGTCATCGGACTGAGCAATGGTACGCATGTCAGCGGTACCGCCGAAGCCGGTGCGACCGTCACGCTGACCGACGGCAACGGCAACCCCGTTGGCCAGGTCACCGCCGATGGAAATGGCCGCTGGAGCTACACCCCGGACAGCCCGCTGCCCGATGGCACGGTGATCGAGGCGGTGGCCACGGATACCGTTGGCAACGCCAGCGCGCCGGCCTGGGTAACGATCGATTCGACGGCGCCGGGCGCGCCGGTGCTCGACCCGAGCAATGGCAGCAGCCTCAGTGGCACCGCCGAGCCGGGCGCTACCGTGACCCTGACCGATGGCAGCGGCAACCCGATCGGACAGGTTACCGCCGACGGCAGCGGCAACTGGAGCTTCACCCCGTCCACGCCGCTGGCGGATGGAACCGTGGTCAACGCCACGGCCACCGATCCGGCGGGCAACACCAGCGGGCAGGGCAGCACCACCGTCGATGGCGTGGCGCCGGCCACGCCGACCGTCAACCTGAGCAACGGCAGCAGCCTCACCGGCGCCGCCGAGCCGGGCAGCACCGTGATCCTCACCGACGGCAATGGCAACCCGATCGCCGAAGTCAGCGCTGATGGCGGCGGCAACTGGACCTATACCCCGTCCACGCCGATCGCCAACGGCACCGTGGTCAACGTGGTGGCCCAGGACGCCGCCGGCAACAGCAGCCCGGGCGCCAGCGTCACCGTGGACTCGCAGGCCCCGGCGGCTCCGGTGGTCAACCCGAGCAACGGCACCATGCTCAGCGGTGCCGCCGAACCGGGCAGCAGCGTGATCCTCACCGACGGCAACGGCAACCCGATCGGCCAGGTCAGCGCCGATGGCAGCGGCAACTGGAGCTTCACGCCGGGCACGCCGCTGGCCAACGGCACGGTGGTCAACGCCACGGCCAGCGACCCGACCGGCAATACCAGCGCTCCGGCCAGCACCACCGTGGACTCGGTGGCGCCGGCCGCGCCGGTGGTCAATCCGAGCAACGGCGCGGAGATCAGCGGCACCGCCGAACCGGGCGCCACCGTGACCCTGATCGACGGCAACGGCAACCCCATCGGGCAGGTCACCGCCGATGGCAGCGGCAACTGGAGCTTCACCCCGTCCACGCCGCTGGCGGATGGAACCGTGGTCAACGCCACGGCTACCGACCCGGCGGGCAACACCGGCGGCCAGGGCAGCACTACCGTGGACGCCATCGCGCCGGCCACGCCGACCGTGAACCTGAGCAACGGCACCACGCTCAGCGGTGCCGCCGAACCGGGCAGCAGCGTGACCCTGACCGACGGCAACGGCAACCCGATCGCCGAAGTCACTGCCGACGGCAGTGGCAACTGGACCTACACCCCGTCCACGCCGATCGCCAACGGCACCGTGGTCAACGTGGTGGCCCAGGACGCCGCCGGTAACAGCAGTCCGCCGGCGACGGTGACCGTCGATTCCAGCGCGCCGCCGGCACCGGTGATCAACCCGAGCAACGGCGTCGTCATCAGCGGCACCGCCGAGGCCGGTGCCACCGTGACCCTCACCGATGCCGGCGGCAACCCCATAGGGCAGGTCACCGCCGACGGCAGCGGCAACTGGAGCTTCACGCCGGGCACACCGCTGGCCAATGGCACGGTGATCGTCGCCACGGCCACCGATCCGACCGGCAATACCGGCCCGCAGGCCGCCACCACGGTGGACTCGGTGGCGCCGGCCGCGCCGGTGGTCAACCCGAGCAACGGCACGACCATCAGCGGTACCGCGGAGGCCGGGGCCAAGGTGATCCTCACCGATGGCAGCGGCAACCCGATCGGCGAAACCACCGCCGACGGCAGCGGCAACTGGACCTTCACGCCGAGCACCCCGTTGGCCAACGGCACGGTGGTCAACGCCTTGGCCCAGGACCCAGCGGGCAATACCGGCCCGCAGGGCAGCACTGCCGTGGACGCGGTGGCGCCGAACACGCCAGTGGTCGATCCGAGCAACGGCAACCTGCTCAACGGTACTGCCGAGCCGGGCAGCACCGTCACCCTGACCGACGGCAACGGCAACCCGATCGGCCAGACCACCGCCGACGGCAGCGGCAACTGGACCTTCACGCCCGGCTCGCAACTGCCCAACGGCACTGTGGTCAACGTGACCGCGACCGACGCCTCCGGCAACACCAGCCCGCCCGGCACCACGACGGTAGATTCCTCGCTGCCGTCGACTCCGCAGGTCGACCCGAGCAACGGCTCGGTGATCAGCGGCACCGCCGACGCCGGTAACACTGTCATCATCACCGACGGCAACGGCAACCCGATCGGCCAGGTCACCGCCGACGGCAGCGGCAACTGGTCGTTCACCCCGGGCATCCCGCTGCCGGATGGCACCGTGGTCAACGTGGTGGCGCGCAGTCCCGGCAACGCCGACAGCTCGCCGGCGATGATCACGGTGGATGGCGTGGCCCCGCCGGCGCCGCCGATCGATCCGAGCAACGGCAGCGACATCAGTGGCACCGCCGAGGCCGGCGCGACGGTGATCCTCACCGATGGCGGCGGCAACCCGATCGGCCAGACCACCGCCGACGGCAGCGGTAACTGGAGCTTCACGCCGGGCACGCCGCTGGCCAACGGCACGGTGATCAATGCGGTGGCCCAGGACCCGGCCGGCAATACCAGTGGGCCGAGCAGCGTCACCGTCGACGCCGTCGCCCCGCCGGCGCCGGTGCTCGACCCGAGCAATGGCGTGGTCATCAGCGGTACCGTGGAAGCCGGGGCCAAGGTGATCCTCATCGACGGCAGCGGCAACCCGATCGGTGAAACCACCGCCGACGGCAGCGGCAACTGGACGTTCACCCCGGCTACCCCGCTGGCCAACGGCACCGTGGTCAATGCGGTGGCCCAGGACCCGGCCGGCAACACCAGCGGACCGGCCAGCGCCACGGTGGACGCGGTAGCCCCGGCCACCCCGGTGCTCGATCCGAGCAACGGTACAGTGATCAGCGGTACCGCCGAAGCCGGCGCGACGGTGATACTCACCGACAGCGGCGGCAACCCGATCGGCCAGGCCAGCGCCGATGGCAGCGGCAACTGGAGCTTCATCCCGGCCACGCCGCTGGCCAATGGCACGCTGGTCAACGCCGTGGCCCAGGACGCCGCCGGCAACACCAGCGGTCCGGTCAGCAGCATGGTGGACGCGGTGGCCCCGGCCACCCCGGTGATCGACCCGAGCAACGGTGTCGAACTCAGCGGCACCGCCGAACCCGGCGTCCGGCTGATCCTCACCGATGGCAATGGCAACCCGATCGGCCAGACCCTCGTCGACGGCAGCGGCAACTGGAGCTTCACTCCGAGCACGCCGCTGGCCAACGGCACCGTGGTCAACGTCGTGGCCCAGGACCCGGCCGGCAATACCAGCGGCCCGGCCAGCGCCACGGTGGACACGGTGGCTCCGGCCACGCCGGTGATCAATGCCAGCAACGGCAGCGTGATCACCGGGACCGCCGAGGTCGGCGCCAAGGTGATCCTCACCGACGGCAACGGCAACCCGATCGGCGAGACCACCGCCGACGGCAGCGGCAACTGGACCTTCACCCCCGGCACGCCGCTGGCCAACGGTACGCTGATCAACGCCGTCGCCGAGGACGCCGCCGACAACGCCAGCGGTCCGGCCAGCACCACGGTGGACTCGGTGGTGCCATCCGCTCCGCTGCTGAGCATCAGCGCCGACGGCGCGCTGCTGACCGGCATCGCCGAGCCGAATAGCCAGGTGCGCATCGTGGTCAATGGCGACAGCGCCAACCCGATCACGGTCAACGTCGACGGTAGCGGCAACTTCAGCCTGCCGTTCGCGCCGCCGCTGATCACCGGCGAGCTGATCGCCGGGGTCGTCGTGGACGCCGCCGGCAACGTCAGCGGACCGGGCACCATCAACGGCCCTGACCTGGCGCCGCCGACCATCAGTGTGGCGGAAGCCGCCGATACCTGGGTCAACGCCGCGGAGATCGGCGACGGCATCCAGGTCGAGGTGACGGTCCGCCCGACCATGCAGGTCGGCCAGGTGGTCATGCTCAAGTTCGCCGGGCAGGGTGGCTACGAGGCGGAGGTCAGCCATACCCTCAACGCCGGCGACATCGCCGCCGGCAACGTGACCCTGACCCTGACGCCTTCCAGCGGACCGTTCCCGGAGGGCGCCTCGACCATTACCGCCGACATCAACGGCGGCACCGCGTCGACCCCGGTGCCGTTCACCATCGACACCATTCCACCGGCGACCCCGGTGCTGTCCCTGGTCGGCAACATCCTGACCATCTCGGCGGAGCCGGGCACCGAGCTGACGGTCACCGCCAGCGTCGGCGGGGTGACCGCCACCGCCACGGTGACCGCCGACAACAGCGGGCTGGCGTCGCTGAACCTGCTTACCGACCTGGACATCGACTTCAGCTGGGACCAGTTGCTCGACGCCCAGGTCTCGGTGGTCGGCCGCGACCCGGCCGGCAACCCGAGCAACGTGGCGAGCATCGGCGTCGGCACCAGCATCGAGCAGCCGGTGACCATCGGCAATTTCGGCCTCGACGTCAGCCTCAACCCGCTGAACCCGCGATTCGGTTTCAGCGGTACCAGCGAGCCGGACTCCAGCGTGGTGATCCGGGTCATCACCCCGGCGCTGAACGTCGAGTTGCTGCCGATCCAGGCGGACTCGTCCGGAAACTTCTCGCTGAACCTGCTGAGCCCGACCATCCTCACCCAGTTGGGGTTGAACGTCTCCGACATCCTCGATCTCGGCTCGAGGATCTCGTTCAACCTGGTGTCCACCGATTCCAACGGCAGCGATAGCGCCGCCTACGGGATCACCCTGACCCCCAACGGACTGTCGCTGAACATCGGCCAGATCGATGTCAACGGCACGTCCGGCGACGACGTGCTGTCCGGCGCCAACGGCAGTTCGGAGCACATCAACGGCGGCGACGGCAGCGACCTGGTCTTCAACGTGGGCACCGGCGACCATGTGGTGGCCGGCAACGGCAACGACACCCTCCAGATCACCGCGACCGATTTCGTCAGCATCGATGGCGGCGCCGGGTTCGATACCCTGGTCCTGGCCAACGGCATCGACCTCGACTACAACGCCGTCGGCGTCGGCACGCTCAGCAACCTCGAGCGCATCGACCTCGGCAAGGGCGATTCGGGTAGCGTGCTGACCCTGACCGCGGCGGAGGTGGATGCCGTCACCGATGCCAACAACACCTTGCAGATCACCGGCGAGAACAACGACACCCTGAACGTGGTGGGCGCGGTGAATACCGGTACCACGCAACTGATCGACGGCATTACCTACGATGTCTACACCTTCGGCAGTACCACCCTGCTGGTCGAGGACAATACGGTACAGGTGACCGTCTGATGGCTGGCAAGCAGTACTTCCCGCCGGCCCTGTCCCGCGGGAAGAGCATCATCGGCCTGCTGTTGCTTGGCCTGCCGCTGTGTGCGCCGGCCATTCCCCTCGACGAAGCGGTGCGCGCGGGGCTGGCGATCCATCCGCAGTTGCGCTCCGCGCTGGCGGAGGCGGAGCGCGCCGGCACCGAGGTGGATATTGCCAAGGGCGGCTACTACCCAGCCGTCAGCCTGTCCGGCGGGCCGCAGGAGTTCGACTTCGGCGAAGTCGTCTACGATGCCACCGTTTCGCAGATGCTGTACGACTGGGGACGGGTGTCGAGCAAGGTGGACAGCGCCAGCGCCGACCGCCGCCGGCTGACCGAGGCGGCGCTGGTGGCGCGGGACGACGCGGCGCTGGACATCGTCGAGACCTACCTCGACGTGCTGGCCGCCGAGCGCCGGGTGGACACGGTGCGCCGGCATATCCAGCGCCTGGACGGCATTCGCGAGATGACCCAGGCGCGCGGCGGCGACGGCTATGCCGACCGCAGCGAGCTGGATCGCGCCAACCTCGAACTGTCGCGGGCCGGGGAACAGCTGTCGCTGGAAAAAGGCAGCCTGCAGGATGCGCGCAACCAGTACGCCCTGCTGGTCGGCCAGGCCCCCGGCGACCTGGTGGAGCCGGAGCCGGCCTCGCTGCAGCGTTACCTGGCGGGCAGCGACCTGAGTCGGGTGATCCAGGACGCACCCTTGCAGCGCAAGGCGGTGGAAGAGGCCAACGCCGCGGAAGCGGGCGTGCGCGAGGCGAAGAGCGCGCTGCTGCCGCAACTGAACCTGGAGGCGACGGCGCTGCGCCGCGAGGTCGGCGGGCGCCCGGAAAGCGATTCGGTGCTGGCCCTGCGGCTGCGCATGGACACCTTCCAGGGACTTTCCAACTTCCGCCGGCCGACCGCCGCGCAGCAGCGCCTGGAGTCGGCGCGCTGGAGCGCCGATGCGATGCAGCGCGACATCCGCCGGCAACTGCAGACGCTGTTCGACAACGGCGAGACCCTGCGTTGGCGCGAGCAGTCGCTGAGCCAGCAGGTCAGCGAGTCGGAGCAGGTGGGCGAGTTGTACCGCGAACAGTTCGAGGTCGGGCGGCGCGACGTGATCGACCTGCTCAACGTCCAGCGTGAACGCTTCGAGGCGGAGCGCCAACTGGTCAACCTGCACATCGAACGCAAGCGCATCGAATATCGGGCGGCGGCCCAGGTCGGGTTGTTGGGGTCGCTGCTGGAGAACCGGTTGAATCATGGAAGCTGAAATGAACCTGTCCCAGGCGCCGGTCGATCCGCTGCGCGAGGGATTGTCGCTGCTGTGCCGGCAACTGGGCCGGCCGGTCAGTCCGGGCGAGCTGGCCGACGGCATCGCCCTGGAGCAGGGGAGGCTGCCGCTGCACCGGGTGGCTCGTGCCTTGCGCCGCGCGGAGATCACCGCCCAGGTGGCGGAATATCCTCTGCAGCGGATGGACGCCTACCTGCTGCCGGCACTGTTGTTGCTCAAGGATGGCGGCACGCTGGTGCTGGCTGGACTCGACGGCGGCATGGCCGACGTGCTGGTGCCGCAGAGCGACGGCGGCAGCGAACGCCTGGCGCTGGCCGAGCTGGAAGCGCTCTACGCCGGCACGGCGGTGTTCGCCAAATGCCGCTACCGTCCCGATGGGCGTGTCGGCGACTACGCCAGCGCGGAGCCGGAGCACTGGTTCTTCGGTCCGCTGCGGCGGCTGCGGCGCTCCTACGCGGAGGTCGCCCTGGCGGCCCTGGTGGCGAACCTGCTGGCGGTCGCCTCGTCGCTGTTCGCCATGCAGGTGTATGACCGTGTCGTACCCAACGGCGCCTTCGACACCCTGTGGATCCTCGCCAGCGGCGTGGTCCTGGCGATCTGCCTCGACGGTGTGCTGAGGATCCTGCGCGGGCACCTGCTCACGGTGCTGGGCAAGCGGCTCGACCTGCAACTCTCGACGCTGCTGTTCTCCCGCGTGCTGGGCACCCGCCTGGCAGCCAGGCCGGCGTCGATGGGCGCGTTCAGCACCCAGGTGCGCGAGTTCGAGTCGGTGCGCGAGTTCTTCACCTCGTCCAGTGCCGCGCTGATCAGCGACCTGCCGTTCGTGGCGATCTTCCTGCTGATCATCGCGCTGATCGGCGGTCCGCTGGCCTGGGTGGTGCTGGCCGCCTGCGTGCTGATGGTGCTGCCGGGGTTGCTGACCCAGCGCCTGCTGGGTCGCCTGTCGCGGCAGAACCTGCGCGAAGGGGCGATGAAGAACAGTGTCCTGCTCGAAGCCTTCGAACACCTGGAGACGGTAAAGGCCACCCGCGCCGAAGGTCGCTGCCTGCACCAGTGGGAAACGCTCACCGGCCAGCTTTCCAGCACGGCGTTGAGGACCCAGGCGCTGGTTTCCACGCTCAGCTACGGTTCGGGCATCATCCAGCAGTTGTGCTATGTCGGCGTGGTGGTCGCCGGGGTCTACCGGATCAGCGACGGCGCCATGACCGTCGGTGCGCTGGTGGCCTGCTCGATTCTGTCCTCGCGCGCCATCGCGCCCTTGTCCCAGGCGGCCGGTATCCTCGGCCGCTGGCAGCACACGCGGGTGGCGATGGAAGGGCTGGACCAGTTGATGGGAGCGCAGCAGGAGCGCCCCGAGGGCAAGCGTTTCGTGCACCGGGAGCGCCTGCGCGGCAGCTACCGGCTCGAAGGCGTGCGCCTGGCCCACGGCGAGGGGGCGCCGGTGGTGGACGTGCAGGCGCTGAACCTCCAGGCCGGCGAACGCGTTGCGCTGCTGGGTGGCAATGGCGCCGGCAAGTCGACCCTGTTGCGCCTGCTCAGCGGTCTGCTGGACCCGCAGGAGGGCCGGCTGCTGCTGGACGACGTCAGCCTCGGCCAGATCGACCCCGCCGACCGCCAGCGCGGCATCGGCTACCTGCCGCAGGACGTGGCGCTGTTCCACGGCACCCTGCGCGACAACCTCAATCTGGAGAATGCGGCGCTGAGCGACGAGGAACTGCTGGAGGCGCTCGATGGCGTCGGCCTGGGCGGTTTCGTGCGCGCCCATCCGCTGGGCCTGGACATGCCGATCCAGGGCAACGCCAGCCTGTCCGGCGGCCAGCGCCAGGCGGTGGGTCTGACGCGCGTGCTGCTGCAGGACCCGCCGATCCTGCTGCTCGACGAACCGACCGCGGCCTTCGACCAGACCAGCGAAAACCGCGTCATCGAATACCTGCAGCAGTGGCTGGGCAGCCGCACCCTGGTGTTGACCACGCACAAGAAAAGCATGCTGGCCCTGGTGGACCGCGCGGTGGTCCTGCGCAACGGCCAGGTGATCATGGACGGACCGCTGCACCAGGTGGTGCAGGGCAACCAGGTGCAGGCGCCGCTGCACACCGAAGGAGGTGTCCGTGGCTGAGCCGGGTTCCGATCAATTGCGCCGGCAACTGGGCGACCCGCTGCTGGCGGCGACCCACCCGGTCTACCGACCGCTGCTCTGGACCCTGCTCGGGGTGGTCCTGCTGTCCATCCTCTGGGCGGCCTGGGCGGAGCTGGACGAGGTGACGCGCGGTGACGGGCGCGTGGTGCCCTACAGCCGCATCCAGAAGATCCAGAGCCTGGAGGGCGGCATCCTCGACCGCCTGCTGGTGAAGGAGGGCGACCGCGTCGAGGTGGGGCAGCCCCTGGTACGGCTGGACGACACCCATTTCCTCACCAATTACCAGGAGTCGGCCAACCAGGCCGCCGTCCTGCGCGCGGCCATCGCGCGGCTGGATGCCGAGGTGCTGGGCAAGGAACGCATCGAGTTCCCCGAGGGAATCGACGCCGCTGGCCCGTTGGCCCGCTCCGAGCGCGAGCTCTTCAACTCCCGGCGGGCCAAGCTGGTGGAAGGCAGCCAGGCCGTGCAGAAGCAGGTCCGCCTGGCGCAGAGCCAGCTCGACCTGGTCCGGCCGCTGGTGGAGAAGCGCGCCGTCAGCCAGATGGAGGCGCTGAAGCTCAGCCAGGACATCGCCACGCTCAACGGCAAGCTCACCGAACTGAAGAACACCTACTTCCAGGATGCCTACACCGAGCGCGCGGAGAAGAAGGCCCAGCTCACCCAGCTGGAGCCCATCGTGCAGCAGCGCCAGGACCAGTTGCGCCGCACGGAGATCCTGTCGCCGGTACGCGGGCGGGTGAACACCGTACTGATCAACACGCGTGGCGGGGTGATCCTGCCGGGAGAGGCGATCATGGAGGTGATCCCGGTGGAGGAGCAGTTGCTGGTGGAGGCGAAGATCAAGCCGCGCGACGTGGCCTTCCTGGTGCCCGGCATGCCCGCCAAGGTGAAGATCACCGCCTACGACTACACCCTCTACGGCGACCTCAAGGGTACCCTGGAGCAGATCAGCGCCGACACCATCGAGGAGGACACCGTGCACGGCAAGGAGTCCTACTACCAGGTGCTGATCAGGACCGACGGCAGCCAGTTGAAGCGGGGGAGCGAGGTGCTGCCGATCATCCCCGGCATGGTGGCGGAAGTGGACATCCTCAGCGGCAAGCGCAGCGTGCTCAACTATCTGCTGCGTCCGCTGATCAAGGCGCGGCTGTATTGAACCGCTGCCGTGGGTTCGCTCGGGCAGCGCCGCGGGATGAAACGGCGGCAGCGGGCTCCGGCGCCTTCGCATGCGAAGGCGCCGGAGCTGGCCGGCACGTCCGAACGTTGGCGGCGCCGGATGACGCGTCCAGCCGGCGCTTTCCCGACTATCGAGAACCTACGATGGCCAGCCGAATATCCCGTTGGGTCTAATTATCCGGCCTTGTTCTGGATAAAGAGGGTGACTCAAACGGGCTCGACGTTCTTCCGCTTATTCATTCGTTCCGCCATCCGGCGATAAGTGCGCCATTCCCGTCCGGGGCAATGGGCGCCTGTCCGAATCCAATTCATTTCAAGTTTGTGCCAGTGGCAGTGGTTGCCGCTGGTAAGGAGTTTTCATGCGTGCTGCAAAAGTGATTTCCGCCCTGTTCCTGTTGTCGACCCCGGTGCTGGCGTTCGCGGATGACAGCGGTCTTTATGTCGGTGGTGGTGTCACTCGTGCCGAAATCGACGAGTCCCGGTTCGACGACAAGGACGACAGCTACAAGCTCTACGCGGGGTATCGCCTGAACAACTACCTGGCGTTCGAAGGAGCGGTCGTCGATTTCGGTGACATGAGCGATCGCGACAAGCATTTCGACGGCCAGTCGGCGCAGGCCAGCCTGCGTCTGGGCTTCCCGATCGGCCAGCGCATCCGCCTGTTCGGCACGGCGGGCGTGCACGCCTGGCACGCCGACGACGATGTGGCGGGCAAGTCCGAGGATGTGGATGCCCTCTACGGCTACGGTGCGGAGATGGATGTGCTGGGCGGCCTGGGGATGCGCCTGGAGCAGGAAACCCTGAAGGTCGGCGACATCGATCTCGACCAGACCACCCTGTCGGCCTACTGGCGGTTCTGATCCGCCGGGAAGGGAGCGGAGAAGCCGCTTCCTTCCCCTTGCATCGGCCTGCGTGCGAACCATCGATTTCCGGCAGAGTGACTATCGATGGAATCGAGTGGTCCGGCCGTGGATCGCGCCTGAAGATCAGCCCGTGTGACCCGCAAGACCAACAACAGCACGGGAGCGATCGCATGAACACTTCAATCTCCGGGATGAAACGCCACGCCCTTGGCAGCGCCTTCGGCATTTCCCTACTCGCACTCGGCAGCCTCGCGGGCTGCGCGCAGACCTCCGAGCTCCAGCTCAGCTGGGACAACTTTGGCGGAACCACCCGCCGGGACAACGTCGCCTATCTCGACTGCGTCGGAAGCAAGGTCGCCCCTGGCGCCCAGACCTTCATCAGCACCGGCGACGGCACGGGCCGGCTCCTCGTCGGCAGCGACGATCCACGCCAGGCCAGCGGCATCGTGGACGTCACCGCCATCGACGGCGGCAGCCACTTCAACGCCTATCAGAGTACGGCCTGGCAGGACAAGGGTGAGCTGCTCGACGCCGCCTACCTGTGTTCCCTGAGCTGAGCGAGCGCCTCGCGCAGTCAGCCGCCATTCCTTTCATTCCATCGCGAAGCGCGTTGCACGCCGCGCTTCGGGGGCTTCGTTCGCCCTCAATCCAGGGAGAGACTGCAATGAAACAGCACATTCTGATCGTCGGCGCGGGTTTTGGCGGTGTCTGGAGCGCCCTGGCCGCTGCCGATCCCGCGTTCCCGGTGGCCTGACCCGCAGGCCGCGAAACACCGTCGCCAGCGTCTGCCATCGGCATTGCGCTGGGTCTCTGCCACTGGGCGCACATTCCCTCGCGCCCACTTCCGCCCGCCAGGGGTCACCTCGGTGGGCGTTTTTTTTAATTTACGCGTGTTGTGTATTCTGATCGTACGTGCCAGTGTGTGCGCCCTGGCGGCCCTATTCGCCACAGTTGCCATACTTCAGTTCCCGGTCCGTTCTCCGGGCGCTGATGGACGCCGCCGGCCGACGGTACACTCACTCCCGTCGCGTAACAGAAGTACAAGAGAATCGAGATGAACACGCACTTTCTGACTTGCGCCGTCTTCGTCCGCCGCGACGCAGACCTCCACCTTCCCACCAACCTTCAGCCGACGGTGAAAGCATGATCGAGGTAACCGAAGTTTCCATTGCGCAGCTGCGTGAAGCCCTGGAGTCGGGCCGCACCACCGCGGTCGAACTGGTCAAGGCCTACCTCGCGCGCATCGATGCCTACGATGGCCCGACCCGGCTCAATGCCGTGGTCGTGCGCAACACCGAGGCCCTGAAGGAAGCCCAAGCCTCCGACGAGCGCCGCGCCCGCGGCGAGACCCTCGGCCCGCTGGATGGCATTCCCTACACCGCCAAGGACAGCTACCTGGTCAAGGGCCTGACTGCTGCCTCCGGCAGCCCGGCCTTCAAGGACCTGGTCGCCTACCGCGATGCCTTCACCGTCGAGCGCCTGCGCGCCGGCGGCGCCATCTGCCTGGGCAAGACCAACATGCCGCCGATGGCCAACGGTGGCATGCAGCGCGGCGTCTACGGCCGCGCGGAAAGCCCGTACAACCGCAAGTTCCTCACCGCGCCCTTCGCCTCGGGGTCGTCCAATGGCGCCGGCACCGCGACCGCCGCGAGCTTCTCGGCCTTCGGCCTGGCGGAAGAGACCTGGTCCAGCGGTCGTGGCCCGGCCTCGAACAACGGCCTGTGCGCCTACACCCCGTCCCGTGGCGTGATCTCGGTGCGCGGCAACTGGCCGCTGACTCCGACGATGGACGTGGTGGTGCCCTACGCGCGCACGATGGCCGACCTGCTGGAAGTGCTCGACGTGGTGGTGGCCGAAGACACCGACACGCGTGGCGACCTGTGGCGCCTGCAACCGTGGGTGCCGATCCCCGCCGTCGCCGAGGTGCGTCCGGCGTCCTACCTGGACCTCGCCTCCGGACCTGAAGCCTTCAAGGGCAAGCGCCTGGGCGTGCCGCGCATGTTCATCAACAAGGACGAACTGGCCGGTACCAGCGAGAAGCCGGGCATCGGCGGCCCGACCGGCCAGCGCATCAACACCCGCGCTTCGGTCATCGATCTCTGGGAACAGGCCCGCAAGGCCCTGGAAGCGGCCGGCGCCGAAGTCATCGAAGTGGACTTCCCGCTGGTCTCCAACTGCGAGGGCGACCGTCCGGGGGCGCCGACCGTGTTCAACCGCGGCATCGTTTCCGAGCAGTTCCTGCATGACGAGCTGTGGGAGTTGTCCGGCTGGGGCTTCGACGACTTCCTGCGCGCCAACGGCGATCCGAAGCTGAACAGGCTGGCCGACGTCGACGGCCCGCAGATCTTCCCCCACGATCCGGGCACCTTGCCGAACCGCGAGGGCGACCTCTGCGCCGGCATGGACGAGTACGTGAACATGGCCAAGCGCGGCCTGAAAACCTGGGACCAGATCGAGACCCTGCCCGACGGCCTGCGCGGCCTGGAGAAGACCCGCAAGCTCGACCTGGAAGACTGGATGGACGAGCTGAAGCTCGACGCCGTGCTGTTCCCCACCGTGGCCGACGTCGGTCCGGCGGATGCCGACGTCAACCCGGAATCGGCCGACATCGCCTGGAGCAACGGCATCTGGGTCGCCAACGGCAACCTGGCGATCCGTCACCTGGGCGTGCCGACCGTCACCGTGCCGATGGGCGTGATGGCCGATATCGGCATGCCGGTGGGGCTGACCTTCGCCGGCCGCGCCTATGACGACTCCGCGCTGCTGCGCTTCGCAGCGGCCTTCGAGGCCACCGGCTCCAAGCGCCTGGTGCCGCCGAGCACGCCGCCGCTGGGCTGATCGGTTCGTCGCTGCAAGCAAGAGAAAAACCGCGCTCCCAATGGGGCGCGGTTTTTTGGTCTATGACGCCGGCCTGGCTGGCGGATCGCGGACGCAGTCCGCTTCCTACCGGACAGCTCCAGGCTCGGATCAACCCTCCTCCAGGGGGAGAGGGAGCCGTCCGCGATTGGCATCGTGCAGAGCAGTTCGCGAGCAAGCTCACTCCTACAGGGAAACGCCGGGGTGTTCTTTGTAGGAGCGAGCTTGCTCGCGAACGCGTTTCCCTGCGACGCGCATGACAAGCAGTTCGCTCCAGCGAGGATCTGCGCTCACTTGGCCGACTTCACGTTGCCGTAGCGCACTTCCTTGGACGGCGAGTAACCGTAGAACGAGGTGTAGCACTTGCTGAAATGACTGGGCGAGACGAAGCCGCAGGCCAGCGCCACCTCGTACATCGGCAGGCTGGAATGCTGCAGCAGGCGCCGGCTTTCGGTGATGCGCAGCTCCAGGTAGTAGCGCACCGGCGTGGTCCCCAGTTGTTCCTGGAACAGCCGCTCGATCTGCCGCTTGGAGCGCCCCACGTAGAGCGACAGCTGGTCCTGGCTCAGCGGCTCCTCGATGTTCGCGCTCATCAGGTTGATCGCTTCGCGCAGCGGCTCGCTGAGTTTCTCGTGCAGCGCCGGGCGGGTGCGGCGGAAGCGCGACTCCTCGAAGGCGAGGATGTCGACGATGGCATCCACCAGCTCGCGGCCGTGGCGCGCGTTGATCCACTCCAGCACCAGGTTGAAGGCGCCGGTGGGGCTGGCGGCGGTCAGACGGTCGCGGTCGAGTTGGTAGCTTTCGCTGGTGACTTCGCTGTGCCGGGCGATTTCCGCCAGGGCCGCGCGGTGTTCGGGGTGGATGGCGCAGCGGTAGCCGTCCAGCAAGCCGGCCTGGCCGAGGAACCAGGCGCCGTTCCACAGGCCGGCCAGGGTAATGCCCTTGTCGGCGGCAGCCTGCAGCAGGCGGGTCAGCTCGGGTGTGGCCCGCAGTTGGGTACGCAGGCCGCCGCAGACCACCAGCAGATCCAGCTCGGCCAATTGCGAGGCGGTCAGCGCCGCGCCGGGGCAGATCACCAGGCCGAGGTCGCTGGTGACCGATTCGCCGTCGAGGCTGAAGGTCTGGGTGGTGAAGGTCTGGGCACGGATCAGGTTGGCGGTGACCAGGGTGTCCAGCGCCTGGGTGAAGGCGGGCAGGGAGAAATGCTCGAGCAGCAGGAAGCCCACCCGCGCCTGGCGAGTGGGCTCCCTCTGCTGCTCGGCGATGAAGCGCAGGTTGCGCCCCTGCATGGCGCCACTGAATTGCCGTCGTTCGACCAATCACCACCTCATGTTGCAGATGCCGCCGAGGCGGCGAGTATCGCCCGGATCACTCGCCCGCGCCGCTGGCGCCACGGCGGCGCAGCACCGTATCCGGCCTGTGTTCTAGCGTGCGCCGGCCGGTCTGGCTGAGCAGGATGATGATCACTGTCAGCGCCAGCGTCGAGCTTACCTCCACCCGGTGTGTGGGCATGATGAACATGACGGTCAGGATGAAGCCGATGATGCCGATCACCAGCCAGGTCAGCCAGGGGAACAGCCACATGCGGAACACCAGCTCGTGGTTGCGCCGGCGCAGGATCGCGCGCATGCGCAATTGCGAGATGGCGATGGCGAGGTAGACGAGCAGAGCGATGGAGCCGGAGCTGGCGAGCAGGAAGTCGAACAGGCGCGCCGGGGCGAAGAAGTTCAGCAGGGTGGTGGCCATGCCGATCAGCGTGCTGGCGATCACCGCCGCGCGCGGCACGCCGGCTGCCGAGGTGCGCTGGATGAAGGCCGGCGCGTCGTTGCGGCGGCTCAGCGAATAGATCATCCGCGAGGCGATGTACACCGAGGAGTTCAGGCAGCTGGCGACGGCGACCAGCACCACCAGGTCCATCAGCAGTTGCGCGTTGGGGATGTTCAGCAGCTCCAGGGTGCGCTGGTAGGAGCCAATTTCCACCAGGCGCGGGTCGTTCCACGGCACCACCGAGATGATCACCAGGATCGATAGCAGGTAGAACACGCTGATGCGCCAGATCACCGAACGGGTAGCCTTGGCGATGTTGCGGCTGGGGTCGCTGGATTCGGCGGCGGCGATGGTCACCGCCTCGGTACCGATGAAGCTGAACAGGGTGGTGATCAGCGCACTGAAGATCGCCGTCCAGCCGTTGGGCATGAAGCCGCCGTGCTCGCCCATCAGCCGGGTCAGGCCGCTGACCTCGCGGCCGGGCAGCAGGCCCAGCAGCGCCGCCGCGCCGAGGCCGATGAACAGTACGATGGCGGCCACCTTGAGCATGGCGAACCAGAACTCGAACTCGCCGTACTTGGCGACGCTGAACAGGTTGGTCACGGTCAGCAGTAGGGTCATCGACAGGGCGAATACCCAGGTTTCGACCTGCGGGAACCAGTTGTTGAGGATGACCCCGGCGGCGATGGCTTCGATGGGGATGACCAGCACCCAGAACCACCAGTACAGCCAGCCGATGGTGAAGCCGGCCCACCGGCCGATGGCCTGGTCGGCGTACGCGGAGAAGGAGCCGGTGTCAGGGCTGGCCACGGCCATCTCGCCGAGCATGCGCATCACCAGCACCACCAGCAGCCCGGAGAGGGCGTAGGCCACGATGGCGGCGGGGCCGGCGGCGGCGATGGCGTGGCCGGAGCCGACGAACAACCCCGCGCCGATGATTCCCGCGATGGAAAGCATGGTTACGTGGCGGGGCTTGAAGCCCTGCACCAGATCGCCATTGGCGCCTTTCGCACTAGGTGCACTCATCTGTCGGCCTTCCTGTTGCAATTGTTCTTATTGAAGTTGTCATGGAGGGCGCGCAGCCACGGGCCGGGGCGGGTTTCCACCAAGCCGCGATCCCGCTCCTTTCGGGTCGATGGGGGCTCGGAAATGCCACGCCGGACAGCCAGCATCACGCGGGCCCCAAGCTATGCCATGCGGGCGCCCCGCCAGTTGTTCAGGATCGCCACGGGCATGGCCAAAAGCGACATGGCGCGCCGCACGACGGTAGCCATGAGCCACTCTGCAATGGGGCTCGGCCGCATGCGCAGACGTGGGATCGAGTCAAAAAAATCCCCCGGCCGCTGCCGCGACCGAGGGATGCAAGGACCGGGCAGGGGATGCCCGGTCGAGGTAGACCCGCAGGGGGTTACAGACGAATCAGCACCGACTTCAGCTCGGTGTAGTGCTCGATGGCGGCGGCGCCCATTTCGCGGCCCAGGCCCGACATCTTGTAGCCGCCGAAGGGCAGCGCCGGGTCCAGCGCGCTGTGGCAGTTGACCCATACCGAGCCCGACTTGATGCGCGGCACCATGCGGTGCACCGCCGACAGGTCGTTGGACCAGATGCTCGCGCCCAGGCCGTAGGGGCTGTCGTTGGCCAGGCGCAGGGCGTCGTCGATGTCGTCGAAGGGCATGGCGACCAGCACCGGGCCGAAGATTTCCTCCTGCACCAGCGGGTTCTTCTGGTCGACGTCGACGATCACCGTGGGTTTGACGAAGTAGCCGGGGCCGAACTGTTCGCCGCCGCAGGCGATGGTGGCGCCCTTGTCGCGGCCCAGTTCGATGTAGTCGAACACGCGCTTCTGCTGCTTGGCGGAGATCAGCGGACCCATGTCGATGCTCGGGTCCAGGCCGTTGCCCAGCTTCATGCCGTTGGCGATGCCGGCGATGTCGGCGATCACGTTGTCGAAGTGCTTGCGCTGCACGTACAGGCGCGAGCCAGCGCAGCAGACCTGGCCCTGGTTGAAGAAGATCGCTTGCGCCGCGCCAGCGGCGGCGGTGGCGAGGTCGGCGTCGGCCATGACGATGGTCGGCGACTTGCCGCCCAGCTCCAGGGTCACGCGAGTCATGTTGTCCATCGCCGCCTTGCCGATTTCCTTGCCCACCGGGGTCGAGCCGGTGAAGGTCAGCTTGTCCACCAGCGGGTGGTGGGAGAGGGCGGCGCCGGCGGTGATGCCGGTGCCGGTGACGACGTTGAACACGCCTGCCGGGTAGCCCGCCTCCAGGACAAGCTCGGCGAGTTTCAGCGCGGACAGCGGGGTTTCGTCGGCGGGCTTGAGCACCACGCTGCAACCGGTGGCCAGCGCCGGGCCGAGTTTCCAGCAGGCCAGCAGCAGCGGGAAGTTCCAGGCGACGATGGCACCCACCACGCCGACGGCTTCGCGGCGGATGTAGCCGTGGAAGTCGCCGTCGGGCATCAGCGGCATCGACACATCGACGGTGGTGCCTTCGATCTTGGTGGCGTAACCGGCCATGTAGCGCAGGAAGTCGATGGCCAACTGCACATCCATCACGCGGGCGACGGCGGCGCTCTTGCCGTTGTTCAGGCACTCCAGCTCGGCCAGCAGGTCGGCGTCGCGCTCCATCAGCTCGGCGAGCTTCCACAGCAGATTCTGCCGCTCGCGCGGACGCATGCGGCTCCAGGGCGAATCGTCGAAGGCCTGGCGCGCGGCGCGCACGGCGCGATCGACGTCGGCGACGGTGGCGGCCGGGACCTGGCACAGCACCTCGCCGGTGGCCGGGTTGCGCAGGTCCATCAGGGCGCTGTCGCTGGCGGAGGTCCAGTCGGCACCGATCAGCATCTTCGGTGCGCGCTGCAGGAAGGCGCGGGATTCGGGCTTGATGGGCAGGGAAGCGAGCATTGCGATTGCCTCTTGTCGGTCTGTTCGTTCTGCTCGGATCGGGAGCAGGTTGGGAGCGGACATCGCAACGGCTGTGCCAATGCTTAAATCGTTGACTAAGTATTTGAAATTAAAAAGATTTATTGATTTTTTCGATTGGCGGGGAGAGGGCCGTTGTCGCACATTGCGACAGCGGCTGAGACGGCCGGGCGCCCTGATTGGTCGTAGCGGACTCTGTCCGCGATTGGTTTCGTGCGGTGTGGTGTGGTTCGCGAGCAAGGACTGGGCGTCCCCCTCGGTCCTACAGGGTGCGATGGGCCGGCTCTTCGCAGGAGCGAGCTTGCTCGCGAACCGACCCGGCACCGGTCTTGCCGGTGTGGCGCGGAGAAGCTCCGCTCCCACGAGAACCGATCCTCCCTGCGGGCGTACAACCGCGAACGGTCGTACGCCGCATGGCTGTACCGCTCAGCCGTGGTGGATCTCCCGGTCCTTGGTTTCCGGAAGGAAGAAGGTCCCCAGGATCGCCGTCATCACCGCGATGACGATGGGGTACCAGAGCCCGTAGTAGATGTCCCCGGTGGCCGCCACCATCGCGAAGGCCACGGTCGGCAGGAAGCCGCCGAACCAGCCGTTGCCGATGTGGTAGGGCAGCGACATCGAGGTGTAGCGGATGCGCGCCGGGAACAGCTCCACCAGCCAGGCGGCGATCGGTCCGTAGACCATCGTCACGTAGATCACCAGCACGGTCAGGAGCAGCAGCATGGCCAGGTGGTTGATCTTCGCCGGATCCGCCTTCTCGGGGTAGCCGGCGTCCTTGAGGGCGGTGCTCAGCTGCGCGGTGAGGGCATCGGACTGGGTCTTGAAGTCCGCGGCGGCCATGCCTTTGCCCTCGAAGCTTTCGATGGCCTTGTCGCCGATGTGCACCTGGGCCACGGTGCCGGTCTCGGCCTTGATGTTCTCGTAGGGGATGGCCTTCTTCGCCAGCAGGCTCTTGGCCAGGTCGCAGGAGCTGACGAATCTGGCCTTGCCCACCGGGTCGAACTGGAACGAACACTGGGCCGGATCGGCGACCACGGTCACCGGGTTCTTCTCCTGGGCGGCGAACACGTCCGGGTTACCGAACTGGGTCAGGCCGTGGAAGATCGGGAAGTAGGTCAGCGCGGCGAGGATGCAGCCGGCCATGATGATCGGCTTGCGGCCGATGCGGTCGGAGAGGCTGCCGAAGAACACGAAGAACGGCGTGCCCAGCAGCAGCGAGCCGGCGATCAGGTAGTTGGCGGTCTGCGCGTCGATCTTGAGGGTCTGCAGGAGGAAGAACAGCGCGTAGAACTGCCCCGTGTACCAGACCACGGCCTGCCCGGCGGTACCGCCGAGCAGCGACATGATCACCACCTTGAGGTTGTCCCAGCGGCCGAAGGATTCGGTCAGCGGCGCCTTGGACGCCTTGCCTTCTTCCTTGATGCGCTTGAATACCGGCGACTCGGAGAGTTGCAGGCGGATGTACACCGAGACGATCAGCAGCAGGATCGAGAGCAGGAAGGGCACGCGCCAGCCCCAGGCCTCGAAGGCCTCGGTGCCTAGCACGGTGCGGCAGGCCATGATCACCAGCAGCGAGAGGAACAGGCCGAGGGTGGCGGTGGTCTGGATCCACGAGGTGAAGAAACCGCGCTTGCCCTGTGGCGCGTGCTCCGCCACGTAGGTCGCCGCGCCGCCGTATTCGCCGCCCAGGGCGAGGCCCTGGAGCAGCCGCAGGGTGATCAGAATGATCGGCGCGGCCACGCCGATGGTGGAATGGGCCGGCAGCAGGCCGACCACGGCGGTGGACGTGCCCATGATCACGATGGTGATGAGGAAGGTGTGCTTGCGTCCGATCATGTCGCCCAGGCGGCCGAACACGATGGCGCCGAAGGGGCGCACCGCGAAGCCGGCGGCGAAGGCCAGCAGGGCGAAGATGAAGGCGGTGGTCTCGTTGACCCCGGCGAAGAAGTGTTTGGCGATGATCGCCGCCAGTGAACCGTAGAGGTAGAAGTCGTACCACTCGAATACGGTGCCGAGGGAGGAGGCGAAAATGACCTTGCGCTCCTCCTTGGTGATGCCGCTGTGGGGTGCGTTGCCCGCGGCCGGGCTGTATGTCTGCGCCATGTTCTTCTCCGTCTTGTTCTTGTTGAAGGCCGGAGTCCTTCCATACCGTTGCCGCACTCAGGCCCAGGGGCTGATGTCATCGTCATACGGATTGCGCGAAGCGTGAAAACAGGCGGCCCTGCCGTGGGGCAAGGTCATGAAAGAGGATAACCGGCATGACTCGGATATCCACTCATATGACCTGCAAACCCACGGCTGGCGCGGATGAGAGCGTTATTTCCGACGCACGGAGTCGGATAAGGCCGCTGCCAGGGGGCTTTCACGGCCTGCATTGCGGCGTTCGCGCCCGGGTCGTTCGACCATCGTCTAAAACTGTCCGGGATGTCTCAGGCTGATACAGCCGTCGCGAATTGCCACTGCGCCGCGCCCCTGTGCGTTGACCAATGGTTTGTTTCCCAAGGGTTTTTGCCGCTGGCACGGAATGTGAGAGGCAAGACTCCGTTCGCCTGTCGCCTCAGGCGCCGTCAAACAGGGAGGCTCGCTTGAAGAGGATGTCGTCATGGATTGCAGGGCTGTGCGCCGCGCTGGCTACGTGCGCGCTGCTCTGGCTGCTGCCGCCGATCGGCAATGGCGTGCTCTGGGGTGTCGCCGCGCTGATCGCCCTGGGGGCGCTGCGTCCGCACCTGCGTCCGCCGACCTGGCCGGTGGCAATGGGCGTGTTGTGCGGTGCCTGTCTGGCGGTGGCGCTGCACCTGCTGGCCGATCACTTCCAGCTGCGTTACGTCTGGCTGTACAGCAGCGCGGCGCTGCCGGCCTACCTGAAGTTCTCCAACCTCTGGGGCGGCGACGAAGGCACGGTACTGCTGCTGGCCACCTTCTGCATGGCCGCCGCCCTGAGCGGTCGCCAACTGGAGGGCTGGGCCGGGCGCGGGATGGCGCTGATCGCCGCCTGGTACACGGCCACCGCCGCCTGGCTCGGGCCGTTCAGCGCGACGCCGGCGGACTGGCTGGCGAGCCTGCCGAGCCAGGGCATGAATGCGCACCTGCAGACCTTCTGGATGTCCTTCCACGCGCCGCTGATTCTCGGTGCCTATGCCTGGGCCCTGGCGCCCGCCGGCGCCGCGCTTGGCGCGCTGGGGCAGGGCGACAGCGCCTACGCCTGGGTGATGCCGCGCTACAGCCGGCGTGCCTGGCTGGTGCTTACCGCCGGCATCGGCGCGGGGATGGCCTGGGCGATGGAGGATTTCACCTTCGGCCAGCTCTGGCACTGGGACCCGGTACAAACCTCGGCCTTCGTCATCTGGGCGCTGCTCGGCGCGGTACTGCACGGCGCCCGCCGCTGGCGTACCAATGGCGCCAATCGCCGCCTGCTGCCGCTGCTCAGCCTGCTGGCGGCGGCAATGGCCTGCGTGGCGATGGCGGTGACCCGCAGCACGGTGCTGGCCAGCTCGCACCGCTACATTGGCACCACCTCCTGGCTCAGCCACCTGGTGCTGGCGCTGATCCTGCTGGTGCTGGCGGCGTTCTACCTGCTCGCCGGGCGTCGCGCCGAGGTTGCGGCGGGGCGTCGGCGCGGGGCGTCGGACTGGACGCTGGACGTGGCCATCTACCTGTTCGCTGGCACCGGGCTGTTGGCCCTTGGCGCGCTGGTCCAGGCGCATCTCTACGAATGGCTGGGCCTGGAGCGGCCGAGCGAGCTGAAACCCTTCTTCGAGACCCTGACCGCCTGGGCCACCACGGCGGAGATGGACAGCCTGCGCCGCGCCTTCGACCAGTGGGACGTCGACGGCTACGGCCTGGCACTCTGGGTGGTGCCTTTGCTGGCGGTGCTCGGCCTGATCGGCGGCTACAGCTTCCTGCGCCGCTGCGGCCGGTCCCGCCTGGCGTTGCTGGCGACCCTGGCGATGGCCGCCGTGATGCTCTGGACCGGCTGGCGCGGTGGCTGGCTGAGCGGCGGCTACAACGGCGACGGGATGCTCTCGCAGAGCATCGTGCGGGTGCTGCCGTGGCTGGACGCGGCGCTGCTCGGTGGCGTCTTCCTGATGGGCTGCTGCCTGTTCTGGGGCGCGCTGAGCCTGTGGCGCAGCCGGCGCCTGGGCAACCTGCGCTACAGCGGCGGGCTGGCGCTGGTGCACGGTGGCGCGGTGATCGCGCTGGTGGGCGGACTGGCGGCCACGGCACTCAACAGCTACCAGCAGATCAGCATCCCGCCGGGCACCTCCTTCGAACAGTGGCACTCGGTAATCGGCGGTATGGAACTGCGCGTGCTGCCTGATTCCAGCCGCCCGGATTTCTCCGGCTACCACGCAGTGGCCAAGGTCGAACTGCGCGACGGCGAGCGGACGCTCGCCGGCCATGCGCTGTTCCAGGACAGCCGTGGCAATCCGCCGGCCTACCAGGGCCCGGTGCGCCAGCTCTGCGAGATTCTCGACTACCACTACGCGCGCTTCGCCTCGGACCGTGGCTACGTGCTGCATCCGTTCATCGTGCGCGGCTGGAGCGGCGACCTGCAGGTCTGGGTGCCGGCCTCGGCACGCCTGCTGAAACAGCCGGGGGACGAGATCGAAAGCGTGGTGGTGGTGCGCCGCTTCCCGTTCCTCTCGCTGGTCTGGGTCGGCCTGTTGACCATGCTGTTCGGCGCCTTGTTGCTGCCGGCGGGCGGTGTTTTGCGCCGGCGCGGCCATACTGCTTCGGACGGCGTCGCACAGGCCGTGTCTCAGAGTTAGACAGCAATCGCGAAATTAGACGCATCGAACCTCGGCGTGACGGCCGAGAGCTCCGGGAAAACCCGCCGCAAGCCTGGTGCGGCGGGCCCTGCAAAGGAGTGGCACACAAACTGCTAAATCGCTACCAAGCGTTCGACGCAATCGCGCTTAGCCCATCGGTGGGCAGGAATAACCAACAAGAATACCGAGGAGGCCTGACCTTGAAGATGACACGACTTCGGCACTGTCTGGGTGCCGGAACCCTGGCCGCTCTGGCCCTAGCGCTGCACCAGCCGGCCAACGCCGCCGATGGCCAGGCGATCATCAACGCCAAGTGCCAGGCGTGCCACACGCCCGAAGGCAACAATTCCCTGAGCCGCATCAGCCACCAGCGCAAGACCCCCGAGGGTTGGCTGATGAGCATTGCGCGCATGCAGGTGATGTACGGCCTGAAGATCACCGACGACGAACGCCGCTCGGTGGTCAAGTTCCTCGCCGACAAGCAGGGCCTGGCGCCCAGCGAAACCGAAGGCGTGCGCTACGCCCTCGAGCGCCGGCTGAACACCGTGGAGAAATTCGATACCAACTTCGAACAGATGTGCGCCCGCTGCCACTCGGGCGCGCGCATCGCCCTGCAGCGTCGCCCGGCGGCGGAGTGGGAGAAGCTGGTGAACTTCCACCTCGGCCGCTGGCCGTCGCTGGAATACCAGGCGCTGTCCCGCGACCGCGACTGGTTCGACCTGGCGAAGAAAGAGATGGTCCCGGAGCTGGCCAAGCGTTACCCATTGGACAGCAAGGCCTGGAGCGACTGGCAGAAGAATCGTCCGCAGGCCGAGTCGCTGGCGGGCGAGTGGAGCTTCGCCGGGCACATGCCGGGCAAGGGCGACCTGGCCGGCACCATGAGCGTGGCCAAGAGCGGCGACGATGCGTTCAAGGTCAGCGTGAAGGGCCAATACGCCGACGGCGAGCCGTTCAACGGCGAGGGCAGCGCGGTGCTGTACAACGGCTACGAGTGGCGCGGCAACGTCACCGTGGGCGACCTGAGCATGCGCCAGGTGTTCGCCGCCCTCGATGGCCAGATGCAGGGCCGCATGTTCGACAAGGCCCACGATGAGCGCGGCCTGGACTTCGTTGCGGCGAAGGACGGCAGCAGCCACGTGCTGGGCGTGCAGCCGGCCTACATCAAGGCGGGTGTGGAGACCGAGGTCAGCGTGGTCGGCACCGGCCTGAAGGGCAAGCCATCGTTCGGCGCCGGCGTGGAGGTGGTGTCGGTGGTGTCCGAGACGCCCGAGCGCGTGACCGTCAAGGTCAAGGCCAGCGATGCGGCCGCCGCCGGCGAGCGCGACGTTACCGTGGGCACCGCCAAGGGCGGCAGCCTCGCGGTGTACAAGGACATTGCCGAAGTGAAGGTGGTGCCGGAGTTCTCCATCGCCCGCATCGGCGGCAATGGCGGCTCCACGCCCAAGGTCCAGGGCAGCTTCGATGCCGAGGCCTGGGGCAAGGGCGCCGATGGCAAGCCGTTCCGTATCGGCGTGTTCCCCGCGCAGTGGTCGGTGGAACCCTTCGACGACCGCGCCAAGGAAGACCAGGACGTGAAGTTCGCCGGAGAGATGGATGCTTCCACCGGTATCTTCACCCCGGGTGACGCCGGCCCCAACCCGGCCCGCAAGATGATGACCAACAACGCCGGCAACCTGAAGGTGATCGCCGCGGTGGACGACGCCGGCCAGTCGCACAAGGGCGAAGGGCACATGATCGTCACCGTGCAGCGTTGGAACAACCCGCCGATCCCGTGATGCGGGAATCGGATGAACTCAGAGCATGAACCCCCGCCTTCGGGCGGGTGTACCAAGCAAGTTCCGGGAGGTCGCCATGGGCGCCATCTTGAATCTGGTCGAACGCAACCTGCATGAAGTGCAGGTCGACGCCGACCGCCTGTTGTTCCACATCCCCAGCTCCTCGCTGTTCGCCAGCGACGAGCTGACCGGCGGGATCATCGACGCGCTGCGCGGGCAGGCCTGCTCGCCGGACGAACTGACCCAGCGCCTGGCCGGGCGCTTCGCCGCCGAGGAGATCGACGAGACCCTGCGCGAGCTGATCGCGCTGGAGCTGGTCAGCGACGGCTCGCCGCTGACCCCTGAAATCGGCATCAAGAAAGTCGATCGCACCGCGCTCAATACCGTGGTGCTGAACGTCAATACCGGCTGCAACCTCAGCTGCACCTACTGCTACAAGGAAGACCTGGACAAGCCCTCCGCCGGCAAGAAGATGGGCGCGGAAACCGCCGAGGCTTCGGTGGAAATGCTGATCCAGGAATCCCCCGACGAGCAGCGCTACACCGTGGTGTTCTTCGGCGGCGAACCGCTGTCCAACCGCCCGCTGATCGAGCACATGGTCGCGTACTGCGAGCGCCGTTTCGGCGAGCTGGGCAAGACCGTGGACTTCGTCATGACCACCAACGCCACGCTGCTCACCGAGGAAATCGTCGACTGGCTCAACGCCCATCGCTTCGGGCTGTCCATCAGCATCGACGGGCCGAAGACGGTGCACGACCGCAACCGCATCACCGTGGGCGGGCAGGGCACCTATGACGTGGTGCGGCGCAAGGCCGACATGCTGCTGTCGCGCTACACCGCGCGGCCGGTCGGCGCGCGGGTGACCCTGACCACCGGCGTCACCGACGTCGAGACCATCTGGAATCACCTGTTCAACGAGATGGGCTTCGCCGAAGTCGGTTTCGCCCCGGTCACCTCGGGCGACATCAGCAGCTACAACCTCACCACCGATGAGCTGAAGGCTGTCTTCGCCGGCATGAAGACCCTCGGTCGCCGTTACCTGGACGAGGCGCTGGAAGGGCGCAACATCGGCTTCTCCAACCTGCACCAGCTGATCACCGACATCCACGAAGGGCAGAAGAAGGCCCTGCCGTGCGGCGCCGGCCTGAAGATGCTAGCGGTGGACCACAAGGGCGAGCTGAACCTGTGCCACCGCTTCACCGGTTCTTCGCTGCCGACCTTCGGCAACGTGCATGAAGGGGTGAAGCAGGCCGAGCTGAACGAGTTCCTCTCGCAGCGCCTGGACCGCACCGACACCGGCTGCGCCAGCTGCCACATCCGCAACCTCTGCTCCGGCGGCTGCTACCACGAGAGCTACGCGCGCTACGGCGACCCGGCGCACCCCACCTACCACTACTGCGAACTGATGAGGGACTGGGTCGACTTCGGCATCGAGGTCTACAGCCGGATCATGGCTTCCAACCCCAGCTTCATCGACCGCCACATCACTCCGCGGAAGGCGCACTGACATGAAACATCTGAAAGCGATCAACACCAAAGCACAGAAGCTCGAACAGGCCGCCGCCGAGGATCGCATCGAGGACGTGGTGGCGATGAACTCCGTGGCCGGCTGCGCGGCGACCACCGACCCGGGCTGGGAAGTCGACGTGTTCGGCGGCGTGTCCTCGCTCTGCCAGCCGATGGAAGCGGACCTCTACGGCTGCTCCGACCCTTGCTGGTGGCCGGCCCAGGTGCCGGACATGATGAGCACCTACCCCGACTGGAACAAGGATGCGCAGGCCTCGGCCGAGAACTGGCGCAACCTCGGCACCGTCTTCCCGGACGACAAATGATCGCCCTGAAACATATGGGACAGAAGAACAAGAGGAAAACCTGCATGTCCAGAAAAGCATTCGCCGCCGCGCTCGGTGGCCTCTCGCTGGCCTGCGCGCTGCAAGCCGTCGCCGCAGACGAGAGCAAGGCGCTGGAAAGTGGCCACGAGTACCTGATCAGCACCAACTACCCGAACAACCTGCACGTCATCGACATGCAGACCGACAAGCTGTTCAAGACCTGCACCATCCCCGGCGCGTACGGCCCGGGCATGACCCAGCTGTCGCCGGACCGCAAGGTCGCCTACATCCTCAGCAACCACTACGCGGACATCTACGGCATCCAGCTCGATGACTGCAAACCGGTGTTCCACGCCACCATCGCGCAGAAGCCGGGCGAGAACGCGCGCTCGATGTTCTCCATGACCGTCAGCCATGACGGCAAGGAGATCTACGCCGTCGCCAACCCGACGCTGATCCTCGCCGAGCACTACGAGGTGCAGCAGCCGCGCCTGCAGGTCTACTCGGTGGCCGACGGCATGAATGCCAAGCCGGTGCGCACCTTCCCGGCGCCGCGCCAGCTGACCATCATGCAGAGCGGCGACGACGGCACCCTCTACGTGGCTGGCCCGGACATCTACAAGGTGGACGTGAAGACCGGCAAGTTCGACGTGGTGATCCCCAGCCGTCACTGGCAGCGCCCCAACTACGCGCCGCCGGACGTGCTCTACGTGTGGAACCAGCAGACCTATCCGCGCGACTTCTCGCTGCTCTACACCACGGCGAAGTTCAAGGATGCCAAGCAGGACCCGGCCACTGCCGACTACCTGTATGGTTTCTTCAACATCGACCTGGCCACCGGCAAGACCGAGACCGTCGACTTCGGCCCGGTCACCGAGGTGTACTTCAGCGGCATCCGCTCGGCCAAGGACCGCAACATCGTCTACGGCGTGCTGAACCGCCTGGCCAAGTACGACATCAAGGAGCAGAAGCTGGTCAAGGCGGCGAACCTGGACCACTCCTACTACTGCCTGTCGACCAACAAGGCCGGCAACAAGCTGTACCTGACCGGCACCCTGAACGACGTGGCGATCTTCGACGCCGACAGCCTCGAGCGCATCGGCGATCTGAAGCTGCCCGGCGGCGACATGGCGATCACCACCAGCCAGGCGTTCGTGGCCAACTGAAAGCTGTTTGATTGACCGGACTGCCCCGGAGCATTGGCGTGCTCCGGGGCAGTTTCGTTTCCGCCTCAGATTTCCGGCTCTGGACTCTCGTTCTTGATTGCCAGGTACCGCTGTGCGCCGCAGCGCGCGCAGCGCTGGCAGAGCATCGGCACGCGGCCGACTTCGGTCAGAATCCCTTCATCCCAAACACATCCCAGGAAAAAGCAGCGCAATCGCATGTGTCCTCCTCCGGATCGCTCCAGGCAGACAGAAAGTGCAGGTGACGCTCCTGGCTTGTTCTTGTGCGGAGACAGGCAGCAGCCTCGCGCCGGTCGTCTAGAATGGACAATCTAAAGTGCTGGATGGCTCCTGTCCGCCACCGTTTGCGGCACATCGCCGGTGCCGGACAGCGCCAGCGTGATGCCTCGAAAGGCCTGCCGTATTGGTCGGCAGCGTGCAGGGAGCGCTGGGTGTAACCGACCAATGGAAGTCAATAAAATGACATAGGTCATCGAAATGCAATTGAGGTGACAAATTAACGACGGGTTTCTGATGCGCTGTTGCTATGATTGACTCTCAGGTTAAGGGCCACTCGCAGAGATCTTTATGAATACCGCGTCACCCCTGGCCGCCGTTGTCGGCACCGCTTCCTCCCGCTACCGCAGCACTGAACTGGAGCATTTCGCTGATCTGGCCGGTCTGCAGTCGGCAGCGACCTACGATGTGCTGCTCCTCGATCTACCCGGCATCCAGGCCGGGCAGATGCTCCGTCACCTGCGCCAGGACCCGCGCTATCGTTTCTCCCTGATCTATTGCTGTCAGGATCTTGACTCCTGGTGCGTGGCGTTGGGCGATGGTCCACCGCCGGCCGATCTGGGCATCATCACGCCGCTCTGGCGCCTGTGGCGTGAACGCTTCAGCCTGTTCAACCAGGGGCAGGCGCCGGCACGCTTCGAAGAGCGCGTGCTGGCTTGGCTCTGGCTGCGCTCGCGCGGCGACGTGCATGCCGTGCGCGATACCGCCGTGCCCCAGCATTACCGCTACCCGATTCTCGAGGCCCTGAGCGACAGCGAGGAGATCAATCCGTTTTCCTGGCTGCAACTGATGGGGCAGCACGGCTGGCTGGAGGAGGGCGAGCTGCTGGATCGCCTGCGCCTGTGTACCGGCTGCGGCTCGGGGCGCCTGAACTACGTGGATGTCTGCCCGGAATGCCAGGCCCTGGACATCGGCCGCCAGCCGTCGTTGCACTGCTTCACCTGCGGCCACGTCGGGCCCCAGGAGCACTTCCTCAAGGACGGCTTGCTGATTTGCCCGAACTGCCTGACCCGACTGCGCCACATCGGCAGCGACTACGACCGTCCGCTGGAGAACTACCGCTGCCGCAGTTGCCAGGCATTCTTCGTCGACGCCGCCGTGCAGGCGCGTTGCCTGGACTGCGGGCAGAACCATGAGCCCGACAAGTTGCGGGTGCGCGAGGTACGCCACTTCCGCATTGCCGAGGCCGGGCGCCTGCGCTGCCGCGAGGGCTTCGCCGCTACCTCGGCGAACATGGAGCGCTTCGGCAGCCTCAGCCTGTTGCCGCGCCAGGCCTTCCTCGACCTGCTCACCTGGCAGTTGCAACTGACCACGCGCCACCGCAATCCGCCGTTCTCCCTGCTCGGGCTGCGCTTCGTCAACCTGCTGGAAACCCTCGCCGAGCTGGGCGAGATGCGTGGCCATGCCCTGGTGGACGGCCTGGTGGAGCGCCTGCAGGAAGCCGTGCGCGAGACGGACCGCTGCTCGCGCATGAGCGAGGAAGTGCTCTGGGTGCTCATGCCTCACACCGATGCCGCCGGCCTGGAAGTGGTACGCCAGCGCCTGGCCACGGGCGCCGAGCACTTGACCCTGGAGAAGGCGACGCGCATCGAGATCCGCCTGGCGGGCTTCACCGCGCCGGACGACCAGTTGGAGCAGGAAGATGCCGCCTTGCTGCTGGCCCGGCTGGGCGGACAACTTGGGTGAAGCATGGAAGGATTCGTCGAACAATGGCTGCTGCTGATCGGAGAGTTTGCCCGGACTGACGGGTTCTTCCGTGCCGTCTTCATGCTGCTGCCGGCCTTCCTGCTGCTGGAAGTGCCGCTCAACCTGATGGTGCTGGTCGGCGTGTTGCGCTGGTTCATGCGCAAGCCGTTTGAGCTGCCCAGGGACAACGGCTACCGCCCGCGGGTGTCGTGCATCATCACCTGCTACAGCGAAGGCCTGGATGTGCAGAAGACCCTGCTGAGCCTGTGCGAGCAGACCTATCCGGGCTACATCGAGATGATCCCGGTGGTCGATGGCGCGGCGGTCAACCAGCCCACCATGCAGGCGGTGCGGGATTTCCGCGTCGACCCGGTGCTGCACCCCCGTCGTCTGCTGCGGCCCATCGCCAAATGGCAGCGCGGCGGCCGGGTGTCGTCGCTCAACGCCGGTCTCGCGCATTGCACCGGCGAGGTGATCATGGCGCTGGACGGCGACACCTCCTTCGACAACGACATGGTCAGCCGCATGGTTCGTCATTTCGCCGACCCGGACGTGCCGGCGGTGGCGGGTAGCCTGCGCGTGCGCAATGTCTGGGCTTCGCTGACCACGGCGATGCAGGCGCTGGAGTACCAGCTGTCGATCCACATGGCCAAGATCGGCCTCAGCGAATGGAACCTGGTGAACAACGTGTCCGGGGCCTTCGGTGCGTTCCGCCGCAGCTTCCTCGACAAGATCGGTGGCTGGGACACCCATACGGCCGAAGATCTGGACATCACCCTGCGGATCAAGAACTACTTCGGCCGCCAGCCCCTGCGCATCCCTTTCGAACCCGGCGCCATCGGCCACACCGATGCGCCGGTGAAGTTCCTGCAGTTCCTCCAGCAGCGGCTGCGCTGGGATGGCGACTTGTACTTCCTGTACATCCGCAAGCATCGCCACAGCTTCAACCCGCGCCTGCTGGGCTGGCCCAATTTCCTGATGACGCTGGTCACCGGCTTCTTCTTCCAACTGGTGCTGCCGTTCATCATCTTCGGCTACTGCGTGATCGGCCCACTGGTCGTGCCGCTGCCGCGCGTCCTCGCCCTGGTGCTGCTCATCTACCTGGTCTACCTGGGCATGACCCTGCTCTTGTACCTGACCATGCTGGTGCTGGTTTCCGAACGTCCACGCCAGGACCTGAAGCTGTTCCCGGTGGTCTTCGTCTTCCCCCTGTTCATGCTGGTCATGCGCCTGTGGAGCGCGGTGGCCATGCTCAACGAGGCCCTGCGCCGCGGCCATGAAGAAACCAGCATGGCGCCCTGGTGGGTGCTGCGTAAGGCAAAGAGGTTCTGATTCGATGATGCGTTCCCTGCTTCTGGGCTCCCTGCTGCTGGCTGCCGGCCTGTCCCAGGCCGATGTGCTGCCATTGTCGCGGGTGCTCGACAGCGCCGACGACAGCGCCGTGCTGCAAGCCAATGCCGCCGACCTGCGGGCCCTGGACGCGCTCAAGGAGCAGCGCGAGGCCGAGGCGGGCTGGCAGTGGTTCGGCTCGGGCAGTGCCGGGCACTACCGCGAGCTGGTGACCGAAGACCTGATCGACACCTACTACGGGCGCAGCCTCGCGCTGGGCTTGCGCCACCCCTTGCTGGGCAGCCTGCGGCGCCAGGTGCAGGCGGTTTCCGCCGTCGAACTGGAGCAGCAGAGGCAGCAGTCCCGCCGCCTGCTGCAGAAGGCCGAGCAGCGACTGGCGCTGCGCAGCGCCTACGCCGACTGGTGGCGTGCGGAAGAGGAAAATCGCTGGTGCCGGACACTGTTGCCCGATGCGGCCAGCGCCCGCGAGCGCCTGGCCCTGCGCGAGCGCCAGGGTTGGCTGCTGCCGTCCCAGGCGCGCTTGCTGGACGGCCGCTGGCAGACCTTGCAGCGGCGTTGTGAGTCGAGTGCGCGGTTGATGGACGACACCCGTGAAAGCCTGGCGTCACTCTCCGGCCTGGAAATCACCCCCGCTCAGCAGGCTCGGGCGGAAGCGCTGGCGGCGCAGGTGCAGCCCCTGGCCCGCTGGCGCCAGGCGCTGGAAGGCCATCCGCGCCTGCAGGAGCGCCGGGATGAACTGCGCCAGGCCGAGCAGAACCGCAAGTCGCCCTGGTACGACAGCATCGATTCCAGCTTCAGCGTTGGACAAAGCTTCGAGGATCGCAGCGGAGCGACCAGTACCGGCAATGGCCTGGTTGCCAGCCTCAACTTCTCCACGCCGTTCGATCTGATGTCCTACGGCCAGGCCCGCGGGCGGGAAGGGGAGGCGCGCCACGAGGCGGCCCTGGCCAGGCTGAATGCCGAGCGCCAGCAGTTGCTGCAGGACCTGGGCAAGACCCTGCAGGGCCAGCGGCAGGCCGTGGAGGACCTGGAGCGCGAGCGCGAGCAACTCGCCGTGTCGTCGGTGGCCCAGCGCGAGCAGCGCCTGCGCTCTGCGCGTTCGGTCGAGGGTTCGCTGGGCGAGGAGCAGGCGGTGGAGCTGGAGCGCTACGACAACGGTATGCGCCTGATCGCCGCGTGGCATGCCGCCTGGTTGCGCGAAGCGTCCTTGCGCATGTTCGTCGACGATGACCAGGCGCTGAGCCCGTTGCTCGGCGTACAGAACCTGAGCTGGCAGTCGCCGGCAGGCGCCCAGGGCAACGCCCCGGCCCGCGAGTCGGCGTGGAACCAGGGCGTCTACCTGTGGAAGAGCCGGGCCCTGTTGCAGCCCGGGACCCGCCGCGCCGAACTGAAGGCCCTGCGCAGCGCCGGCATGCAGCGCCTGTATGTGGGGCTCGATGCCAACCAGGTGGCGGATATCCCGACCCTGCGCAAGCAGCTCCAGGGTACCCTGGCCGATGCCCGCGCCCAGGGCATGCAGGTCGTGCTGCTGCTGGGCGACCCGGCGTGGCTGTCGGCCGATGGGCGCAAGGGCCTGCTGGCGCTGCTCGGTCAGCTTCGCGAGGTGCGCTTCGACGCCGTGCACCTGGACCTTGAGGTCGAGCAGCTCGGCTGGCCGGTGCCCGACAGCCGCCTGCGGGACTGGCTGGATACCCTCGGCGCGGTCGCCCGGCTCGATTACTGGCCGCTGGAGCTGTCCAGCCATCCGCGCTGGTTCGCCGAGCCCGCCAGTGGCACCTGCGTGCCCTGCGCCTTGCCGCAGCGCGGCGTGCGGCAGGTCAGCCTGATGATCTACACCCGCAACCCCGAACGCAGCGCGGAACTTGCGCAATCCATTGCCCGTCGTTGGCCGGCGCTGCGTTTCCGACTGGCGCAGAGCGTCGAGCCGCAATTGCCGGCCGAGGAATCCTGGGCCGGAGCGTCGAGCACCCAGCTGCGGCAGCAGGTGGAGCGCTGGCGTAAGCCTCTGCAGTCGGCCGGCGTGTCCGGCATCGACTGGCAGGACTGGTCCCATTACCCGCATTGAGCATCCCATGAAGATTCGATTTTCCAGCCCCAAGGAACAACAGCCCACCCAGGACCAGGGCCTCAAGGTGCTTTACGCGCCGGGCAAGCGCATGGCGTTCAAGCTGCGCTGGTATCTGATCCTTTTCGTGGTGACCAGCCCGCTGCTGTTCCTGGTGGGGCGCGAAATGCTCGGCCTCTGGCTGATCGAAGCCCCCGCGCAGTTGCATCTGCCGTCCAGCGAGCTGCGCGCACGGGAGGCCGGGCAGGTGGCGAAGATACTGGTTCGACCCGGCGACAAGGTTTCGGCCGGCCAGTTGCTGATGCAGATGGACAACCCCGAATGGCGTGCCCGCCTGGCCCTGCTGGCCGATCCCTCGAAGGCAACGCCAGCGGCGCAGGGTCGGCGGACCCTCAGCGAACGTGAGCGCGAGCCGCTGGTGCGCCTGCTCAACAGTGCGGACAGCCGCCTGCAGCAACTGCGCGGCTTGCTCGCCGCCGGCGCGGCGACCCGCGGCGAAGTGCAACAGGCCCGGGACGAGCGTGACCGTCGCCAGCGCGACCTGGTGGAGTTCGACCGGCGCGAGTCGCAGCCGGGGGACGACACCCTGGACCGCCAGCGCCGGCTGGAAAGCGACTGGCTGCAGTCGCGCCTGCAAGGGCTGGAGCTCAAGGCCAGCGACTCCGGGGTCATCAGCGAAGTGATGGTGGGCGAGGGCGAGAACGTCGGTCCCGGCACCCTGCTGATGCGCCTGCAGCGCCTGGGCGATGCCGAAATCTGGATTTACCTCGATCCGCGCTTTGCCGAATATGCATCGCCCGGCCAGCCATTCCGCGTGCGCCTGCCGGACGGCAAATGGTTGCAGGCGGAGGTGGTGCGCATGGTGGAGGACGCGGCCCCGGTGCCGGTGGAACTGCGCGAGGCCTTCAGCGCGCCGAATCGCAACCTGCGCCTGCTGGCACGGGTCAAGGGCGAGGAGTGGCCGGCGTTCTGGCGCGTCGACCGCCTGGGCCTGAAGGCGCGCTTCCCGCATCGCTGGAGCTGGCTCGACCGCTGGGCCGTTCAGGAGTAATGCCTGCCGGACGCCGCCCGCGCTGCCGGTGGAATAACCGGATGCGTGAGTGGCGAAAAGCTTGCCCTGGCCTTGCGCCGGGGCTTTTTATGCGCGCTGCGTGGCTCTTCGTAAGGCGCGGGCTTGCTCGCGAACCGCTTGACTTCGTGCCTTGCAGGTTCGCGAGCAAGCTCGCTCCTACAGGTCAGGCGGGCGCCGGAATCCCCAGGGGTTTGCTGGTGGTTAGCGAACGGCGGCTGGCGGAGCAGGCTCCGCCAGCCGAAGGGCGCTACTCGGTCGTGGCGGCGACGTTGGCCGCGCGGGCCTGGCTGCGCTGGGCCTTGTATTGCAGGGCGACGGCGGGCACCGGCGAGGCCTTGCCGGTTTCCACCCAGCGGCGGATGCGGCTGGCGTCGGCCACGTGGGTGCGTTTGCCAAAGGCGTCCAGCAGGGCCAGGGCGACCGGGCGGCCGTTCATCATGGTGACCATCACCAGGCAGTGGCCGGCGTCGTTGGTGAAGCCGGTCTTGGTCAGGCGGATATCCCACTTGCCATTGCGCACCAGCGGGTTGGTGTTGAAGAAGCTCAGCGAGTAGCCGGGCTTGCTGAAGCGCGCGTCGCTGGTCGCCGTGGTGCTCATCCGGCGGATCTGCGGGTAGGTGTAGGCGGCCTTGGCCAGGCGGATCAGGTCCTGGGCGTTGGAGGTGTTGTGGATCGACAGGCCGGTGGGTTCCACGTAGTGGGTGTGGTTCATGCCCAGGGACCTGGCCTTGGCGTTCATCGCCGCGACGAAAGCCTTGGAGCCGCCCGGATAGTGGTGGGCGAGGCTGGCGGCGGCGCGGTTCTCGGAGGACATCAGCGCCAGCAGCAGCATCTTCTCGCGGCTGATCTGGCTGCCCAGGTGCACGCGGGAGAACACGCCCTTCATTTCGGCGGTTTCGGAGATGTCGACGGTGATCATCTCGTTCATCGGCAGCTTGGCGTCCAGCGTCACCATCGCGGTCATCAGCTTGGTCACCGACGCGATGGGCACGACCAGGCCGGGGTTGCTGGAGTAGATGACCTTGTTGGTCTGCAGGTCGACCACCAGCGCGCTGCCGGAAGCCAGGACCAGTTGATTGGGCTGCGTCGCCTTGGCGGGCGTGGCGGCGAGGGAGTTCGATGTACAGACAACAGCGGCGCAGGCAAACAGCAGGCTCAGTATCGAACGACGACTAGTCATGAATGTGATTCGCAGGCGTGAGTGGAAAAGTTCTACGTCCGTGTAGGTAATTTCGCAGGATTCTAATTCATGCCCCGATCCAGCGCACGCGGCGGTGCGCGCATGGGCTGTATCACTTTGCGACGCCTTGAGACAGCGCTCTCGACAGTCGGGCAGGTCCACGGGTGGGCCGTGTCCGCGCAGGGGCGGGCGGTGCTCCCGCTGTTGCGAAATGCAACCGGCGCAGAATACGCCCCGGTAGTTGAAAAACGTGTCAAACCCTTGCCAGCTATGGGTTTTTCATCTGATGGCATGCTTTGTGACTGGCTATTCTCCCATCTATGGATCGCCTGCCTGGCATCGAGGCGACGCCTTGGGGTTGCGTTTACCTTTACGTTAACGTAAACATGGTGCGCAGCCCACGACCGGCCAGTCAGAGCGGTCGGTGCCTGTCAGTCGGCCCGGCCACGGGCGCCTGACGTCGCTGCCGTAGTCGAACGTTCGGCGTTGATCCCAGAACAAGCACAACAAGGGAAAGCCATGAACCACCTGAGTTACACCCGCGGCCGCCAGGACAAACCCCTGCTGGCCATGACCGTGGGCGACGCCTTCGATGCCACGGTCGAACGCTTCCCGCAGCGCGAGGCCCTGGTCGTGCGTCACCAGAACCTGCGCTACACCTGGGCCGAGCTGGCCGAGGTGGTCGATGGCATCGCCCGTGCCTTCCTCGCCCTGGGCCTGCGCCCCGGCGACCGCCTGGGCATCTGGGCGCCCAACTGCGCGCAGTGGTGCGTCACCCAGTTCGCCAGCGCCAAGGTCGGCGCCGTGCTGGTCAACATCAACCCGGCCTACCGGGTGAACGAACTGGAATACGCGCTCAAGCAGTCCGGCTGCCGTTGGCTGGTGTGCGCCGATGCGTTCAAGACCTCCGATTACCACGGCATGCTCGCCGACCTGCTGCCCGAGCTGGGGCAGGGCCGTCCGGGCGAACTCTCCAGCGAGCGCCTGCCGGAGCTGCGCGGGGTGATCAGCCTGTCCGAGCAGGCTCCCGCCGGTTTCCTGCGCTGGAGCCAACTGGCGCCGCTGGGCGCCGCGATCTCCGCTACCGAGCTCGCCGAGCGCCAGGCGCTGCTGCAGTTCGACGAGCCGATCAACATCCAGTACACCTCCGGCACCACCGGCTTCCCCAAGGGCGCCACGCTCAGCCACTACAACATCCTCAACAACGGCCTGATGGTCGGCGACAGCCTCGGCCTCACCGAGCACGACCGCCTGGTGATCCCGGTACCGCTGTACCACTGCTTCGGCATGGTGATGGGCAACCTCGGCTGCCTGACCCACGGCTCCACCATGATCTACCCCGCGCCCAGCTTCGAACCCGAGGCGACCCTGGCGGCGGTGGCGGAAGAGAAGGCCACCGCGCTGTACGGCGTGCCCACCATGTTCATCGCCGAGCTGGACCACCCCAACCGCCGCGACTTCGACCTGTCGAGCCTGCGCACCGGCATCATGGCCGGCGCCACCTGCCCGATCGAAGTGATGCGCCGGGTCATCGACGAGATGAACATGGCCGAGGTGCAGATCGCCTACGGCATGACCGAGACCAGCCCGGTGTCGCTGCAGACCGGCCCGGAAGACGACCTGGAAACCCGCGTCACCACCGTCGGCCGCACCCAGCCGCACCTGGAAAGCAAGATCATCGACGCCGACGGCCGCGTCGTCCCGCGCGGCACCATCGGCGAGCTGTGCACCCGCGGCTACAGCGTGATGCTCGGCTACTGGAACAACCCGCAGGCGACCGCCGAAGCGATCAGCCCGGCGCGCTGGATGCTCACCGGCGACCTGGCGGAAATGGACGAGGCGGGCAACGTGCGCATCGTCGGGCGCAGCAAGGACATGATCATTCGCGGCGGCGAGAACATCTATCCGCGCGAGATCGAGGAATTCCTCTACACCCACCACGCGGTGGCCGATGCCCAGGTGATCGGCATCCCCGACGACAAGTACGGCGAGGAACTGGTGGCCTGGGTCAAGTTCCACCCCGGCCATAGCGTCGAGGAGGAGGAACTGCGCGCCTTCTGCAAGAACGCCATCGCTCACTTCAAGGTGCCGCGCCATTTCCGCTTCTGCGACGAGTTCCCGATGACGGTGACCGGCAAGATCCAGAAGTTCCGCATGCGCGAGATCAGCATCGAAGAGGTGTGCGGCAAGCGTGGCTGAGCGTTCCGTCGGCTCTTGCGCCCATGACCGCGAGGCGGCATGGGCGTAGAGAAGGGCACCATCTCCATTCGCCTGGTCAGCGAGGCGCTGGCCGAGTTTCGTCGTCGCGGCGGCGACGAGGCTCCCCTGCTGGCCGCCGCCGGCGTTTCCGCCGAACTGTTCGGCAAGCCCTATGCGCGGGTTTCCAGCCAGCTCTACGCGCGGCTCTGGCGGCGCCTGGCGCGGGAGATGGACGACGAGTTCTTCGGCATGAACGCCCGGCGCATGAAGTCGGGCAGCTTCAACTTCATGGCCGCCGCGGCGATCCGCGAGCCGACCCTGGAGGCGGCGCTGAACGCCGCGCTGCGCTTCATCGGGCTGGTCTTCGACGACTTCAGCCCGCGCCTGACCCGCCAGGACGGCCTGGCCGCGATCAGCCTCGATGAGCCCGTCGGCCCGGCGCCGCGCGCGTTCTGCTACTTCACCCTGTGGCTGATGCTGCACGGCCTGGCCTGCTGGCTGGTGGGCCGGCGCATCCCGATCCTCGCCATCGAGTTGCGCTGTCCGCCGCCGGATTTCATCGCCGACTACCGGGTGATGTTCAGCGAAAACCTCAACTTCGCCCGCCGCCAGTCGCGCCTGCTGTTCAATGCCGAGGTCCTGGACCTGCCGGTGCGCCGCGACGAGCGCGAGCTGCGGCGTTTCCTCAGTGGCGCGCCGGCCAATATCCTGGTGCGCTACCGCGACCCGCAGAGCCTCGCCGCGCGCACCAAGGCCTACCTGCGCAGCCTGAAGTTCGAACGCTGGCCGGACCTCGACGCGCTGGCCGGGCACTTCTACATGGCGCCTTCGACCCTGCGCCGCAAGCTCGCCGCCGAGGGGCAGTCCTACCAGGCGCTCAAGGACCAGTTGCGCCGCGACCTCGCCATCGCCCGGCTGGACAGCGGCGATGGCAACTTCGCCGACCTCGCCGAGGAACTGGGCTTCGCCGATACCAGCGCCTTCTACAAGGCCTTCCGCAAGTGGACCGGCTCGACGCCGGGGCAGTACCGCGCGCTGATGCGTTCGGAGCCGGAGTGAGGCCACGCGCCGGAGTCGGCGCAGGTGAGCCAATCGTTGAACCCGTTGGTCAATCATCAGCAGGGGGTGATGGATCGGTTCGGCGTCCAGGCGCCGGATGTATCCATAGGAGCGGACTCCGTCCACGATCCTCCGGCTGCGAGGCTCATCGCGGGCGAAGCCCGCTCCTGCGAAAGGCCATCCGCCAGGCAACGAGAGCTGTCCAATCCGCTCATCCAGATTGATGCCTTTCGACATTGCCCGTGCTGCTCTGCGGCGGGAACATCAAGGGACTCCACACAAGAACAACCTAGGAGTCCTGCGATGCGTTCCCATACCGCCGCCACGCTCGAGTTCGACCACCGCGCCACCGCCGATGCCACCCTGGCCGGCAACCTCGACGCCCTCAACGCCTGCGTCGAATGCTGCGACCGCCATGCCATCCCCGGTCGTGTCGCGCTGTTCTGGGAGGGCAAGGACGGCGACAGCGCCTCCTATACCTTCACCCAGCTCAAGGAGCTTTCCGGCCGTTTCGCCAGCTTCCTGCACAGCCTCGGCGTGCGCCCTGGCGATTGCATCTCCGGTATGCTGCCGCGCACCCCGGAACTGCTGATCACCGTGCTCGGCGCCTGGCGCCTGGGCGCGGTCTACCAGCCGCTGTTCACCGCCTTCGGGCCGAAAGCCATCGAGCACCGGGTCAAGCTGGCCGGCAGCAAGGTGGTGGTGACCGACGGCGCCAATCGCGGCAAGCTCGATGAAGTGCCGGACGCTCCCACGCAAGTAACGGTCGGCGGACCGAAGGGGCAGGGCATCCGTCACGGCGACTACAGCTTCTGGGCCGAACTGGAGCGCCACTCGCCGGACTTCGAACCGGTGCTGCGCAGCGGCGAAGATCCCTTCCTGCTGATGTTCACCTCCGGCACCACCGGGCTGGCCAAGCCGCTCGCCGTGCCGTTGAAGGCCATCGTCGCCTTCGTCGGCTACATGCGCGATGCGGTGGGGCTGCGCGAGGAGGACTCGTTCTGGAACCTCGCCGACCCGGGCTGGGCCTATGGTCTCTACTACGGTGTTACCGGGCCGCTGGCGATGGGACACCCGATCACTTTCTACGAAGGCGCGTTCACGGTGGAGAGCACCTGTCGCATCGTGCGCAAGTACGGCATCACCAACCTGGCCGGCTCGCCGACCGCCTACCGGTTGCTGATCGCCGCTGGCGATGCGGTGTCCAGACCGCTCAAGGGCTGTCTGCGTGCGGTGAGCAGCGCCGGTGAGCCGCTGACTCCGGAAGTGATCCGCTGGTTCGCCGGCGAGCTGGGCGTGACCATCCACGACCACTACGGCCAGACCGAACTGGGCATGGTCCTGGCGAATCACCATGCGCTGGAACACCCGGTGCATGTGGGCGCCGCCGGTTTCTCCATTCCCGGCCACCGCGTGGTGGTACTGGACGAGCAGGGCAACGAGCTGCCCGCCGGCCAACCCGGCGTGCTGGCGATGGACCGCCGCCAGTCGCCGCTGATGTGGTTCGCCGGCTACCAGGGCATGGAAACCAAGGCCTTCGTCGGTGACTACTACCTGAGCGGCGACACCGTGGAACTGAATCCGGACGGCAGCATCAGCTTCGTCGGCCGCGCCGATGACCTGATCACCACCTCCGGCTACCGCGTCGGTCCGTTCGACGTGGAAAGCGCGCTGATCGAGCACCCGGCGGTGATCGAGGCGGCGGTGATCGGCAAGCCGGACCCGGAGCGCACCGAGCTGGTCAAGGCCTTCGTGGTGCTCTGTTCGTCCTTCCGGCCCAGCACGGAGCTGGCCGAGGAACTACAACAGTACGTGCGCAAGCGACTGTCGGCGCACAGCTACCCGCGGGAGGTGGAGTTCGTCGACGAGCTGCCCAAGACCCCCAGCGGCAAGATCCAGCGCTTCCTCCTGCGCAACCAGGAGATCGCCAAGCAACGCGAAGCGGCCGAGAAAGCGGCGGCTCACTAAGTACAGCGGAGAGACTTCATGCAGATCCAGAACAAGGTATTCCTCATCACCGGCGGCGGTTCCGGCCTCGGCGCGGCCACCGCGAAGCTGCTGGTGAGCGCTGGCGCCAAGGTGGTGCTGGCCGACGTCAATGCCGAAGCCGGCGCGGCCCAGGCCGCCGAGCTGGGCGGGGCGAATGCGCGCTTCATCCGTACCGACGTGTGCAGCGAGGCCGACGGCAAGGCCGCCGTGCAACTCGCGCTGGACGCCTTCGGCGCGCTGCACGGCCTGGCCAATTGCGCGGGCGTGGCGCCGGCGGAGAAGGTCATCGGCCGCAATGGCGTGCATGGCCTGGAGAGCTTCACCCGCGCCATCGGCATCAACCTGATCGGCACCTTCAACATGCTGCGCTTGGCTGCCGAAGCGATGGCGCGGAACGAGCCGGACGCCGGCGGCGAGCGCGGCATCATCATCAACACCGCTTCGGTGGCCGCCTTCGACGGGCAGATCGGCCAGGCCGCGTACTCCGCCTCCAAGAGCGGCGTGGTCGGCATGACCCTGCCCATCGCCCGCGAACTGGCGCGCTCGGGCATCCGCGTGATGACCATCGCCCCCGGCATCTTCGAGACGCCGATGATGGCCGGCATGCCCCAGGAAGTCCGCGACTCCCTCGGCGCCAGCGTGCCGTTCCCGCCGCGCCTGGGCCGCCCGGACGAATACGCCTCGCTGGTCCGCCACATCGTCGAGAACAGCATGCTCAACGGCGAGGTGATCCGCCTCGACGGCGCCATCCGCATGGCCGCGAAATAAACAGGAGAACCGGGTTATGAACGATCCCATCGTCATCGTCAGCGCCGTCCGCACCCCGATGGGCGGCTTCCTCGGCGACTTCAAAGACGTCAATGCCGCCACCCTCGGCGCGGCCGCCATCCGCGCCGCCGTCGAACGCGCCCGCCTGGGCACGGAAGAGGTGGACGAAGCCGTGCTCGGCTGCGTGCTCTCCGCCGGCCAGGGCCAGGCTCCGGCGCGCCAGGCAGTACTGGGTGCGGGGCTGGCGCGCGGCACGCCGTGCTCCACGGTGAACAAGATGTGCGGCTCGGGCATGAAGGCCGCGATGATGGTCCACGACGCTCTGCTCGCCGGCAGCGCCCGCGTGGCCCTGGCCGGCGGGATGGAGAGCATGTCCAACGCGCCGTACCTGCTGGAGCGCGCCCGCAGCGGCTACCGCATGGGCCACGGCAAGGTGTTCGACCACATGTTCCTCGACGGCCTCGAGGATGCCTACGACAAGGGTCGCCTGATGGGCACCTTCGCCGAGGATTGCGCGGAGAACTACGGCTTCACCCGCCAGCAGCAGGACGACTACGCGATCGCCTCGCTGACCCGCGCGCAGAAGGCCATGAACGAAGGCCGCTTCGCCGACGAGATCGTTGCCCTGTCGGTCAAGGCTGGCAAGGAAACCCGCGAAGTCAGCCAGGACGAGCAGCCGCCGAAAGCCAGGCCGGACAAGATCCCCACCCTGAAGCCGGCGTTCCGCGAAGGCGGCACGGTGACGGCGGCCAATGCCAGCTCCATCTCCGACGGCGCCGCCGCGCTGGTGCTGATGCGCCTGTCCGAGGCCGAGAAGCGAGGGTTGACGCCACTGGCCGCCATCCGTGGCCACGCCTCCTTCGCCGATGCACCGAACCTGTTCCCGACTGCCCCGGTGGGCGCGGTGAACCGCCTGCTGCAACGCACGGGCTGGGCACTGGGCGAGGTCGATCTGTTCGAGGTCAACGAAGCCTTCGCCGTGGTCGCCATGGCCGCCATGCGCGAGCTGGACATCCCTCACGACAAGATCAACGTCCACGGCGGCGCCTGCGCCCTCGGCCACCCGATTGGCGCCTCCGGTGCGCGGATCATCGTGACCCTGCTGTCGGTGCTCAAGCAGTACGACCTCAAGCGCGGCATAGCCTCGGTGTGCATCGGCGGCGGCGAAGCCACGGCCATCGCGGTCGAACGCCTGGCGTAAGGAGCGAGACATGATTCCCACTGAAGAAGACATCCAGATCCGCGACGTTGCCCGCCAGTTCGCCCAGGAGCGGCTGAAGCCCTTCGCCGCCGAGTGGGACCGCGAGCACCGCTTCCCCGCGCAAGCACTGAAGGAAATGGCCGACCTCGGCTTTCTCGGCATGCTGGTGGCGGAAGAGTGGGGCGGCGCGCAGACCGGCCACCTGGCCTACGCGATGGCCCTGGAAGAGATCGCCGCCGGCGACGGCGCCTGCTCCACCATCATGAGCGTGCACAACTCGGTGGGCTGCATGCCCATCGCCAAGTTCGGCAACGATGAGCAGAGGCGCCGGTTCCTGATGCCCCTGGCACGCGGCGAGATGATCGGCGCCTTCGCCCTGACCGAGCCTCAGGCCGGCTCCGACGCCAGCTTCCTCAAGACCCGCGCGCGTCGCGACGGCGATCACTACGTGCTGAACGGCAGCAAGCAGTTCATCACCTCGGGCAGCCACGCCGGCGTGGTGATCGTCTTCGCGGTGACCGATGCGGCGGCGGGCAAGAAGGGCATCAGCGCCTTCATCGTGCCCACCGACACGCCCGGCTACCGCGTGGTGCGCGTCGAGGACAAGCTTGGCCAGCATGCGTCCGATACCTGCCAGATCGCCTTCGACGACGTGCGCATCCCCGTCAGTTACCGACTGGGCGAGGAGGGGCAGGGTTACGCCATCGCCCTGGCGAATCTGGAGGGCGGGCGCATCGGCATCGCCTCCCAGGCCGTCGGCATGGCCCGCGCGGCGTTCGAGTACGCACGCGACTATGCCCATGAGCGCGAGACCTTCGGCAAACCGATCATCCAGCACCAGGCCGTGGCCTTCCGCCTCAGCGACATGGCCACCGAGATCGCCGTGGCCCGGCAGATGGTCCACCACGCCGCCAGCCTGCGCGAAGCCGGCCTGCCGTGCCTGACCGAAGCCTCGATGGCCAAGCTGTTCGCCTCGGAAATGGCCGAGCGCGTGTGCTCCGCGGCGATCCAGACCCTCGGCGGTTATGGCTATCTGCAGGACTACCCGGTGGAGCGCATCTACCGCGACGTGCGCGTGTGCCAGATCTACGAGGGCACCAGCGACGTGCAGCGACTGGTGATCGCGCGGAGTCTTTGAAGGGTTCGCCGGCAGACCCCGGCCTGTTCGTTGGACAGGCACTTCGGCAGGGCGGGGTCTGCGGGTGGCTTGTTTTTCTGTAGGAGCGAGCTTGCTCGCGAACAATGCTCGCTGGGGATTTCCTGGTTGCGCGGTTCGCGAGCAAGCTCGCTCCTACAAGGTTGGCTCCGGCACACCAACGTAGGATGGCGTGGAGCGAAGCGATACCCATCAATCAACAGGCACCGCTCCCATTGTCAGGCGCGCTCCGCCGCCTCACGCGCTTCCCGCGCCGTCACCTGCTGGCACAACTCGATGATCTGCTCGCGCATCCAGCGGTTGGCCGGGTCCTGGTCGGTGCTTTCGTGCCAGTACAGGTGGGTTTCCAGCCTGGGCACGTCGTTCACCGGCAGGTCGACGAAATGCAGACCGTGGTGGCGGGCGAAGCGCTCGGGCACGGTGACCACCATGTCGGTCTGCTGCACCACGGTCGAAGCCATCAGGTAGTGCTGCGAGCGCAGGGCGATCTTGCGCTGCAGGCCCATCTTGCCCAGCGACAGGTCCACATAGCCCAGGCCGCTGCGGCGGCTGGAAATCTGGATATGCGCCACCGACAGGTATTCCTCCAGCGTCACCTTGTCCTTGGCCAGCGGGTGGCCCTGGCGCATGGCACAGACATAGCGGTCCTCCATCAGCTTGACGTGGCGTACCTGCGGGTCGGTGTTCAGCGGCGCGTCCACGGCGAAGTCCAGGCGGCCGGCGGCCAGTTCCTTGGTGGTTTCGCGACGCTTGGAGAGGAAACTCTCGATGTGCACGTTCGGCGCCTGGCGGCGCAGGCGCTGGAACAGCGGCGGCAGGACGATGGCCTCGGTGAGGTCGGTCATGCTGATGCGGTAGGTCTTGTTCGCCTGGGTGGGCGTGAAGGTGCGGCTCTCCTGCACCGAGACACGCAGCAGCTGTAGCGCATTGCGTACCGGCCCGATGATGTTCTGCGCCATCGGCGTGGGCACCATGCCCTGGGCGGTGCGCACGAACAGCGGGTCGTTGAAGGTTTCACGCAGACGGGCCAGGGCATTGGAGACGGCGGGCTGGGTGATGCCGACGATCTGTCCGGCACGCGTCAGGTTGGCTTCGGTATAGATCGCATCGAAGACGATGAACAGGTTCAGATCGACCTTGCTGAGGTTCATTCCAGGGCTCCGCTTGTAGTTGTTCTGCGCTCGATCATACCCGAACCGACGCACAGGTCCATATGGGTTATGAATGTTCATTGATTAGGATAATAGGCTGGGTAAATCCTCCTCGCTGTTCTAGCATCATCACCACGACAAACAACCCGCCGCCAGAAGGTAGCCACCTATGGATTTCGCTTATTCCGCCAAGGTTCAGGACCTGCGTGAGCGCGTCACCGCGTTCATGGAAGCCTATGTCTATCCCGCCGAGAAGGTGTTCGACGAGCAAGTGGCCCAGGGCGATCGCTGGCAACCCACTGCGATCATGGAAGAGCTCAAGGCCCGGGCCAAGGCCGAGGGCCTGTGGAACCTGTTCCTGCCCGAATCCGAACTGGGCGCCGGCCTGACCAACATGGAGTACGCACCGCTGGCCGAGATCATGGGCCGTTCGCTGATCGGCTCCGAGCCGTTCAACTGCTCCGCGCCGGACACCGGCAACATGGAAGTACTGGTGCGCTACGGTAGCGAAGAGCACAAGCGCACCTGGCTGGAGCCGCTGCTGCGTGGCGAGATCCGCTCTGCCTTCGCCATGACCGAGCCGGGCGTGGCCTCGTCCGACGCCACCAACATGGAAGCCAATGCGGTGCGCGACGGTGACGAGTGGGTCATCAACGGCCGCAAGTGGTGGACCTCCGGCGCCTGCGACCCGCGCTGCAAGATCATGATCTTCATGGGCCTGACCAACCCCGACGCGCCGCGTCACCAGCAGCACTCGATGATCCTGGTACCCACCGACGCCCCCGGCGTGAAGATCCTCCGTCCGCTGCCGGTGTTCGGCTACGACGACGCCCCGCACGGCCACGCCGAAGTGCTCTTCGAGAACGTCCGCGTGCCCTACGAGAACGTGCTGCTCGGCGAAGGCCGCGGCTTCGAGATCGCCCAGGGCCGCCTCGGCCCAGGCCGTATCCACCACTGCATGCGCTCCATCGGCATGGCCGAGCGCGCGCTGGAACTGATGTGCAAGCGCTCCGTCAGCCGCACCGCCTTCGGCAAGCCGCTGGCGCGCCTGGGCGGCAACATCGACCTCATCGCCAACTCACGCATCGAGATCAACCAGGCGCGCCTGCTGACCCTCAATGCCGCGTACATGATGGACACCGCCGGCAACAAGATCGCCCAGAGCGAGATCGCCCAGATCAAGGTCGTGGCGCCCAATGTCGCCCTGCAGGTGATCGACCGCGCCATCCAGATGCACGGCGGCGCCGGTGTCTCCAACGACACCCCGCTGGCGTACTTCTACGCCATGCAGCGCACCCTGCGCCTGGCCGACGGCCCGGACGAAGTGCACCGCGCGGCCATCGGCAAGTACGAGATCGGCAAGTACGTGCCCAAGGACATGCTGCGCAGCAGCCGCTGATCCCCACGCCGAAACGAAAAAGGCCCGCCATGCGGGCCTTTCTCATGCCTGTGTCCCATAGCGCTTTTCGTAGGAGCGAGCTTGCTCGCGAACAATGCTCACCGATGAGGTCGAGGTTGGGCGGGTTCGCGAGCAAGCTCGCTCCTACAAGTACATTCACTGCTCTGGAGTACGCTCGGGCCCATCCACCTCCATCTGCGCCAACCACCATGCCCGCCGTGTGTGCAGTTGCGCAACAAAGGCGCGCGCCGCAGCCTCGTGAGGAAAGCGTAGCGCGCGGCGGCCGAGGCGGACCTGCCAATAGGCCCGGCCGCGAAACTCAACGGTTTCGATCCTCACCTCCAGTGCTTGCATGCACGGTCTCCTGACTCACGATTTCCAGCGGCTCCTCGCGGGTGCGGCGGGTCTTGATCAACGACAGCAGGATGCCACCGGCGAGCAGGCCGAAGGTTACGCCAAGCGACAGGGCGGCGGGAACCTTGCCGATGAAGCCGTGCAGGAAAATCTTCGTGCCGATGAACACCAGCACCAGCGCCAGGGCGTACTTCAGGTAGACGAAGCGGTGGATCATCGCCGCCAGCGAGAAGTACAGGGCGCGCAGGCCGAGGATGGCGAAGATGTTCGAGGTGTAGACGATGAACGGGTCCTGGGTGATGGCGAAGATCGCCGGCACGCTGTCCACGGCGAACACCAGGTCGGCCAGCTCGATCAGGACCAGCGCCAGGAACAGCGGGGTGGCGTAGCGCACCAGCTTGCCCGAGGCATCCGGCATCTTCACGAAGAAGTGGTGCTCGTGGATGGTGTCGGTCATGCGGATGCGCTTGCGCAGGAACTTGAGCACCGGGTTGTTCGCCAGGTCCGGCTCGTCGTCATGCTTGCTGAACAGCATCTTCACGCCGCTGAACAGCAGGAAGGCGCCGAACACGTACATGATCCACTCGAACTCCTTCACCAGCGCGGCGCCCAGGCCGATCATCAGCGCGCGCATGACGATGGCGCCGAGGATGCCCCAGAACAGCACCTGGTGCTGGTAGCGGCGGGGGATGCCGAAGAAGCCGAAAATCATTGCCATGACGAACACGTTGTCCATGGACAGCGACTGTTCGACGAGGAAACCGGTGTAGTACTCCACCGCGCTGGTGGCGCCGAACTCGTACCAGACCCAGCCGCCGAAGGCCAGGCCGCAGGCGAAGTAGCCGGCGGACAGCATCAGGCTCTCGCGCACGCCGATCTCATGGTGATCGCGTTGCAGAACGCCCAGGTCGAGTACCAGCAGGAGAATCACGATGGCCAGGAAGGCCAGCCAGAACCAGATGGCGGTTCCGAGGAATGGTTCGGTCAAGAAGGCGTGCAGAGCTGTCATGTGGCCCCTCCCTTAGTGTCGTTGTCGAAAGTGACTCCGACATGGCGGTTGGCAACCGTCAGAGGGGCCCGGCGTCACAGGCGGGAACATAGCAGAGCAGGCCATCCAGGCAAACGGGGTAACGTAACAAGTTCCTACATTCATGGCGAAAGGTGCATGTCTGTCCAGCAGAAGTTTAGTTGATGACCATTCAGACATTGCTCGCTGGACGAAGGTGTGTTGCGAGTTTTCCTGCGCCTCTCTCAGGGGGCGACAAGCGTGCGGCCAAGCCACCGCCGCGCTGCTGGGCTCAATAGACCCACACCTCGACGCGACGGTTCTTCACCCGTCCGTCGTCATCGCTGTTGGCCGCGACCGGCAAGGCATCGCCCAGGCCGCTGATCGCTCGGAACATCACCCCCTCCTTGGCCAGTTCGCGGCGAACCGCCATTGCGCGCAACTTGGACAGCAGCTCCGCGCGAGCCGGGTCCTGCTTCGGATCGCCAAAGCCGACCAGTACAGTCTGTTTATTCATCTTGCCGTTCTGTTGCAGATAGGCGAGCAGGCGTTCGATATCGCGCTGTGCCTTGTTGTCCAGCGTGGCGCTGCCTTCGCGGAAGCGGAAGTTCACCGACAGCCGTTGGGCATCGCGTGCCAGGGCTTGATACGACTCGGGCATGCTGGTCCGAGGCGACATCTTCGTGGCCTGCACCCGCTGCCCCACGAAGCCGCTGGAGCTGACCAGCACCTGGCCCTGGTCCCCCTGGGCGAATTGCAGCAATGCGCGTGCCCAGCGATTGCTTTCTTCCGGCTTCATGTACAGGAACAGGCGGCGCGACAGCGGATAGTCCTCGGTGGCGACCAGCGTGGTCGACGGTGGCATGGCTTGGGAGTCGCCATCGGCAATCAGCAGCGCCTTGGCCTTCTTGATCGACGACAGGCCGACGAAGCCAATGCCCTGCGGGTCGCCGCTGACCTGCGCGGACAACTGATCGCTGGACTCGAAGCGTTGCGCGCCGTTACCCAGCGCTTTTCCGTGGCTGGCCAGTACCAGCTCCCTGAAGGTATCGAAGGTCCCCGAGTTGTCATCGCGTGCATAGAGGTGGATTGCGCCGCCGCGGCCGCCGATCTCCTCCCAGCTCTTCACGTCGCCGGAAAAGATGCGTGCCAGGGTGTCCGTGTCCAGCTCGCTCAGCGGATTGGCGGAGTTGACGATGATCGCCAGGCCGTCGATGCCTATCACCTGCTCGGCCTTGGCGCTACGCAGATTGCCCGACGCGGACAGCGCCGAGGCTTCGGCATCCTTGATCGGGCGGGACGCCGCCGCCAGCTCGGCGATGCCCTCTTTCAGCGCCACGAAGCCGGTGCTGGAACCGTGAGCGGCCAGGTCGATGATGGCCTCACGGCCATCACTCGAGCGCCCGATGATGCGCTGTTCGTTCTCCGTCTTGCCTGGCTGGCTGCTGACGTTCTGGTAGCCCTCGCTCGCCAACAGGCCCTTGACCAGCGCCGGCAGCAGGTGGGCACCGATGGTGTTCGAACCCTGGACGCGCAGTACGGGCTCGCCCGCCTGGGATGAGGGCAGGGCGGCGAAGGCCTGCCACGGGAAGGCGTAGCAGATGAAACCGATGACCAGCCAGGCGACCGTCGTAGGCCAGGCGTCCGAGTCGCCAGTGCGCGCTTTGTGCAGCATGAAGCAGATTCCCTGTAAGGCATGGATGGCGCGGAAGATTAAGACGGAATCATTGCATCGATATGACGCTTGGCGACGGTGTAGAGCGGTGCAGGGCGGATCAGAAAAGGACGATGGACTACCGGAGGATTCCGATGCCGATTATTTGCACGGGTTGCTACATAAGCGGCTTTCGTAAAGTCATCCGGGGGTTGTCGTGGGCGAAATTGTCGGTTTCGCATCGGTGCTTGCCAAGCTGGTCATCATCTCGTCCGTGGTGCTGATCACCTGCTCGTTGATAGTGGCGCCGGACAGGATGCTGTCCCTCGCACCATCGATGCTCATGCTGCTCGTTCCATTGTTCGTGTTGACGACGTTGCTGGATGTCGCGCAGTTGCTGCGGCGTCGCTGAGAGGCTCCGAATGGCTGTTGGCGGAGCGGATGGTCGTGCCCTCTGGCTTCGCTGGCGCAAGGCATGTGCTGGATGCACGCCTTGTCACGAGTGATTGCGACAAGGATTAGAAGAACAAAAGGCTTGGCCGCTGAAGCATCGCCAGGGGATCCGGCGATGCCTTGGTGGGCCGTATGTATTGGGGTATTTCATGGCCCGTATTGCACTCGTTGGTTCTGTTCGAAGTAAGCTCGGTGCGTCCCTGAAGCGTCTGAACGGTCATCAGTTGGTTGCGCAGCCCACCCTGGCGCGGCAAGCGCTGGCTGAGTTGCGGGCTGATCAGTTCGATCTTCTGGTGGTGATGCTGGAGCTGTCCGACATTCATGGGCTGGAACTCCTGGAGATGCTCAGGCGTAACGGCCAACTGCCGCCTTCCATCCCGGTACTTGCCTGCTCCAACCTCCATTCGGCAATGAACATCCGGCGCGCCATGCATTTTGGTGCATCCGGCCTCCTGTTCCTGAATGACTGCCCGGCCTTGCTGGAGCACATCATCGATGCCGTTCTTCAGGGCGGCTCGATCTTTCCCGAGCACGCCCGGTTGCCGGTGGATGAAGATGCCCGCTTGCACCACGCGCTGCGTTTCTCCACCCAGCAGGTCGCGATATTGCACGGTCTGCGGCATGGGCGTTCTTCCGCATCCCTGGCGGACTTCCTGAATATCCCCACCGCGAGCGTCAGCTATTGCAAAAGGCAGATGATGCGGAAGCTGAAAGCGGCCGCGCTGGACGACCTGATCGGCATCAGCCAGGAAATTGGTTTGATCTAGGCGTGAGATCCGCATCCGTTCCGTAGCGACCCGGATTGAATGAGTGCCTCGGTATCGCCTCCATCGCCATTCAGGGGCTGATGCCTGGCGGGCTGCTTTGCTCTGGACGCCAAGTGGGTATGTAAGAAAGCCAGGTATTGGCCGGGCTTTCTTTGCGTCGCGGGATGCTCAGGGTTCAGCGATGCGCCTGACCTGTTTTTTGTAGGAGCGAGCTTGCTCGCGAACCTGGCCCCGCTGCGAGGCTGTTCGCGAGCAAGCTCACTCCTACAGGGGATCAGGACAGTTGTAGCCAGATCGGTGCGTGATCCGAGGGCTTTTCCATGCCGCGGATGTCGTAGTCCACGCCGGTGCTGGCGATGCGCCCGCGCAGGGCCTCGGAGGCGAGGATGACGTCGATGCGCAGGCCACGCTTGGGCTCGTCCTCGAAACCACGGCTGCGGTAGTCGAACCAACTGAAGCGGTCGCTCACTTCCGGGTTCTGCAGGCGGAAGCTGTCCACCAGGCCCCAGTTCTTCAGGCGTGCCAGCCACTCGCGTTCTTCCGGCAGGAAGCTGCATTTGCCGGTCTTCAGCCAGCGCTTGCGGTTCTCCTCGCCGATGCCGATGTCGCAGTCTTCCGGCGAGATATTGATGTCGCCCATCACCACCAGCGGCTGGCTGGGCTGGAAACGGGTTTCCAGCAGGTCCTGCAGGTCGGCGTAGAAGCGCTGCTTGGCGGGGAATTTCACCGGATGCTCGCGGTTCTCGCCCTGCGGGAAGTAGCCGTTCATTACGGTAACCGGCTGGCCCTGGGCGTCCTTGAAGGTGCCCCAGATGAAGCGACGCTGCGCGTCTTCGCCATCGTTGGGGAAGCCGCGTTGCAGCTCCAGCGGCTCCTGGCGGGAGAGCAGGGCGACGCCGTAGTGGCCTTTCTGCCCGTGGTAGTGCACGTGATAGCCGAGGGCTTCGACCTCCGCGCGGGGGAACTGGTCGTCCGCGACCTTGGTTTCCTGCAGGCCGATCACGTCCGGCTGATGGCGCTCGATGATGGCTTGCAGTTGATGGGGACGTGCGCGCAAGCCGTTGATATTGAAGGAGACGATTTTCATCCTGGACGTCCTGGCAAAAGAAGGATGCTAGCCCAAGGTGGCCGATTCTGGCGACCCTGGCGCGCCGCTGCTAGTGTTTCGTGGCTGCAGCGCTACCCATAAGAAGACACCACCAGAAGAGGCGTCCGCATGCCCGATTCGATTGCCGAAGTGCATCTGCTCGACAGCGGCTACAGCCGCGAAGTCCGTTCGCTGCTTTACCACGCTTACCGCCACGAACCCACCTTCGCCTATCTGTTCGAGGCCGACCGCCCCGGTTTCGACCAGCGCGTACGCGCCACGGTGCGCGAACTGGTCAACCAGCATTTCCTCGAGGAGCTGCCGGCCATCGGCTTGCTGCGCGAGGACCGCCTGGTGGGCGTGGCATTGATCGCGCCACCCCAGCAACGGCTGGATATCACCGAGAGCTGGGCCTGGCGCATGCGCATGTTGCTCACCACCGGTTTTCGCTGCACGCGGCGCTACCTGGACTACCACGCCGCCGTGCTCGGCTGCCTGCCGCCGGGGCCGTACCATATCCTGCCGCTGATCGGCATCCACCCGGAGTTCCAGGGCAAGCACCTGGGCGAGCAACTGCTCGATGCGCTGCACGCCTGGTGTGCGGAGGCGGGTGGTTCCCAGGGGTTGGTGCTCGACACGGGGAACGCGCGGTACCTGGAGTTCTACCGGCGCCACGGCTACGAGGAGCTGGGGGAGGTGGCCCTGGGGCCGATCCGGGAGCATGTGCTGTTCCATCCCAATCCGAGGCCGGAAAGCCAGTTGGTGCATTCGGGGTAGCGTCTGATTCGAGCCGCCAGGCCGCGCGTTCGCGTTGGAAAAGGGCATAACGCAAAAGTCCCGTGCTAGCATTCCGCGCCATGAGATTTGTCCAAGGATTGCTTGGGCTGCTGCTGTTGATGGCGCTTTGCATGCACAGGGCGCTGGCGGCCGAAGCCCATCTCGACGTTCGCATCACTCCCGCCACCCCTGCGCTCAAGGCCAATATCGAGGCCTATGTGGGCAGCCTCGGCGAGCGTGACCAGGCGGCATTGCGGCGCATGCGGCGCACCACCGAAGAGCAGGCGCGGAAAGCCGCGCAGGCGCTGGGCTACTACCAGGCACGCATTCGCAGTCGGGTGCGCGACGTTCAGCCGCCGACCCTGCGCCTGAACGTCGCGCCGGGCGAGCCGGTGCATCTGCGCAACGTCATGATTCGGGTGGAGGGACCGGCGGCCGACCTCAAGAGCTTCCGCGTGCCCGGCGGCGACGCCCTCAAGCCCGGCGCGCAACTCAATCACGGCGCCTACGAGGACGCCAAGCGGCTGATCCAGAACCAGGCGTCGCGCTTTGGCTTCTTCCGCGGGCAGTTCAGCCGGCAGCGGTTGCAGGTCGACCCGGTGGCCGGCGTCGCGGACGTCGAGCTGGTTTATATCAGCGGCCCGCGCTCCACCCTCGGCAACGTCGAGTTCAGCGGCGACTATCCGTTCGACGATGAACTGCTGCAGCGCATGGTGCCGTTCAAGGATGGCACGCCCTACGACTCCGAACTGATCGCCGAGCTCAACCAGGCGCTGCAGTCCTCCGGCTACTTCGACGGTGTGCGCGTGGATGCGGCGCCGCCGGCCAAGTCCGCGTCCGAGGTGATCCCGGTCAACGTCCACCTGCAGGTGCGCAAGCCACGGACGATGGGCCTGGGCCTGGGTTTCTCCACCGACGTCGGGCCGCGCGCCAAGGCCAACTGGACGCGCCACTGGGTCAACCCCCAGGGCCATAGCCTGGGCTGGGAGGCGGAAGTCTCGGAGCCTCGGCAGAACGTCGGCGCCTGGTACGAAGTTCCGCTCGATCCGCCGCTGACCGACAAGCTGCGCCTCACCAGCGGCTATCAGAATGAAGACCTGGTGGACACCCGGAGCAAGCTGCTCACCCTCGGCGGCGAGTGGCACCACAAGCTCGACAGCGGCTGGCAGCGGGTGGTGTCGCTGAACTGGCAGCGCGAAGAGTACAAGCTGGGCGACGACTCGGGCCTGAGCAGTTTCCTCATGCCGGGCATCGGCTACTCGATTCTCGAGGCGGACAACAAGATCGACCCCAGCCGCGGTTATCGCCTGCAGTTCGATGTGAAAGGGGCCAAGGAAGGACTGCTGGCCGACGCCGACGTCGCGCATATCAATGCAATGGCCAAGGGCCTGACCAGCTTCTGGGGTGGCCAGCGTTTGCTCGGCCGCATCCAGGTCGGCGGCATCGCCACCAACGACTATTCCTCGATCCCGCCGTCGCTGCGCTTCTTCGCCGGTGGCGACCAGAGCGTGCGCGGCTACGACTACCAGACGCTGTCGCCGAAGAACTCCGACGGCGACCGCATTGGCGGGCGCTACATGGTCGCCGGCAGCGTCGAGTACCAGTACCCGATTGCCGAACGCTGGCGACTGGCGGCTTTCGTCGACCAGGGCAACGCCTTCAATTCGCTGGATTTCCCGTCGATCAAGACCGGCGTGGGCTTTGGCGTTCGCTGGATTTCCCCGGTCGGGCCGCTGCGCCTGGACCTCGCCGACGGCCTGGACGAGGACGGCGGCATCCGTATTCACTTCTCGATGGGGCCTGAACTGTGAGCCGTGCGGGCTGGATGCGTGTGCTGCGCTGGCTGCTGGGCGGACTGCTCGGCCTGATCCTGCTATTGGTGGCGGGCCTGGCGGCCCTGCTGGGCACCGAAGCGGGCAGCCGGATGGCGCTGCAGTGGGTGCCGGGGCTGACAGTGGACAGCTTCAATGGCCGGCTGGCCGGCGCCTTCACCACGAAGCGCCTGGCGTGGAGCGACGGTGCAGCCCGCCTGGTGCTGGACGAGCCGGATATCGACTGGTCGCCGGGCTGCCTGCTGCGCATGGCGCTGTGCCTGAACCGCGTGGCGGCCAAGGACGTGCGCCTGACCCTGCCGCCGAGCGAGGCGAGCGAGTCGTCCGGCCCCGTGCAACTGCCGAGCCTCGACCTGCCGCTGTCCCTGGAACTGGGTGACGTGCGCATTGGCCGTTTCCTGCTCGATGACCAGGAGCAACTGCGTGACGCCAACCTGGTGGCGCACTGGGACCGCGAAGGGCTGCACATAGAGTCGGCGACTCTGGCCCGCGACGACCTGCGCCTGTCGCTGTCCGGCCTGCTCAAGCCCACCGGCGGCTGGCCGCTGCAGGCACAGGGCAGCCTCGACCTGCCAGCGGTGGGCGGGAAGCCCTGGTCGCTGAAGTTGCAGGTCGATGGCGAGCTGCAAGGTCATCTGAAATTGCAGGCGCAGAGTACGGGCTACCTTGATGGCACGCTGGAAGGCGACCTGCAGCCGCTGGCGGAAAACCTGCCGGCCCAGGCCCTGGTGCTGGCCGACGGCTTCAAGGCGGACGCCTCGCTGCCCGACACGCTGTCGCTGAACCGGGTCCGCCTGAATGCCAAGGGCGACCTGAAGAACGGCTACCAGATCGCCGGCGCGGCCATGCTGCCGGCCGAAGACAGCCCTGTGGTGCTGACCCTGCGCGGCCGCGTCGACGCCCAGGGTGCGGACATCGCCGCCCTCGACCTGAGCGCCGCCCGGGCGCAACGGTTGGGCGTACAGGGTCGGCTCGACTGGCAGGACGGCTTTGCCGCCGACGCCACGCTGGACTGGCTGGACTTCCCCTGGCGGCGCCTGTACCCGGCTCTCGACGAGCCGCCGGTGAGCGTGCACAGCCTCAAGGCCGAGGTGCAGTACCGCGACGGCGCCTACCTGGGCAACTTCGACGCCGCGCTGAACGGCCCGGCCGGTGCGTTCAGCCTCGCCAGCCCGGTCTCCGGCAACCTCGCGGAAGTCTTCCTGCCGTCGCTGCAACTGGTGGCGGGGCAGGGCAAGGCCGAAGGGCATGTGAAGGTTGGATTTGCCGATACTGTCAGCTGGGACGCCGCCCTCGACCTGCGCGACCTCGATCCCGCCTACTGGCTGGAGCAGATGCCGGGCCGCCTGGGCGGGCCGTTGCGCAGCCAGGGTTCGCTCAAGCAGGGCAGCCTGAACCTGTCGGCGAGCCTCGACCTGCAAGGGCGCCTGCGTGGCCAGCCGGCACTGTTCAAGGCCCGCGCAGAGGGTGCCGGACAGGCCTGGAAAGCCGACGAGCTGATCCTGCAGCTGGGCGACAACCGCATCAGCGGCCAGGCGGCGCTGGAGCAGCACCTCTCCGGGCGGCTGGACCTCGCCTTGAATCAACTGGGCCAGCTGTGGCCGCAACTGTCCGGCCAGCTGGGCGGTCGGCTCGACCTGGCCGGCACCCTGCAAGCGCCGCAAGGCCAGTTGGCGCTCAAGGGCCAGCGCGTTGCCTACGCCGGCCAGAGCCTGCGCACCCTGGCGCTGGAGGCGAAGCTGGATGCGGCCCAGCGTGGCCGCCTGGACCTGCAGGTGCAGGGCCTGCGCAGCGGCGACACGCGCCTGGGCACGCTCAAGCTGGAGGGCAGCGGCGACAAGCAGCGCCAGCAGCTCTCGCTGAACCTGCAAGGCAAACCGGTGATCCTTGCGCTGGGCCTGGACGGCACCTGGAATGGCCGCGACTGGCGTGGCCGCCTGGCGCAAGGCGACATCCAGAGCGGCGGGCAGGACTGGCGCCTGCAGCAGCCGGCGAAGCTGGAGCGCCTGGCCGACGGCCGCCTGACCCTGGGCGCGCATTGCTGGGCCTCGGGGCCGGCCAGCCTGTGCGCGGAGGACCAGCGCCTGATGCCCGACCCGCGCCTGCGCCTGCATTTGCGCCAGTTCCCGCTGGACAGCCTGGCGCGCTGGCTGCCCGAGGACTTCGCCTGGCGCGGCCAACTGGACGGCGACGTGCAGCTGGACCTGCCGGCCAGCGGCCCGAACGGCTCGATCCTGCTCAATGCTGGCAGCGGCACGCTACGCCTGAAGGAGCAGGACGACTGGGTCGACTTCCCCTACCAGAGCCTGCAACTGGAGAGCCGCCTGACACCCCGGCGCATCGACACCCGCCTGCAGTTCCACGGCGAAAAGCTGGGCACATTGGACGCCCGGGTACAGCTCGATCCCCGGCCGAAGTCCAAGCCGCTGAATGGCAGCTTCAGCCTCGACGGCCTGGACCTCTCCATCGCGCGGCCCTTCGTACCGGCCGTGGAAACCCTCAAGGGACGGCTGCACGGCAATGGGCGGATATCCGGCGCTCTGTTGGCTCCCCGGGTGGACGGCAACCTGCGGCTGGTCGATGGCGAGGTGTCCGGCGGCGATCTGCCGACCCGCCTGGAGCAGTTGCAGGTGGAGGCGCGCATCGCCGGCGAACAGGTGGACCTGAGCGGCCACTGGACGGCCGGGGAGCATGGCAACGGCAACCTGTCCGGGCGGATCGCCTGGAACGAGGCGCTGAATGTCGACCTGAACGTGCGCGGTAACCGCCTGCCGGTGACGATCGACCCGTACGCCGAGCTGGAGGTCGAGCCGGACCTGGCGATCCGCATGGCGGGCGAGGGCGTGGCCGTTTCCGGCAAGGTGCAGGTGCCCCGCGGCGCCATCACCATCCGCCAGCTGCCGCCGTCGACGGTCAAGGTATCGGACGACACCGTGATCGTCGGCCAGAAACAGGAGCAGAAGGCCGCTACCACGCTGCACATGGACGTCGATGTGATCGTCGGCGAGGACAAGCTGACCTTCGCCGGTTTTGGCCTGAATGCAGAGCTGGCCGGCCAGGTGCACGTGGGCGACAACCTCGACACCCGCGGCGAGCTGCGCCTGAACAAGGGCCGCTACCGGGCCTACGGGCAGAAGCTGACCATCCGCCGCGCCCGCCTGCTGTTCGCCGGTCCCATCGACCAGCCGTACCTGGACATCGAGGCGATCCGCAAGGTCGACGACGTGACCGCCGGCCTGCGCCTGAGCGGCAGCGCCGATCAGCCGCGCAGCGAGGTGTTCTCCGAACCGGCGATGAGCCAGCAGCAGGCGCTGTCCTACCTGGTGCTGGGCCGGCCGATGAGCACTGGCGAGGACAGCAACATGATGGGCGAGGCGGCGCTGGCCCTGGGCCTGGCCGGCAGTGCCCCGCTCACCGGCGAGGTCGCGCAGAAGCTGGGTATCCAGGACTTCCAGCTGGATACCGAAGGCACCGGCAACAGCACCAGTGTGGTCGCCAGCGGCCAGCTTTCCGACCGGCTCAGCCTGCGCTACGGCGTGGGCGTGTTCGAGCCGGCGAACACCATCGCCCTGCGTTACCTGCTGAGCAAGAAGGTCTATCTGGAGGCGGCCAGTGGCTTGGCCAGCTCGCTGGATATCTTCTACAAGCGTGATTTCTGATGAGGCGAATGGAGTGTTTACAGGGTTTCCATAACGGTCGCGCGGAAAAATCCGTATCAACGCTTCCGTCGATCAGAACGCGTCGCAGGAGCTGATACCCCGGTATCCGGACCGGCTGCTGAAGAGGCCGGATGCCTGAGGCGCGTACTGCCGTCGTCGGTCGGCGGCAGTTTCCGAGGGTGGGGATACCCCACGGGACATGGTCATCGCCTGGTCTTCATGGCGTCTTAAGAATGCGCACACAAACTGCTCCTGCCGCCTGGAAATGTGGCGGAAAGGAGAATCGCCATGCGCCTGGACCTCATCAGGACCCACCTGCTCGAATTCATCAACAAGGGCTTCCCGGCTCGCCAGCTGCGCCGTCTGGCTGCGCGCGACCTGTTGCGTGGGGCCGCGGCGGGACGGCGTGCGCCTCCCCCCCTGGCCGAGGCCTTGCTGGAGTGGTCGGTGCTGGAGCCGCAGGCCGCGCTGGAGCGTCTGGACAGCCGCCGTGAAGGGCTCAGCGAGGCGGAAGCCGAAGAACGGCGCCTGCGCGAGGGCCCGAACGAAGTGGAGCAGGAACATCCCATCGGCGCCTGGCTGCACCTCTGGTACTGCTACTGCAATCCCTTCAACCTGCTGCTGAGCGTGCTGGCGGCGATCTCCTGGCTGACCGAGGACGCTCAGGCCGCCGTGGTGATCGGCAGCATGGTGGCGATTTCCACGCTGCTGCGCTTCGTCCAGGAGAAACGCTCCAACCGCGCCGCCGAACGACTCAAGGCGATGGTCAGCAACACCGCCACGGTGTTCCGCTGCCCGGATGACGAAGGTCCGCCGCGCCGGCTGGAAGTGCCGATCCACCAACTGGTGCCCGGCGACGTGCTGTGGCTGTCCGCTGGCGACATGGTGCCGGCGGATGTCCGCCTGCTCAGCGCCAAGGACCTGTTCGTCGGCCAGGCGGCGCTGACCGGTGAATCGCTGCCGGTGGAAAAGTTCGCCCAACTGCACGACGCCCGCCAGTGCAACCCGCTGGAGCGCGACAACCTCTGCTTCATGGGGACCAACGTCATCAGCGGTTCGGCGCAGGCCGTGGTGGTCGGCACCGGGGCGCGGACCTACTTTGGCTCGCTGGCCGAGCGGGTGATCGCGGCGGACCCGGCGCCCACCGCCTTCCAGGCCGGGGTGAACAAGATCAGCTGGCTGCTGATCCGCTTCATGCTGGTGATGGCGCCGCTGGTGCTGCTGCTCAACGGCTTCACCAAGGGCGACTGGCTGGAGGCGGCGCTGTTCGCGCTGTCCATCGCGGTCGGCCTGACCCCGGAAATGCTCCCGATGATCGTCACCTCGACCCTGGCCAAGGGCGCGGTGGCGCTGAGCCGGCGCAAGGTCATCGTCAAGCGCCTGGACGCCATCCAGAACTTCGGCGCGATGGACATCCTCTGCACCGACAAGACCGGCACCCTGACCCAGGACCGCATCGTGCTGGAGCGTCACACCGACGCGTTCGGCCAGGCCCAGGACCGCGTGCTGCAACTGGCCTTCCTCAACAGCCACCACCAGACCGGGCTGAAGAACCTGCTGGACGTGGCCGTGCTCGAACATGTCGAGCTGCGCCACGCGCTGCGGGTGGACAGCCGCTACCGCAAGGTCGACGAGATTCCCTTCGACTTCGCCCGTCGGCGCATGTCGGTGGTGGTCAGCGAGTCCGACGACTATCACCTGCTGATCTGCAAGGGCGCGCTGGAAGAGGTGCTGGATGTCTGCGTCTCGGTGGAGGCCGGCGACGCCGTGGCGCCGCTGGACGACGAGCGCCTGGCGAGCATCCGCGCGGTGGCCGAGGCGCTCAACCAGGAGGGCCTGCGGGTGGTCGCGGTGGCGACCCGCGAGCTGCCGCCGGAGCGCGAGGGCTATGGCGTGGCCGACGAGGCGGGGCTGTGCCTGGCCGGCTACATCGCCTTCCTCGATCCGCCGAAGGAAACCACCGCCCCGGCGCTGCGTGCGCTGGCGGACAACGGCGTGGCGGTGAAGGTGCTCACCGGCGACAACGAGCGGGTCACCTTGAAGGTCTGCCGGGACGTCGGCCTGCCGGTCCGGGGCGTACTCCTCGGCCCGCAGCTGGACGGCCTCGACGACGCGGCGCTGGGCGAACTGGCCGAGCACACCACGCTGTTCGCCAAGCTCACCCCCGGCCACAAGGAGCGCCTGGTGCGCGTGCTGCGCGAGCGCGGGCACGTGGTGGGCTTCCTTGGCGACGGCATCAACGACGCTCCGGCGCTGCGCAGCGCGGACATCGGCATCTCGGTGGATTCGGCCGTGGACATCGCCAAGGAAGCCGCCGACCTGATCCTGCTGGAAAAGAGCCTGATGGTGCTGGAGGAGGGGGTGATCGAGGGGCGCCGGACCTTCGCCAACATGCTCAAGTACATCCGCATGACGGCCAGTTCCAACTTCGGCAACGTGTTCAGCGTGCTGGTGGCCAGCGCCTTCATTCCCTTCCTGCCGATGCTGCCGCTGCAACTGCTGGTGCAGAACCTGCTGTACGACCTTTCGCAGATCGCCATTCCCTTCGACCACGTCGACGACGAGCAACTGCGCCGGCCGCAGCAGTGGAACCCGGACGGGCTGGGGCGTTTCATGGTGTTCTTCGGGCCGGTCAGTTCGCTGTTCGACATCGCCACCTTCCTGGTCCTGTGGTTCGTCCTGGGCGCCAATGCGCCGGAGCACCAGGCGCTGTTCCAGTCCGGCTGGTTCGTCGAAGGGCTGATCTCGCAACTGCTGGTGGTGCACATGATCCGCACCCGGCGCATCCCCTTCCTGCAGAGCCGCGCGGCCTGGCCGCTGCTGGGCATGACCCTGGCGATCGTCGCCGTGGCGATCTTCCTGCCGATGGGGACGCTGGCTCATTCGTTCCGCATGCAGGCCCTGCCGTTGGCGTACTGGCCGTGGCTGGCCGGCATCCTGCTGGGCTACATGGTGCTGACCCAGGCGGTGAAGGGCTGGTTCGCGCGGCGCTACGGCTGGGACCGCAGCGAGCATCCGAGTCCGCGGGCGCCGCTGGCCGTGGGCGGGCACGCGGATTCCCACGCGGGCTGATGCGCGCGCGGCGCATCGCCGGGCAGTTTCAGGCAAGTCTGCGCAGGACCAGGCAAACCGCTCGGCGCCTTCTTCGCGTATCGTCGCGGCGCGTGCCCGGCATAGCGCCTAGGCTGAATCCATTCGTGCCGGAACCTGCGGGTTCCGGCCACTCCATCACCCGCGCAAGAGGTGGCCCCGCAGATGATTACCGTGAACCTGAACGGCAAGGACCATGAATTCGATGCTCCCGGCGAGATGCCATTGCTCTGGGCCCTGCGCGACGTCGCCGGGCTGACCGGCACCAAGTACGGCTGCGGCATGGCGCTGTGCGGCGCCTGCACGGTGCACCTCGACGGCCAGCCGACGCGCTCCTGCGTCACGCCGCTTTCGGCGGTGGCGGGCAAGAAGGTCACCACCATCGAGGCGGTGAGCGAGCAGCCCGCCGGCAAGGCCGTCCAGGAAGCCTGGCGGCGGCTGGACGTGGTGCAGTGCGGTTACTGCCAGTCCGGGCAGATCATGTCCGCCGCTGCGCTGCTGGCCGGCAACAAGGCGCCCAGCGATGCCGACATCGATACCGCCATGAGCGGCAACATCTGCCGCTGCGCCACCTACGCGCGGATCCGCGCGGCCATCCACGACGCCGCCAAGACCCTGGCGTGAGGAGGACTGACATGCTCGATACCCGCATCGACCAGGAAGCGGCGCCGGCGCGCGGCATCTGCAATTTGAGCCGCCGGCATTTCCTCCGGGGCGCCGGTGGCCTGGCCCTGGGCATCTACTTCGCGCCGTTGCTCGGGCGCATGGGGGAGGCGCAGGCGGCCGGCGATTTCGAACCCAACGCCTTCGTGCGCATCGCCCCGGACGGCACGCTGACGGTGATCGCCAAGCACGTGGAAATGGGGCAGGGCAGCTACACCGGCCTCGCCACGCTGGTGGCCGAGGAACTGGATGCCGACTGGGCCCACGTGCGCGTGGAGGGCGCCCCGGCGGACGCCAGGCGCTACGTCAACCTGGCCTTCGGCAACCTGCAGGGTACCGGTGGCAGCACCGCCACCTCCAACTCCTTCGAACAGATGCGCAAGGCCGGCGCCAGCGCCCGCGCCATGCTGGTGGGCGCCGCCGCCGAGCAGTGGAAGGTGCCTGCCGCACAGATCGACGTGCATGACGGCGTGGTGAGCCACGCCGCCTCCGGGCGCAAGGCCGGCTTCGGCGAACTGGCGGAAGCCGCGGCGAAACAACCGCTGCCCGCCGAGGTGAAACTGAAGGACCCGAAGGACTTCAAACTGATCGGCCAGGCGAAGCTGCCGCGCATCGACAGTAGCGGCAAGACCGATGGTTCGGCGATCTTCACCCAGGACATCCACCTGCCGGACATGCTGGTGGCCGTCGTTGCCCACCCGCCGCGGTTCGGCGGGGTGCCGGCCAAGGTCGACGCGAGCAGGGCCAAGGCGGTGCCGGGGGTGGTCGCCGTGGTGCAGTTCCCCGGCAGCGAGCGACGCTTCGCCGGGGTCGCCGTGCTGGCGAAGAACACCTGGGCCGCGCGCCAGGGCCGTGACGCCTTGCAGGTCGAATGGGACGAGAGCAAGGCCTTCAAAATGGGCAGCAAGGAAATCTTCGCCCAGTACCGCGAGATGGCCGGCAAGCCTGGCCTGGTGGCGCGCAACGTGGGCGATGTCGACACGGCGCTGAAGCAGCCGGCCAAGCTCATCGAGGCGGAGTATGAGTTCCCGTTCCTCGCCCATGCGGCGATGGAGCCGTTGAACTGCGTGGTCCAGCTCAAGGACGATGGCGGCTGCCAGATCTGGAACGGCGAGCAGTGGCAGACCGGCGACCAGATGGCGGTGGCGCAGCTGCTGGGCATCACGCCGGAGCAGGTGTCGATCACCCAGCTCTACGCCGGCGGCAGCTTCGGCCGCCGCGCCAACCCGCACTCGGACTATGTGCTGGAGGCCACGGCAATCGCCAAGGCCGCCCGCGAGCAGGGCGTCAAGACGCCGGTGAAAATGGTCTGGACCCGCGAGGACGACACCCGCGCGGGCTACTACCGCCCGGCGTTCCTGCACCGCGCGCGGCTGGCGCTGGACGCCTCGGGCAACCTGGTGGCCTGGGAGCAGCGGCTGGTCGGCCAGTCCTTCATCCTCGGCACGCCCTTCGAGAAGATCATGGTCAAGGACGGCATCGACAAGATTGCCGTGGAGGGTGCGGACGATCTGCCCTATGCGGTGCCCAACCTGCGCATCGAGCAGGCCCTGGCCGAGAACGTCACCGTGCCGACCCAGTGGTGGCGCTCGGTGGGCCACACCCATACGGCGTTTTCCACCGAGACGCTGGTCGATGAGGCGGCCATTGCCGCCGGCAAGGATCCGTACGCGTTCCGCCGCGCCCTGCTCAAGGACCATCCCCGGCATCTCGGCGTGCTGGAACTGGCGGCGCAGCGGGCCAACTGGCAGGCGCCGCTGGCGAAGGGCGCCCCGGGCGAGCAGCGCGGCCGGGGGATCGCGGTGCACGAGTCGTTCGGCAGCGTCGTGGCCCAGGTGGTGGAGGTGACGGTCAAGGCGGACCACAGCTTCAAGGTGGATCGGGTGGTCTGCGCCGTGGATTGCGGACTGGCAATCAACCCGGACGTGATCAAGGCGCAGATGGAGGGCGGCATCGGCTTCGCCCTGTCGGCGGCCCTGCACAGCACCATCACCCTGACGGACGGGAAGGTGGACCAGTCCAACTTCCACGATTACCAGGTGCTGCGCATCAACGAAATGCCCGTGGTGGACGTGCATATCGTGCCCTCCGCGGTACCGCCGAGCGGGGTCGGCGAACCCGGCGTGCCGCCGTTGGCGCCGGCACTGGCCAACGCCCTGTTCGCCGCCAGCGGCAAACGCATCCGCACCTTGCCGATCGGCAATCAGTTGCAGGCGTGAGGCGGGACTGCCCCTCCCGTTGGCGAGGGGGGCTCAGGCGGCGGAAGCCGGCGGCTCCTGGCGGATCAGCTCGCGCAGCGCACGGCGTTCGGCTGGGAGAGTCGCCGCGCGGTGCAGGACCAGGCTGCCCTCTTCGTCGGTAACGGCGATTTCGGTCTCGAACTGCAATTGCAGCTCGTCGAGGGTGATGTAGGTGATGCGGTAGGCCTCGTCGACGCGGCTCATGGTCGGCAACTCGATGTGGGAGGGGCGCAGGCCCGATGACGGCATGTTCGCGCCGGGTGGGCTAGGGTGGAAGTGAATCGCCGTGATGGCGGACATCACGGCCGACGATGGTGCCGGCGAGATTTTCCGGCACCGGCCACGCAGGACGGGTATCCTGCACGGGCGTGTCCAGACGGCCACGCTGACTTACAACTGGAGCAGTGACATGAGCCGCGACAAGCAGCTTTTCCCGGACGACGAAATCGGCGACGCCCTGTGGGCCCTGCAGGAGGACGGTGAAGACCTCTCCATTGAGCACGAGGTAGAGTTCGCGGTGATCTTCCCGGACGAACAGTCCGCCCTGGACTTCGCCATCATGCTGCTGCAGAACGGGCAGAAGGTGGCCTACTCGGAGTACGACGGCAACGACCAACTGCCGTGGCAGGTCCTGGCCTATCCGGTGATGGAGCTCAGTCACGAGCACATCAGCGGCTATGCCGCGCTGCTGTCCGAGCACTCCGCCGACCTGGGCGGCCAGATGGACGGCTGGTCGGCGCTCTGAGCGGCTGCTGCTTCATGAAAAACGGCGCCTTCGGGCGCCGTTTTTGTTCCGGGGACGGCCTGGGCGGTTCGCGAGCAAGGACAGGACTGGGCGTAAACCTCTATCACTCCGGCAGCGGCGCGTTGCGCGCCACCTGGCGCAAGGCCTGCTCGTAGTAATCCACGCTCTGCGCGCCGGAAATCAGCTGGCGGCCATTGAGGATCACCGCCGGAACGGCGTGGATACCGCGGTTGGTGTAGAAATTCTCGTCGGCCACCACTGCGTCGGCGTAGGCGTCGCCATCGAGGATTTCCCGCGCCCGCACCGCGTCCAGGCCGACGCTGACGGCCACGTCGAGCAACACTTCCGCATCGCTCGGGTCGCGCCCTTCGCCGAAGTAGGCGTGCAACAGGGACTGCTTGAGGGCGATGTCGCGGTGCGACTCCGCCGCCCAGTGCAGCAGGCGGTGGGCGTCGAAGGTGTTGTAGATGCGGTCGCGCTTCTTCAGATCGAAGTGTACGCCGACCTCCTCGCCCAGGGTGCGCAGGTGCTCCTGGTTGCGGGCGATCTCCTCGGCGCTGCTGCCGTACTTGCGCTGCAGATGCTCCACCAGGTCCTCGCCCTCGGCGGGCATGTCCGCATTGAGCTCGAAGGGTTTGATGCGCAGCTCCACGGTCAGTTCGTCGTCTACGCGGCGCATGGCTTCCAGCAGACCGTTCAGGCCGATGGCGCACCAGGGGCAGACCACGTCGGAGACGAAATCGATGGTGATGCTATCGCTCATGCTGGCGATCTCCGGCAAATGGGCATGGCTCAAGGATGGACCCGGAAGCGTGTTTCAATCCAGTGGCGGCGTCACCGGGGAGTGGCATTTTCTTATGTTATTTCTCTAATTGTCTTGTAACTATATGAATATAAATACTTTTATTCTCTTGAGAAATGACTTTAACGCGAGTGGTCGTCGGGCAGCCCTCGGCTGTAGGAGGAGCCCTCCAAATTCGGGCCTTCCAGCGCCGCAGGGACGGCCGAAGAAGATAGCCATTACATAATGTAATTTATCATATAGGTCATATATCTATATGAATAATAAGATTTTTATATTATGGATTTCGATGTGGTGACATGCCGGCAGCCGCAGACGCCATCGGTCGTAGTGTGTGGCGCCGACGCAGCCTGTCGGACGGTCAGGAGCGCAGCGTCGCGCTACTGGAATTGCCACGAAGACGCGCTACCTTGAGCCTGTTGTGCGCAACGTTTTCGAGGCACAGCGCTTCCCGCCGTCCCCGCGCAGGCACACGGACTCGCAGCAGCAGGCCCGGCAGTCAACCAGCAGATACGGAGCACGTCATGGCTCGCACCACGCCCATCGAGCTTTACCGCAACATCGGCATCGTTGCCCACGTCGACGCCGGCAAGACCACCACCACCGAGCGCATCCTTTTCTACACCGGGGTGAACCACAAGATGGGCGAGGTACACGATGGCGCGGCGACCATGGACTGGATGGTGCAGGAGCAGGAGCGCGGCATCACCATCACCTCGGCGGCCACCACGGCGTTCTGGCAGGGCTCCACCAAGCAGTACGACCACAAGTACCGCTTCAACATCATCGACACCCCCGGCCACGTGGACTTCACCATCGAGGTGGAGCGCTCGCTGCGCGTGCTCGATGGCGCGGTGGTGGTATTCAGCGGCGCCGACGGCGTCGAGCCGCAGTCCGAGACGGTCTGGCGCCAGGCCAACAAGTACCACGTGCCGCGCCTGGCCTACGTCAACAAGATGGACCGCCAGGGCGCCGACTTCCTCCGCGTGGTCAAGCAGATCAAGCAGCGCCTGGGGCACAATCCGGTGCCGATCCAGCTGGCCATCGGCGCGGAGGAAAACTTCGCCGGGCAGATCGACCTGGTGAAGATGAAGGCCATCGTCTGGAATGAGGCGGACCAGGGCACCAGCTACACCGAGGAGCCGATTCCCGCCGAGCTGCAGGCGCTGGCGGACGAGTGGCGCGCGCACATGATCGAGGCCGCCGCCGAAGCCAATGAAGATCTGATGAACAAATACCTCGAAGGCGAGGAGCTCTCCATCGAGGAGATCAAGGCCGGCCTGCGCCAGCGGACACTGGCCAACGAGATCGTCCCGGCGGTGCTGGGTTCCTCGTTCAAGAACAAGGGCGTGCCGCTGGTGCTCGACGCGGTGATCGATTACCTGCCGGCGCCCACGGAAATCCCCGCGATCAACGGCACCGACCCGGACGACGAAGAGAAGCACCTGGAGCGCCATGCCGACGACAGCGAGCCGTTCTCCGCGCTGGCGTTCAAGATCGCCACCGACCCCTTCGTCGGCACCCTGACCTTCGCCCGCGTCTATTCCGGCGTACTGAGCAGCGGCGACGCCGTGCTCAACTCGGTGAAGACCAGGAAGGAACGCGTCGGGCGGATGGTGCAGATGCACGCCAACCAGCGCGAGGAGATCAAGGAAGTGCGCGCCGGCGACATCGCCGCGCTGATCGGCATGAAGGACGTCACCACCGGCGACACCCTGTGCGCCATCGACAAGCCGATCATCCTCGAGCGCATGGACTTCCCCGATCCGGTGATCTCCGTGGCCGTGGAACCCAAGACCAAGGCCGACCAGGAGAAAATGGGCATCGCCCTGTCCAAGCTGGCCCAGGAGGACCCCTCGTTCCGCGTCAAGACCGACGAGGAAACCGGGCAGACGATCATTTCCGGGATGGGCGAGCTGCACCTGGACATCATCGTCGACCGCATGCGCCGGGAGTTCAACGTCGAGGCCAACATCGGCAAGCCGCAGGTGGCCTACCGCGAGGCAATCCGCAAGAAGTGCGAGATCGAGGGCAAGTTCGTCCGCCAGTCCGGCGGTCGCGGCCAGTTCGGCCATTGCTGGATTCGCTTCGAGCCGGGCGAGGAAGGCAAGGACGGTCTGGAGTTCGTCAACGAAGTGGTGGGCGGCGTGATTCCCCGCGAGTTCATCCCGGCGATCCAGAAGGGCATCGAGGAGCAGATGCAGAACGGCGTGCTCGCCGGCTACCCGCTGATCGGCCTGAAGGCCTCGGTGTTCGACGGCTCCTACCACGACGTCGACTCCAGCGAGATGGCGTTCAAGATCGCCGCGTCGATGGCCACCAAGCAGCTCTCGCAGAAGGGCGGCGCGGTGCTTCTGGAGCCGGTGATGAAGGTCGAGGTGGTGACGCCGGAGGACTACATGGGCGACGTGATGGGCGACCTCAACCGCCGGCGTGGCCTGATCCAGGGCATGGAGGACACGCCGGCGGGCAAGGTGATCCGGGCCGAGGTGCCGCTGGGCGAGATGTTCGGCTATGCCACGGACGTGCGCTCCATGTCCCAGGGGCGGGCGAGTTACTCGATGGAGTTCACCAAGTATGCCGAGGCGCCGGCGAATATCGCCGAGGCGATCATCAAGAAGGCTAATGGGTGATGTTTCCCTGAACTGACAACGGCGCCTGCGGGCGCCGTTGATCATTGTAGGGGGCGGCTGTCGTAGGAGCGGACTTTGTCCGCGATGCTTTGGGCTTTTGGGCTTTTGGGCTTTTGGGCTTTTGGGCTTTTGGGTTGGGTGTTTCTGCGCCGCTTCGGCGTGTGCTGAGAGATTTTGTTTCGCCCCCTCGGGCGACCTACTTTGCCAAACGACGGATGGCCGCCCCACGCAAAGTAGGCAAAAGTCTCTGCCCCATCATCCGGCCCCGGCTTCGCCGGGGTTCCCTCGCTCCATCGGACTTTCAGGGGCACGCGTCGACGGGCCATCCCTGGCCCGACGACGCTCTCGCGGCATCCATGCCGCTCAACCCCTGAAACTCCGATTCCACTCGGCCTCCTGAAGGGGCGCTCCGGTGCGCGCGGAGATTTCTCTGGAAGTCTTCAGAGCAAAAGCCAAAGCCGTAGATATAGGCTCTTCGTAGGAGCGAGCTTGCTCGCGAACCGCACGGCACGGCATTCCCCGTCTCTCCTACGCGAGCACGCATAGTCCGCGCGGATTACGCACAAAAAAGCCCGGCATTGCGCCGGGCTTTTCTTCAACTGCGATACAGCACCGGCCGCCGCAGGTGCACGTAGCTGTACCCCTCGCGCGCCAGGGCGATGCGTTGCGGGTCCAGTTCGGCCATCAGCAGTTCATCGTCGTGCCTGGCCTGGGCCATCACCTGGCCGTCCGGCGCGACGATGCAGCTCAGGCCGCAGTATTCCAGCTCGCCTTCGTGTCCCGCGTAGTTGGCGTAGGCGAGGAATACCTGGTTCTCGTAGGCGCGGGTGGGTACCAGCACCTGGGCGACGAACTCGTAGGGACGCATGTTGGCGGTGGGCACCAGCACCAGGTCGGCGCCGGCCAGGGCCAGGGTGCGCACGGCCTCGGGGAATTCCACGTCGAAGCAGATCAGCAGGCCGATCTTCCAGCCGTCCAGCTCGAATATCGCCGGCGGCGTGTCGGAGGCGCTGAACTGGGTGCGGTCGAGGTCGCCGTAGAGGTGGGTCTTGCGGTAGTTGGCGCGGCGTTCGCCTTGCCGGTCGATCAGCTGCACGCTGTTGAAGATGGCGTCGCCGTCACGTTCGGGATAGCCGTAGAGGATGCCGAGCTTGTGCTCGCGGGCGATCTCGGCGATGCGCAGGGCGGACGGGCCGTCGCAGCTTTCCGCAAGTTCCGCGACACGCTTCGCGCCGATGTTGTAGCCGGACAGGTACATCTCCGGCAGCACCAGCAGATCCGCACCGTTCTGCACCGCCTGCTGCGCGGCCTGCTCCAGGCGACGCAGGTTGCCGGCGACGTCGTCGGGGCCGGGTGGGCACTGGTAGAGGGCGAGGTACATGGGGTTCTCCTTCGAAACGCGCAAGGTCGGGATCAGGCAGTGTGCACCCGATCCCGGCCCCGCGCGAGCCGCTGTTCAACGAGTGGAGCGTATCAGTCCGGCAGGACCATCGGGCCCAGTTCGGCGAAGCAGTCGCCCGGGCCGGGGTTCTCCGGATGGGTGGCGCCGCCGAAGTGCTTCATGATGCCCCACACGGCGTTCAGCGAGGTCTGCACCGCGCCCTCCACCCAGGCCGGGGTCCAGGACACGTCGTCGCCGGCGATGAAGATGCCGCGCTGCTCGGCGGGCATGCCGTCCTGCATGAAGTGCGCGTACATGCGCTGGTTGTAGCGGTAGTGGCCCGGCAGCGCACCCTTGAAGGCGCCGAGGAAGTGCGGGTCGGCCTCCCAGGACACGGTGATCGGGTTGCCGATGATGTGCCCGGCGATATCCACCTTCGGGTAGACCTTCTTCAGCGCGTCCAGGGCCAGCTGTACGCGTTTCTCCACCGGGTGCGGCAGCATCTTCATGGCGTCGCTCATCCAGGAATAGGACAGGCAGATCACGCCCGGCTTGTCGTCGCCGTTGTCGAACAGGTAGGTGCCGCGGGTGAGGCGGTCGGTGAGGGTCATGCTCATCACGTCGCGGCCGGTCTGCGGGTCCTTGTCCTTCCAGAACGGCCGGTCGACCATCACGAAGGTCTTCGAGGACTGCATGTAGCGGGTGCGGTCCAGGGCCATCCACATCTTCTGCGAGAACAGCGCTTCCTCGCACTCGATCTGGGTGGTCAGCAGCCAGGTCTGGCAGGTCGCCAGGACGGCGGCGTAGTGGCGGGTATCGCCCCAGTAATCGGTGACGGCGAAGGTGCCGTCGGTGGCGCGGGCGATCTTCTTCACGCCCGGGCGCGGCGCGCCGTTGTGCAGGGTGGCCAGGGATGTGCCGGCCGGCCAGTGCGCGCAGTTTTCCGGCACGTGGCTCCAGATGCCGCGCGGTACTTGCTCGACGCCGCCGACGACGAGGTGCTGATGGTCGTCGCAGTTGGTCATCACCACGCGGAAGATTTCCAGCATGGAGTTGGGGAAGTCGGAGTCCCAGCCGCCGGTGCCGAAGCCGACCTGGCCGAAGATTTCGCGGTGACGGTAGGACAGGCGGGAGAAGGCCTTGGAGGTGGCGACGAAGTCATAGAAGGTGCGGTCGTCCCACTTGGGCACCAGCTCGTCCCACAGGGCCTTGAGCTTGACCGTGTCGCGCTCGCGGATGGCGTCCTGAATCTCGGAGAAGCGTGCGCCGTCTTCCAGCGCTTCGGCCCAGGCCTGGGCGACTTCGCGGAAGATTTCCGGCAGGTCGGCCATCTTCTCGGCGTAATGGCTGGTGCCTTCCAGGTCGACCACGGTGCTGCCCGAGGCCGGGGTCAGCGGGTTGGGGAAGGGCCGGGTTTCCAGGCCGAGCTTGTCGACGTAGTGGTAGAAGGCGGTGCTGGAGACCGGGAAGCGCATGCCGCCCAACTCGGCGATGATGCCGTCGGCGCCTTCGAAGGTCTCCGAACGCAGTCGGCCGCCCATTTTCGAGGCCTCGTAGACCACCGGCTTCAAGCCCATCTTCATCAGCTCGTAGGCCGCCACCAGGCCAGAGATGCCGGCGCCGACGATGGCCACTTCCTGGCCGTGCTTCTCGGCGGGGATGCTGCCCAGGCCGGCGGGGTGCTCGATCCAGTCGTCGAAGGCGAAGGGGAAGTCGGGGCCGAAGATGGTCACCGGTTTCTTGCCGGGGGTGTGGGGGTGGCGGTTCTTGTGCATTGGGGTATTTCCTTCTTGTTCGACGTGCCGGCTTGTAGCACCAGCTTGGCAAGGCTTTCTGCGACCCGCCGGGGCCAGTCGATGGATGGCGCGCGGGCAAAGAAATGGCGAGCTGTGAGGGCTCGCCGTGGCGTCCACTATTGCAAAGGCCGTCGTTGAAATGAACCTGACAATCTGCAAGATTGGCGAGAGCTTTCAGGCAGATTGACCAATACGATGAGCAATATGACGAAAAACGCCGACGCGGCCTTGCTGAACCTGCTGCGCGCCAACGCCCGCGAGTCGATCTCCGAGCTGGCGCGCAAGCTCGGGGTGTCGCGTTCCACGGTGCAGAGCCGTATCGAAAGGCTGGAACAGCAGGGCGTCATCACCGGCTACTCGATCAAGGTGTCGGACAGCTACGCGCAGTCGCTGGTGCGCGCCCACGTGCTGGTGACGGCACTGCCCAAGCTGTCGCACCAGGTGGTGCAGGCGCTGGAGAAGATCGCCGAGGTGAAGACGCTGCATTCGGTGAGCGGCAACTTCGACATGATCGTGATCGTCGAGGCGCTGTCGATCCGAGACCTGGACGCGGTGCTGGACCGCATCGGCGCACTGGATGGGGTGGAGCGGACGATGTCGTCGATCATCCTGTCGACGCGTATCGATCGCTGAGGACTGCATTTCGCAGGATTGGCTCCATTGGTCTGCCGCTATTGCCGGAAATTGGCTATTCGAACCTGCGGGTGATGGCGCTAACGTATCGCCATTTCCGCAATCCCGCGGCCCCACTGGAGAAGACCATGAATGCACGTATCGAATGGGCCAAGCAGTCCCCCGACGCTTACAAAGCCATGCTTGGCCTGGAGCAGGCGCTGGAGAAATCGGGCCTGGAACACTCGCTGCTGGAACTGGTACGCCTGCGCGCTTCGCAGATCAACGGCTGCGCCTATTGCATGAACATGCACGCCAACGATGCGCGCAAGGCCGGCGAAACCGAAGCCCGCCTGCAGACCCTGGGCGCCTGGCGCGAAACCCGTTTCTTCACCGACCGCGAGCGTGCCGCGCTGGCCTGGGTGGAAAGCCTGACCCTGCTGGCCGAGAAGCATGCCCCGCAGGACCAGTTCGACGCTCTGCGCGAGCATTTCAGCGATGTCGAGATCGTCAGTCTGACCCTGGCGATTGCCACCATCAATGCGTGGAACCGCTTTGGCGTGGGGATGGCGTTGGTTCCCTGAGCCGGGGCTGATGGAAGAGGGCGCCTGCGGGCGCCTTTTTTCTGTCGTAGGAGTGGGCTCTGTCCGTGATCAAACTCTGTGCAGTGCAGTGCAGTGCAGTGCAGTGCGGTTCGCGAGCAAGCTCGCTCCTACAAGGGAGACTGCGGCGCGCTCTTCGTAGGAGCGAGCTTGCTCGCGAACGAACCTTGCTGCGGGGCTGATCGCGGGCGGAGTCCGCTCCCGCAGAGCGCGAGCGTCTCAGCGCCTGTAGAGCACCACCGCCGCCCGCAGCTTGCTGCGGCCAAAGCGGCTCATCTGCTCGAATTCCCCGTGGTTCACCGGGATGTGCTGGCAGTCCAGCGGCTCGCGGTGCTGGCTGTGGTCGACGTCGGGATCGTGCAGGTAGACGAAGTCTTCGTCGCAGTCGGTGACCACCACCCAGTGCGGCGCCTTGGAGCGGGTCAGGCGGTAGCTGCTGATCAGCACCAGGGGTTGCCCGCCGGCTTCCAGCGCGCTGTCGATGTCCAGTTGGTTGACCAGCAACTGCTCCACGTCGCTATGCGCCAGTTCGCGGGCGAAGTCGTCGTGCACCAGACGCATCACCTCGCGCTTTTCTTCGCTGCGTACGCCGTCGAGGAACAGCGGGCCGTCCTCCGACAGTTGCAGCTGTACGCGAAAGCCCCGGCGCCAGCCGGCCAGGGCCAGCCCCTGCGGGCTGCAGCCGCCGTGGCCGGCGGTCATGTAGATGGTGGTGGCTTCGCGCCACAGGCGCAGCTCTTCACGGCGCTCCAGGGCTCGTTCGGGCTCCAGCGCCCCCATTGCCATCAGCAGGCAGGACGGGCCGCAGGTAAATTCGGTGGTCTGGCGGTAGAAGGGGACGTGCCGTGGCGCGCGGTCGCCGATCTGGCGGATGCGCTTCTCGAAGCGCAGCGCTTCGCTATGGTCTTCGTAGTAGTCGCGCAGCGTGGCGAAGGGACGGTAGCCGTTGCGCTGGTAGAGGATGATGGCGCCGCGATTGTCCGGGCGAACCTCCAGGCGCATGTAGGCACAGTCGTTGTCGATCGCCTCCGCCTCGGCGCGGTCCAGCAGTTTCTGTCCCAGGCCGATGCCACGGGCGCGCTCTTCCAGGGCGATGGAGTACAGGCGTGCCAGGGAGGTGCCCTGGTGGAACAGCACCAGGACGTAGCCCAGCAGGATGCGGTCGGCCTCGGCGACGATCAGTGAGGCATGGGCGCGGGTGATCATCCACTGGAAGTTGCGCCGCGACAGCCGGTCGTAGTCGAAGCAGCGGTTCTCCAGCTCGACCAGGGCGTTCAGGTCGTCGCTGGTGGCGGCGCGAAGGTGCAGGTTCATACCGGTAAGGATTCGTTAACCTGAAAGGGGCACGTTGGTTGCGTGACGGGCGCGAACGGGCATCCAGCCACGCGGTCGAAGCAGCATTCAGCGGAGTATTGTCCCTGGCTCGAAGCGCGGCAAGCGCTATCCCGAGCGTCCTGGAGGTGTCGTGAGCAAGCTGTTCATCATCGTCGAACGCAAGGAAGACTGGGCGTCCTACTACCCCAGTGAAGATGTGGTCAGCGCCCAGGAGTACCTGGAGATGCCCATCGATGACGACAACGGCAAGCGCGTGCAGGTGATCAACCTGTGCCGCAACTACAAGTACCTGGGCCACGGCTACTACTGCTCGCTGCTGGCCGAGGCGCGCGGGCACAAGGTCATCCCGTCGGTGCGCAGCATCAGCGAACTGGCGAAGAAATCCCTCTACAGCCTGGCCCTGGAAGACCTGGAGAAAACCCTCGACAAGGCACTGGCCGACCACCCCTACGGCAATACCGATGGCTTCACCCTGACCCTGTACTTCGGCCGTACCGACCTGGAGCCGCTGCAGGACCTGGCGCGCCAACTGTTCGAGGCCTTGCCCTGTCCGCTGCTGCTGGTGGAGTTCCGCAAGACCCGCGGCTGGCACATCGAAGGGGTGAAGCCGGGCAACATCCACAAGCTGCGCGAGGATCAGGAAGACCTGTTCGCCAACGCGCTGGACAGCTTCAGCCGGCAGATCTGGCGCAAACCGCGCTCGCGCAGGCAGTACCGCTACGACCTGGCGATCCTCCACGACCCGGAAGAAGCCTTCCCGCCGTCGGACCGCAAGGCGCTGAAGAACTTCATCCGCGTCGGCCGCAGCCTCGGCATCGACGTCGAGCTCATGGAAAAGAAGGACTACGCGCGCCTGGCCGAGTACGACGCGCTGCTGATCCGCGAAACCACCAGCGTCAGCGACCACACCTACCGCTTCGCCAAGAAGGCCGAGAGCGAGGGCATGGTGGTGATGGACGACCCGGTGTCGATCCTGCGCTGCACCAACAAGGTCTACCTGGCCGACCTGCTGCGCAGCCACAAGCTGGGCATGCCGGCCACCGAGATCCTCTACAAGGACAACCCGCAGGAACTGGAGAAAGTCGGTTTACGCCTGGGCTTCCCGCTGGTGCTGAAGATTCCCGATGGCAGCTTCTCCCGTGGGGTGATCAAAGTGAGCGACCAGCAGGAGCTGCTCAAGGCCAGCGCCGAACTGTTCGAGCGCTCGGTTTTGCTGCTGGCCCAGGAGTTCTTCTATACCGAATACGACTGGCGCATCGGTGTACTGAACCAGAAACCGATCTTCGCCTGCCAGTACTTCATGTCCAAGGGCCACTGGCAGATCTATGACCACAGCCCGGACGCCCAGGAAGTGAGCGGCGATTTCCGCACGATGGCGGTCCACGAGGCGCCGCGCAAGGTGGTGGAACTGGCGGTGAAGACCGCCAACCTGATCGGCGACGGGTTGTACGGGGTGGACCTCAAGCAGTCCGGCGATCGCGTGGTGGTGATCGAAGTGAACGACAACCCGAATATCGACTGCGGCGTGGAGGACGTGTACCTGGGCGACGACCTCTACAAGCTGGTGCTCGAGGAGTTCGTGCGGCGGCTGGAACTCAAGCGGCGCGGGCGTGGGTGGTGAGAACGATTCGGCATTGACCTTATAGGAAAACGGTCGATAGCTGGCGTCAAGATATTGCTAGCTTTACAAATTGGAGCGCCAAGCAACTGTTTTTAAAAGTTTTTCAAAAAAATGGCGCCAAGGAAGGGAGCATGCTCGAGGCAGCCTCGAATCTTCGACGCCTGCTGGTGGTCGATCCTTGCGACGACTGCCGGCGGCTATTGCCCGGGCTCCGGGCGGCAGGATGGGACGTGGACAGTTGCGAGCTGGATATGGCCAGCGAGCGCAGCTGCGACGTCGGCTTGCTGCGCCTGCAGCCCGAGCACCTGGCTCGTACGGAAACGGTCAAGGAGCTCATCAGTCGCAGCGGCACCGAATGGATCGCGGTGCTCAGCCCCGACATCCTGCCGATCCACGAGGTCGGCGACTTCGTCAGCGAATGGTTCTTCGATTTCCATACCTTGCCGTTCGACGTGGCGCGGGTGCAGGTCACCCTGGGTCGCGCTTTCGGCATGGCGCGCCTGCGCGTGCGCGGCAGCCTGCACAGCGACGAGCGCCAGCATGAACTTTTGGGCGAAAGCCGCGAGGTGCGCGAGCTGCGCAAGCTGCTGGCGAAATTCGCGCCGACCGAGTCGCCGGTGCTGATCCGTGGCGAAAGCGGCACCGGCAAGGAATTGGTGGCGTGTACCCTGCACCGTCTGTCACGGCGCGCGGTGCGGCCGTTCGTGGCGATCAATTGCGGCTCGATCCCGGAGAACCTGATCCAGTCCGAGCTGTTCGGCCACGAGAAGGGCGCGTTCACCGGCGCGCACCAGCGCAAGACCGGCCGCTTCGAGCAAGCCAATGGCGGCACCCTGTTCCTCGATGAAGTGGGCGACCTGCCGCTGGAGTTGCAGGCCAACCTGCTGCGGGTGTTGCAGGAGAAACAGTTCGAGCGGGTCGGCGGCAGCCAGCCGATCGATGTCGATGTGCGGGTGCTGGCGGCGACCCATATCGACCTGGAAGCGGCGATCCGCGCGGGGACCTTTCGCGAGGATCTCTACTACCGCCTCAACGTGCTGCAGGTCTCGACCTCGCCGCTGCGCGAGCGCAACGGCGACCTGGCACTGCTGGCCAACCACTTCGCCCACCTGTACAGCGTCGAAACCGGCCGCCGTCCTCGGCGCTTTTCCGACGATGCGCTGGCGGCGATGGCGGAACACAACTGGCCGGGCAACGTGCGCGAGCTGGCCAACCGGGTGCGCCGTGGCCTGGTGCTGGCCGAGGGGCGGCAGATCGAGGCCCGCGACCTGGGCCTGGAGCGACAGAGGGGCAAGCCGACGTACCAGCCGTTGGTGACGCTGGAGGAGTACAAGCTCGGCGCCGAACGCCAGGCCATGTGCGATGCGCTGGCGCGGCATGGCGACAACCTCAGCGTGGCGGCGCGGATGCTGGGGATTTCCCGGCCGACCTTCTACCGGTTGCTGCACAAGCACCAGTTGCGTTGAGCCTTGCTCCAGGAACAACGAAAAGGCCTCTTGCGGGGCCTTTTCGTTTCCGGCGAGATCAGAAGTAGTAGGGGAATTTCACGCTGAAGGTGTAGTCGGGAGCATCGGGGGTGATGCCCATGGAGAGGTTCGGCACGATGGTCAGTTTCGGACTCACGGCGTAGGTCAGGCCCCAGTTGAAGTAGGCGGCGTGGGCGTCGCTGCCCTGGATGGTCTGCCAACTGTCGCCGTCGGGCTTGATCTTGCTCTTCTGGCTGACCAGGTCGGAGAAGGAGAACGACATACTCATCTTCTCGTTGAGCGCGAAGGCCACGCCTGCGCCGATCTGGAACCAGTTGCCGAGGTCCACCTTGCCGCCGGTCTTCACGCCTTCGGAGGGGTCGATGTCGTCGAACGACTCTTCGAAGTTGTAGGTATAGGACAGACTGCCGAACAGTACGGCGGGGTCGACCGTCTTGACGATGGAGATGCCCGGAGTGACCGACCAGACACCGTTGCCGGTGGGCAGGTCGTCGGGGACGTTGAGGTTGTTGTTGCCCGGCACCTGGTGGATCTTGATGCCGTACGGGTCCTTGCCGGTGGGCGCCTTGACCCGCAGGCTGGCGACCATGTCCGGGCGGGTGTCGCTTTCATCCATGAACTTGTAGGAGATGCCGACGTTGACGTCGCCGATGCGCGGGTCGCCCGTGACCGTTTCCGAGGATATCTGGTTGGTGCTGCCGCCAGCCCCCGCCGACTCGTAGGTGGATTCGCGATAGAGCACCGGCACGTTGACGTCGAATTGCCAGCGGTTTCTCCAGTTGTAGCGGGCGGTGAGGTCCAGCGTCCAGATATCCGCCTCGATCTCGTCCACGCCGATGTTGCCGAGGAAGATCGAGTCCAGCGCCAGGAAGCCATTGAGGAACAGTTGCCGGGTATCGTAGCGGCTGTAGGTGAGGCCGGTTTCGACGCTGAAGGTGCCGGCGCCGAAGAAGCCGCTGGCGTCCTGGTAGATGTTCTCCACGCTCTGCGCCGGCTGTGAGTTCTCCTTCAGCGATTCGCCGTAGGTGCTGCCGGAACTGTTGCGCGTAGTGCCCTGGGCGGCGGCCATCTGCTGCTGTTGCTGCGCAGCGGCCTTGGCCTGGTAGGGCGCCTGGATGGGTTTGACGATCCCCTGTTGCGCCTGGGCGGGCTGGCTCTCCACCTGGCGCACGCGCTGTTCGAGTACCGACAGCGCGTTCTGTTGCTCCACATAGCGTTGACGTAGTTCCTGAAGCTCCTTTTTCAGTGCCTCCACCTCGGCTTCGCTGGCTGCATGGGCGTTCAGCGAAGCCACAACGGATGTTGCGCACACGACTGCCTGCAAACAGGTGGTCTTATGCATTTCCGGTGTCCCTATTTAGTGGTTGGTCTTGGTTGAGAAATACGCGTGTGGTCTCAGCCTAGTTCAACTTTCAATAACCTGTAGGGCGTATGGCGCGCAGTTGGTCGAGGGCACAGTTGATGTTGTTCATCGCGGTGGGATTGTTCCTCATCACCACGTTCAGGTTGGCCAGGTTCTGCACCAGGTTGGTATTGCCGCTCAACGCGATCGCCTGGGCTACGCCGTTGGCACCGATGGTCTGCAGGGCGGTGCCCTGGCCGTTGGCCTGAACCGACAGTTGCAGGCCGTTGTTGGCGGCGGCCACCGCGACGGTACCGGCGTCGGTGGTGAGGCTCTGGTTCAGGTTGGTTGTGCCGCTGGGCAGGGGAGACGCGGAGTTGCCCTGCTTGACGTCGATGGTCATGTTGTTGCCGGCCTGGTTGTAGTCGCCGGCGGCGCGCACGCTCTGGGAAATGCCCTGGACCTGGCCGAGCCCGGCGCCGCCGTTGACCTGCCCTGTACCGGCGTTGGGCGTCGGTATCTGGTTGTTCTGCGGACCGTTGAGCATGGTGACGTTGAACACCGGCGTCGCCACCGGCATTTTCTTCTGCAGGTCCATCGTGTTCCGCACCTGCATGTTGACCTGTGCCCCGAGGGTCTGTCCGTTGGCGTTCTGCCAGATGCTGGACATGGTCACCCCGAAGCTGATGATGCGGTCGGGAAGGACGAAACGGCCGCGCAGTTGGGACAGTTCGAGATCGCTCAGTTCCGTCGGCTGCAGCAGGGGGGCCGCGGGTACCTGGAAACTTGCGGCGAGGCAGCTCGCGGCAAGCAGGAGTTGTCGTTTCATGGCATTCTCCAGGAGCTTCCTGCTCCGCTCATTCTCAGAAGAAGTCGCTGTGAATGAAGCCAAAGTCCATCAGATCGGCATCCCTGACGGGGCGGAAACGGTCCAGCCTGTCTCGAGCTGTCAGGGGTTCCGGCGGGCTCAGCAACGGATTGTTGCGGTCATAGCCATGACCGATGACCGCGAACACGATGCCGTTCCAGCCTTTGTTGAAGTCGTCGCGGGTGTACCGCTTGTGGCCCAATGCGGGGTCGCCGATGTAGACCCAGTTGCCCTGCGTGCGCTGCAGCACCACGAAGTGCTTGTAGCCACGGATTTCCATCAGGACGATCACCGGAATCTTCAGTTGCTCGAGCTGCTCGGCCTGGATGCGATAACCGCGGGCGCGCATACCCATGCTCTCGACGTAGCGCTTCATGTCCAGCATCGAGAAGCCCTGTTTGCGCACCTGTTCGGCGTCGGCGTAGGTCAGCATGCCCTGGATCACTGTCTGCTCATCCAGCGGGGCGTTGTAGGCCTTCTCGAGGATGGTTGCCAGGGCGGCGGCGCCGCAGCTGAAGTCGGTTTTCTGTTCCACCAGGTCGGCGAAGCGGCGCTCACGGATGCTCTGGACTTCCTTGTACGCGAGGTTGCCGCCGGGCAGCGCGGCGAACGGCAGGTAGGCCGCGTCGGCGATTCCGGTCAGCAACAGCAATGTCAGGGCAAAGAGAGAGCGCATGGCGGCAGGTCCCGTCATTGAAAGGGGCCCTGGCCTGGGCCAGGGCCCGATACAGCCACTCAGAAGGTCGACTTGCCGACGCAAGCAGAGCAACCGGCGCCGATGGACAGCGAGTTGGTCTGCTGGTTGCCGCCACCGGCAGCCACGTTGACGCCGACGTTGCCGGAGACGCCAATGATCGAGCCGTTCAACGAGGCGTTGTTCACGACTGCCTTGTTGAAGCCGGATACCACCGGAATATAGCCGGTAGCGAAGCCAGCCAGGCCGATGGTGCCCACTTCGTCGAAGGATAGGGCGCCGCCGTTGTGCATGCGGTCCTGGGCTCCCTGAGCATAGCGGTCCACGTCGACGTGGCCGGTGTTGGCGCCGCCCGGGTGGGTTTCGCCTTGCCAGGTATCCAGGTAGGTATCGCCGTGCTGGTCGGAGATCCCCTTGTAGCCGCCACCTGCGACGAAGCCCATGCCAACCTGTACGTACTCGGTCTTGACGGTGGAGTTGTTGTTGGTGACGTTGCCGGTGCTCAGCTGCGTTGCGCTGCCGTTGGCACTGGTGTACTGGCCGTTGGATACGGCAGCCGCCATGTCGTTTTTCTGTTGGTTGTAGTTACCCGCGGTCACGTTGACGCCGAAGTTACCCGAGACGCCCTGCAGCGAGTTGTTGAGGCTCGCGTTGTTGGCGGTCGAGTAATTGTCCAGCTTGTTGGCATAGGCCTGTTGAGTTACGGACGTCGAGGCGTTGGCATAGCCGAAGACGAAGTTCTCGTCGGCGGTTGCCAGTGCTACGGCGTTGGCCTGCTGGTTATTGTCGCCCGCTGCGACGTTGGCGCCCACGTTGCCGGATACGCCGCCGATGGAACCGTTGGCGCTGGCATTGTTCTGGGTGCCTTTGTTGGTGACCTGGTTGCCGTAGTTGTACTGGGCATCGGTCACGGTAGCGGTGGCGCCACCTTTGGCCCAATCAGGAATACTGGGCTGGTGGTGTTGATGGTGGTGATCATCCTTTCCTTTGCCTTCACCGCCTTGATCGGCATAAGCCGCGACGGAAAGTACTGCTGCCATTGCCATTGCTAACGGAGTGAGTAGCAGTTTCGCTTTCATGGCCTTACTCCTTGCTTATTGTGCATCTAGTGTTGGGCTAGGTTGGTTGTTCAGAGTCCTCCCGCGACTCTGATGCTGAGGTTGTTGTACGACTGGTTGCCAACCCCAGCGCTCTGGTTCACCTGCACCACACCCACGCTGCCGGCGAAGGCCTGATCGTCGGTGTTGACTATCCGCTGGCCGGGCATGGCTACAGGGGAACCTGAGTTTCTGGTCACCGCTACGTTTTGGGCGAGGGTGCTGTCATCGAGGCTTTCTGGATGGCTCGTGGTGTTCGACGCGCTGATCCGCAAGGCATTGATCTGTTGGTTGCCAAGGCCTGCGCCCTGGTTGACGCCGACCACGCCGCTGCCCTGGAACGAATTGCCCTTGATGCTGGTGCTGGCATCCAGCGAGGCATCGGGGTTGATCAGTCGCAGCTGCTGGTTCTGATAGGTGGAGGCGTGAGAGTTGGTGCCGTTGGCGAGTGCGCGAGCGTTGCTCTGTTGTTGCTGGTTGCCCGCAGCCTGGTTGACCGAGACGTTGCCCACGTAGGCGCGACCGGTGCCGTCGATCATGGCGTTGTCCTGCTCGGTCTGGCTGGCGGCGTGGGCCAGCAGCGGTAGCAGCAGGACGCCGGCGCAGAAGACTATGGTGGTGCGCATGTCAGCGTCCTCCACCGAGCATCTGCAGCGGAGCCAGACCGCGCCCGATGGCGCCGTTGATCTGGTTGGACAACCCGGCACCCGCACCGCCGCCGCCCGGCGAATGGCCGGCGTTGACGTTGCCGACGGTGTTGTTGATGTTGGCCTGGGTGGTGGTCATGGCCGGCAGGTTGCCGCCCGGCAGGATCATCGCGTTGATGCCCGAACCGCTGGTGACCGAGGCGAATTCCGCGTCGCCCACTTCGGACGAGCCGAGCGTGCCGCCGATGGTGGCGTTGACCTGGGGCGAGATGTTGGTGTTGACGGTGATCGGATTCGGATCAGGCGTCATGGTCGGTCGCGTGGCGACCCGGGGTTGTACCGTGCGTTGCAGTACGATGACGCCGTCGTCGGCCTGCGCCGCGGCGAATGGCTGCATCGCGACCGCAGCAACGAAGCCTGCGGCCAGCAACGAGCAGGATGCAACTCTCCTTGTGATGCTCCCCGACATGATGGCGGTTCCTTCTTGGTGCGCTGAGCCCTAACCAGCGGTACCAGCTTGGGGCAATTGCCGTGCCGGAATCGGCTTGCCAAGGCAAATCAACGATTTACGAAAATGCCGGGGGAACCGTCGCCGTGCAGTGTCGCCTGGGCGTTACAGCGCAGACTGCGGGAATGCCGTCGCGGGCCCTGCGGCGGGGCCTGAATCATGGGTAAGCCATCATCTGTATCGCTGCTGAAACACAATTTTGCGATGGGGTTCCGTTTCCAGGCGCATCGGGCCCTGCGGCGTATCGGGGGTGTTTCACCGACGCAACAGGAGGCCGCTGTTTGTCGATTTTCTGGTACGTATGTGCGCCATTTGGAGATCAATGAATTAGCCAATTCTCGCGGGTTGGCGAATGCATGCCTGTCGTGATTGTCTGCTTCACGCGAGCGATAGTGCGCCAGGATTGGCGGCCACAGGATGCCGGATGCGTGACGCGCTGCAGCACGTGGGCTGGCTGGGCATCCGGGCGGCGCCCGAACAGTCTGCGGTGCAGGTTCGGGCCTGGCGATTGTTCCGGCCACAGCTTCCGCCGCGTGGGTGATACCAGGCGGTCAGTCGAGGAATTTTCGTTAAATCCGGTGGAAGCCACGACCAATGCATTAGCCTGCCAACGCCTTGTCGGAGTTCCGGGCCCTGTGTCCCGGCCTCGTCGGAGTACATCATTCTGGAGGCGGCGATCCGCGAGGATCTCTGCTCCCGCCTCAACCTGCTGCAGGTCCCGTCCTCGCCGCTGTGCGAGCGCCCCGGCGCCCCGGCACTGCTGGCCAACCACTTCGCCCACCTGTACAGCGTCGAAACCGGCCGACGTTCTACCGGTTGCTGCACCAGCATCGGTTGCGCTAGGACGGGAAGGTCGAGGTTGCTGGGCCGTACGGGTGCGACCCGGTTGAGCGACTGTTTGTAAATGACGTCGAGGATGTGGTGTGGTGGGTGGGGTTTTCGTAGGCGCAACTGTCTACTTCTGGACGGCCTGTGCCTGCGCTTCCCCCTCACCCCAACCCTCTCCCTGAGGGATAGGGGGCAGACCGTGCCGGCTGAGACCGGGATTTCCTCCCGCACCGAACGGTTCCCTTTCCCCCTGGGAGACGCATGGATGCAGGAGGTAGAGCGACGCGGGATGCCAAAGCCGAGGGCTGGGGCCGCCCCGAGCGCAGATATATCTCGTAGTGGCGGACTTTGTCCGCGATCCACCGGCGAGGCGGGCGTCAGGTGGGCTGTGCTGGGTTGGGCGGTTCGCGAGCAAGCTCGCGCCTACAGGGGGCTACGAAGCAGGGGCACAGTCGTCACTCCACGAACCGCTTCTGCAGTAGATAGCGCAGCGAAGCCGTCAGCGTCTGCCCGTGGCTCATGCCGTCGAAGGCGTGGAATTGCGCCTGCATGCCCGGCACCTTGCCCAGCTCTTCCACCAGTTGTCGGGCGGCCCGGGGGGCGCTGGGGGTGATGGCTTCGCGCGGCTTGAAGGGTTCCTCGCCGCCGCGCATCAGCAGCAGTTGCGCGGAGTGCTCGCCCAGGCGCTGGGCGAAGCCGTCCCGTTCCTTGAGAATGGTGCCGTCGCCCCACCACAGGGACGGGCTGGCCGGGGCGTAGACGTTGAACTGCCACGGACGGCTCAGCAGCGCATGCAGCGTCAGCAGGCCGCCGTAGGAGTGGCCCCAGAGCGTCTGTTGCGAGCGGTCGATGGGGGCCCGGGCGGATACTGCCGGCAGCATCCGCTCGCGCATCAGGTCGAGGAAGGCGTCGGCGCCGCCGCTGGGGTCGCCGGTGAGCGGGTCTTTCTGTTCGGTCAGACCGGGGCGCGGCGGGGTGTAGTCCAGGGTGCGGCCGACGCGCTCGATGCGCAGTGGCGTCTGGTAGCCCACGGCGACCAGCAGCGGTGCCTTGCCGTTGTCCAGGTCGGCCAGCAGCGTCTCGTCCAGCGCGCCGATGGCGGCGTTGCCGTCGAGCATCCACACCACCGGGTAACCGGCGGCGGGGGCGGGGTGGTTCGGGCGGGCGATCCACAACTGGTAGTGACGCTGGCCATCGGCGGAGTCCAGCTTGAGCTCGCTGAAGCGGTAGGCCAGGTCGGTGCGTTGCAGCAGGGCCGTGTCCATTTTCTGCTCGGGGGCGGGCGCGGCGTGCGCGGCCAGCCCCGGCACGGCGAAAGCCAGTGCCAGGAGGTGACGTTTCATCGGGCGATCTCGCAGACGTTTCAGAAGGACGCGGTCAGGCTGGTGTAGAGGGTGCGCCCCGGCTCGTTGTAGGTCGCCGCGCCGGCGCCGGCGATGTTGTTCACGCTCTGGGCGTTGCCGGCGCGGAACAGGCGCTTGTCGAAGAGGTTGTCGACGCCGGCGGTGAGGCTGAGGTTCCGAGTGAAGGCATAGGTGCCGCTCAGGCCGGCGATGGCGTAGGGCGAGAGTTCGTCGTTGGCGCTGCCGGTCACGCGGTTGCCCTGGTAGTCGTACTTCTTCGGCTTCTGCTTGCCGTACCAGGCCACGGTGGCCTGGAAGGACAGGTCGTCGCGAGCCTGCCAGTCGAGCATGGAGTTGAGGGTGTACTCCGGGGTCACCGAGAGCACGTCGCCGGTTTCCTTGTTCTTCGACTGGAGCATGTAGGTGAAGTTGTTGCTCCACTTCAGTTGCGCGGCCAGGGGAATGGTCAGGGTGCCTTCCAGGCCTTCGACCACCGCCTTGGGCACGTTTTCCCACTGGTAGATCGCCGCGTTGGCGTAGTTGCCGCTGCCGCCGCTGGCCTCGCCGACCGGCGAGAGGCCCGAGTCGATCTTGTTCTTGTAGTCGTTGCGGAAGTAGGTCAGGCCGGCGACCCAGCCGTCACGCTGGTACTCGATGCCCAGTTCCTTGTTGACGCTGGTCTCGGCCTCGAGGTCCTCGTTGCCCTGCAGGTAGCAGCTGGTGGTCTGGCCGTAGCAGCCCTGGCCACGGCTGTAGAGCAGGTAGTCGGGGTTGAGCTGGTACAGGTTCGGCGCCTTGTAGGCACGGGCGATGCCGGCTTTCAGGGTGAGGGTATCGGTCAGCGCGTGGGACAGGTTCAGCGACGGGCTCCAGTTGTCGCCGACGATGTCGTGGTGGTCCCAGCGCAGGCCGGGGGTGAGCATGGTGCCGGGCATCAGCTCGATGTTGTCCTCGGCGAACAGCGAGAAGATGCGCGCCGACGAGGTGGTGCTGCGTCCGCTGCTGTCCAGGCCCGGCACCGCGCCGCCTTCGCTGGTGGGCTGGGTATTGGCGCTGGGGTCGTCGAGCTCCTGGCGGACCCATTCGCTGCCCAGGGTCAGGGTCTGGTCGCGCCAGGCGTGCAGTGGCAGGTTCACTTCGCCGTGGGCGGTGAGGTCGCGCAGGGTGGCGGTGTAGAAATCGGTGTTGTTGAAGATGCCTTCGGTGCCGCCGGCGAGGCCTTCGTTGATGCGACTGTTGCGGGTCTTCTCGTATTGCAGGTAGGCCATCGAGCTGCCGAAATCCCACTCGCCGCGATGGGTGACCGAGTAGTTCTCGCGGTACATGCGGTTGGTCTCGTGACCGAGCATGGATTTCACGTTGGCGTTGCTGTTGGTGTTCTGGGTGTCGCCGGTATAGATATTGCCCTGGCGGCTGAAGCCGGCCTCGACGTCGAGGGTCTGTTCGGGCGTCAGGCGCCAGCTGAGCAGGCCGTTGATGTCCTTGTTGCGCACGCCTTCGCGGCCGGCGGGCAGGGTGCCGGCCTGGTTGCCGGTGCGCTCGGACTCATGGCCGGCGTTGATGTCCCAGTCGTCCGAATCGGTCTTGGCCACGTTGCCGTACACGCGATAGCTCAGGGTGTCGGTCAGCGGGCCGTTGAGGCCGAAGGTCATGCGCTGGGTGGCGCCTTCGTCGCCGTGCTGCGGGAAGTTGCTGTAGAGGGTCACGTCGCCGTGGGTCTGGCTGCCGGCCTGCTTGGTGATGATGTTCACCACGCCGCCCGCCGCGCCGTTGCCGTAGCGCGCCGCCGCCGGGCCGCGCAGGACTTCGATGCGCTCCACCTGGTCGGCCGGCACCCAGTTGCTGTCGCCGCGGGTGTCGCGCTCGCCGCGCCAGCCGTAGCGCACCGCATTGCGGCTGGCGACCGGCTTGCCGTCCACCAGGATCAGGGTGTTCTCCGGGCCCATGCCGCGAATGTCGATCTGCCGGTTGTTGCCGCGCTGGCCGCTGCTGGAGTTACCGGTCAGGTTGACGCCGGGCATGGTGCGGATGATCTGCGACAGGTCGTTGGACGGCGGGCGCTTCTGGATGTCCTCGGCGGTGATGATCGACACGCCCGGCATCTGCTTGGCTTCTTCCGCGGCGGTGGCGACGACGGTCTCGCTGTCGAACTCGACCACGTCGGAATCGGCGTTGGCGGCGTGTACGGCGGAGGACAGCAGGCAACTGGACAACAGCAGGAAGGGCGCAACGAAGGACAACGGACGGGAGGACATCTTCGATCTCCGGGGGAGGATGATTACAGGGAGATCTCAAATGATAATTAATGCTAATTGCGAGTAAAGCGCATTAACTTTCTAAACACTTGACGAATCGGCGGCCGGCAACAACAGGTGCAGGCACAATCCGGCCTCGCCATTCGCCGCCCACAGCCGGCCGCCTTGCAGCTCGACGGCACGCCGGGCGATGGCCAGGCCGAGGCCGAAGCCGGATGACTCCGCCGGTTGCAGCCGCTGGTAGGGTTGGAAGATGCGTTCCAGGTCTTCCTCGGCGACGCCCGGCCCGTCGTCGCTGACCCGCAGGTGCCAGAATCCACCCTCGCGCCAGCCGTCCAGGCGCACCTGGCCATTGCACGGGGAATGGCGGATGGCGTTGCGCACGATGTTCTCCAGGGCCTGGGCGAGGCTGTCCAGGTGTACCTGGACGACGCATTCGGTGCCCAGGGTGCAGGGCAGGCGGGTGCTGTCCCAGTCGCTCTCGAAGCAGGCGTCCTCGCGCAGCGCTTCCCACACCGACAGCATCAGCACCGGTTCGCGGGCCAGTTGCGGGCGCTCGGTGTCCAGCCAGGCCAGGTCGAGGGTGTCCTCCAGCAGGCGCTGCATGTCGTGGATTTCCCGGTCCAGGCGCAGGCGCAGTTGCTCCGGTGGCAGCTCGCTGTCGTGAGCGATGCGCAGGCGCGCCAGCGGCGTGCGCAGCTCATGGGACAGGGTGCGCAGCAGCAGGCGCTGCTGGCCGAGGCTGGCGCGCAGGCGGTCGGCCATGTGCTCGAAGGCCAGGGCCAGCTCGCCCAGTTCGTCGCGCCGGGCGGCCAGCGGCGTGCCCGGCCCCTCGCGGTCCAGATCGTCGGCGCGCAGGGCATCGGCGCGGTCGCGCAGGCGGTTCAGCGGTGCCACCAGGTGACGGTAGATCAGCAGGCCGAGCAGGGCGGCCAGCAGGGCCGGTACCACGCCGTGGCTGAACAGGTGGGTCCAGGGTGTCAGGCCGCCGGGCAGCAGGCGTTCCGGCAATTGCATCACCAGGCGGCCGCGTTCGGGGTGCTCGGGAAACTCGATGCTGACGTAGGGCAACTGGTCCTGCAGGCGCCGGCTCATTGGCCAGTCGAGCTTGCGCATGAAGGTCAGGTGGCTGGCCTCCTCCGCCGTCAGCGGCGTGCTGCCCAGGCTCTGCAGGTGTTCGCCGATCACCGCGACCCAGGTGTCTTCGGCGGCGGAGAGTTCCCGGCGGAAGCGTTCGACACCCTCGGCGCCTTGCCGCTGCCAGACCGCCTCGGCCTGCTGGGCATAGCGTGCCAGGTAGTCGCGGTCTTCCGCACCGAGGAAGTAGGTGCTGCGCTCCAGCGACAGCCCCCAGGTCCAGATCAGCCAGGTGAGCAGCAGGCAGAACCCCACCTGCAGCAGGGCCAGCTTCCACAGCAGCGGGTGGCGGCGCATCAGTGGCGTTCCGTGTCCACCAGCACGTAGCCCTGGCCGCGTACCGCCTGGATCTGCAATCGCGGTACGCCGATGGCCGCCAGCTTGCGGCGCAGGTTGCAGACGTGCACATCCAGGCCACGATCAAGACGGGTGTAGGCGCGGTGCAACACGCTCTGGTAGAGGAAACTCTTGGATTGCGGCTCGCCGGCATGGGCATGCAGCGTGGCCAGCAGGCGGTATTCGGAAGCGGTCAAACCGGCGTACTCGCCCAGGTGGGCAACGTCCTGCAGCTCGTCGTCGAACGCCAGCACGCCGTCCGGCCTTGGTGCCGTCCGCACGCGTTCCAGCGCCACACGGCGGAGCAGGGCGTCGATGCGCGCGTCCAGTTCGGCGAGGCTGAAGGGCTTGGGCAGGTAGTCGTCGGCGCCCCGGGTGAAGCCGCTGATGCGGTCCTGTTCGGCGCCCAGGGCCGACATCAGCATCACTGGCGTGGCGCGTTCGCTACGCAGCGAATCCAGCAGCGACAGGCCGTCCATACCGGGCAGCAGGATGTCGAGCAGGACCAGGTCGAAGTCGTTCTGGTGGACGGCGACCAGGCCCTGTTCACCGTTGACGCAAGTGGTGACGGCAAAGCCGCGCTGGCAGAAATGCCGTTCCAGGTCGAGGCGCAGACGGGAGTCGTCTTCCACCAGCAGGAGCGAGGGATACACGATTAACCTTGATGAGAATACTTAGCATTTGCAAATATCTCATCCCTTCCCCGCGAAAGGCAATGGCCATCTGCGGGGAGGCGGTCAGACCCAACGTCGCACCCGGCCGCAATAGGCCTCGAACTCCGCCCCGAACAAGTGCCGCAGCGCCTGCTCCTCCGGGGTGATCTGGAAACGGTTCATGTACAGCACGAAGGCTGCGACACCCAGCACGGCGGACAGGGAGGCGAGGGCGATGCTCCAGGCCAGCAGCACGATGGCGAAGCCGAGGTACATCGGGTTGCGCGTGTGGCGGTAGATGCCGGCGACCACCAGCGATGAGGCGGTTTCCGGCTTCAGCGGATTGACCGTCGTGCGGGCACGGCGGAACGACAGCACGCCGGCCAGGCACACCGCGATACCGGCCAGCAGTACCGGCAGCGCCAGCCAGAGCCGGCCCCCGAGCGGCGGCAGCGGGCGGGCCAGCAGCCACATCAGCGCGCCGAGGATGATCGCCACCAGGGGCGGAGGAATCCGGTGTTCGAGCCAGTCCATGCTGCGTCTCCATATGGGGTCGTTCCGTCACACGAGCGTTTTGGCGGCGACGGGTGTGCAGGGCGTATGACGTTCGATGTTATACACCGCTCCCTGCGACAACATCTGCTTCGTGCTGCTCGCGAGTACGGGCCCGGGGGATGAGCGAACACCGCTCGCCGGTCGAAGGCCGCAGCCGGGTGCCGTTGGCCGGATAACCAAATCGTCATGCTCGCCTCAGCCTGTCGTTAGGGAGGGCGCCTTAAGGTGGAGTCATTCCGAACACACCGATGAGGTGACTGCCATGAAACTCCAACGCATCTTCCTGCTCACCGCCCTGTTGGGCACGTCCTCCCTGGCGCTGGCCGACGGCGGCGGCGACATCACCTTCGCCCGCATGGAGCAGGCCCGGCTGCAGGCCATGCAGGCCCGCCAGGCAGAGCAGGAGCAGGTGGCCGAGGTGAAGCAGTACACCTATGGCATGAACCTGGACATCGCCGAAGTGGTGGCGGTGACGCCCATGAGCGGCGACTGCGGCGTGGTGCCGATGCAGATGAGCTACAAGGATTCGGTTGGCGATCTGCAGACCATCGAATACCGCGCCGAGCGGGTGGCCTGCCGCACTACCCGTTGATGCCTTCCGTCAGAGCGCACGCCGGGACGGCTCATTCCGGCAGGGGCGGAAACGCCAGGCGGAAACGTGTCGGGCCTTCTTCCGTGCTGTCGGCGCTGGCCGTGCCCTGGTGCAGTTCCATGATCGAACGCACGATGGCCAGCCCCAGTCCGGTACCACCGTCGGCGCGCGAGCGGGTCTTGTCCACTCGGTAGAAGCGCTCGAACAGGTGCTCCAGGTGTTGTGGCGCGATACCGGCGCCGGGATTCTCCACCTGCAGCGCCACCCTTTCCTCGCCGTCCTGCACCCGTACCCGGATGCGACCACCGTCGGGGGTGTGGCGGATGGCGTTGGACAGCAGGTTGGAAATGGCGCGCTGGATCATCAGGCGGTCGCCCTGCACCCGGCCGTGGCCATCGATGTCGATCGTCAGGGCTTTCTCTTCCGCGCTGAAGGCGAACAGCTCGGCGACTTTCCGCGCTTCCTCGTCCAGCCGTACCGGCTCCCTGGGCAGCAGCGCCTTGGGATGGCTGACCTGGGCGAGGAACAGCATGTCGCTGACGATGCGGGTGACCCGTTCCAGCTCCTCGATGCCCGAGGCCAGTACCGCTTCGTACTCCTCCTTCTCCCGGGGGCGCGACAGCGTGACCTGGGCCTTGCCCAGCAGGTTGCTGATCGGCGAGCGCAGTTCGTGGGCCAGGTCGTCGGAGAACTGGGTCAGTTGCTGCACGCCATTGTCCAACCGGTGCAGCATCAGGTTCAGCGCCCGCGCGGCCTCGCCCAGTTCGCGGGGCAGGTGCTGCACCGGAATGCGGTGGCTGAGGTCTTCGGTGGACACCAGCGATGCGACCTTGCCGAAGCGCCGCAACGGCTGCAGGCCGCGCTTGGCCACCAGGCGCGCGCCGAAAGCGATCAGCAGCAGCAACGGCGGCATCGCCAGCAGCGCGGAACGTAGGAAGGCGCCGAGCAGGGCGTCGTCGTCGCGGCGATCGAGGGTCAGGAATACCCGCATGCGATGGCCATCGCGCAACCGTACCAGGGCCCGTCCGGTCAGCAGGCGGCGGCCATCCGGGGCGCTCCAGTCGAAGGGCCGGCCACTGCCGGCGAAATCATCCAGGGTGGCCAGGTCGCCGACGGGGCCGTTGTTGAAACGCGCCGGCTGGCCGTGTCGCTCGTCGAACAGCGCGGCGCTGAGGGTGTCGTGCCCCATCAACTGGTCCTTCAGTGCATACCCGCGCAGCGGCAGTCCGGCGAGGCCGGGGTCGACGTCCAGGCTGTGCCGCAGTTGCCCCAGTTTGTCTTCCAGCGCTCGGCGGGCGCGGATGTCCAGTTGATGGTCGAGGGCCAGGTAGGCCAGCGTGACCAGCAGGAACATCAGCACCGAGCCGAGCAGGCCGACCCACAGGCCGATGCGCCGCGACAGGCTGGCCGGTTTCATGGGCGTGTTTCGAGCACGTAGCCGACGCCGCGCAGGGTATGGATCAGCTTGTCGGCGAAGGGATCGTCGATCTTTGCCCGCAGGCGGCGGATGGTGACTTCCACCACGTTGGTGTCGCAGTCGAAGTTCATGTCCCACACCAGCGAGATGATCTGGGTGCGCGAGAGCACTTCACCGCTGCGGCTCATCAGCAGGTGGAGCAGGGCGAACTCCTTGCTGGTCAGGTCGATGCGCTGGCTGTCGCGGTAGGCCCGGTGGCGGCCGGGGTCGAGTTCCAGTCCGCCGATCTGCAGCACCTGGGGTTGCTCGATGCGCTCGCTGCGACGCAGCAGCGAGCGGACGCGAGCCAGCAGCTCGGGAAACTCGAAGGGCTTGAGCAGGTAGTCGTCGGCGCCCAGGTCGAAGCCCTTGACGCGCTCGGTGAGGCGGCCGCGCGCGGTCAGCATCATCACCCGCATGTCGCTCTGCTGGCGCAGGCTGGCCAGCACCTCCCAGCCGTCCATCTGCGGCAGGTTCACGTCGAGGATCAACAGATCGTAGGCGCACTGCCGGGCAAGGTGCAGGCCGTCGACACCGTTGTCGGCGCGGTCGACCACATAGCCGCTTTCAGTCAGCCCCTGTTGCAGATAGTCGGCCGTCTTGTGGTCGTCCTCGATGAGCAGGATCTTCATTGCTTAGTTACCCGGTAATGGCTCGAATAATGGCGCCGCGCTATTTCAGGCAGACAGGAAAGTTCGCCGCGGCTGGTAGAGGGCGCGCAGTCTAAAAGCTGTAGCGACTTCAGGGTCAACCGGGCGGACGGTGCGCGAAGTGGCACGAATTAATCCTGTAAGGTCATGATTTATAAGGGTTTCAAGGGCTCCATGAGGGGCGCTTGAAACTCGCCAATTGTTTCCTGAAATTACATGGCGGAGCGCAGAGTCCTTTTTTAATAGATACAACGAGAGTGAGTCGCCTGGCCAATTACATGTTTGTAATTATTCAGTCACCTTGTCGCTAGAGAGGTGCCTCTAGATTCGCCGGTGGAAATGACGGTGTGCCGTCGAAGTTAAATCCACTGCGCGAGGTTCACTGTGCGTTCGAGTCGTTCTGGAGGTGTTTTCCGCTGGCCGAGAGGCGGCGGCTGGATGCTGGGTCTGCTGTTGTTCTGCGGCTGGGCCCAGGGCCGCGAGATCGGCATTGACGAGGCCTTGCAGGCGGCCTTCGCCCATAACCCCGAACTGGCCGCCAGCGGCCGTGACATCGGTATCGCCCAGGGCCTGCGCGAGCAGGCCGGGCTGCTGCCCAACCCCACGCTGTCCTGGGAGCAGGAGGGCACCGAGTCCGACAACCGCACCACCACCATCGGCATCAGTCAGCCGCTGGAGCTGGGCGGCAAGCGCGGCGCGCGGGTGGCGTTGGCCGAGCGCGGCCAGGATGCCGCCGCGCTGAGCCTGCAGGCACGCCGCAACGAGCTGCGTGGCGCGGTGATTTCCGGTTTCTACGGCGCCCTGCGCGCCCAGGAGCGCGAGCGCCTGGCGCAGCAGTCGGTGGCGCTGGCGCAACGCGGACTCACTGCGGCGCAAGGGCGGGTGCGCGCCGGCAAGGCGGCGCCGCTGGAAGCCAACCGCGCACAGGTCCAACTGGCCGAGGTACGCCTGGAGCAGGAGCGGGCACGGCGCGAGCGGGCCGATGCCTACCAGACCCTGGCCGCCCTGATGGGCCTGGCGCAGGCGGACTTCACTGCCGTGCGCAGCGCCGTCGCCGACCGCTTGCCACGGCTGCCCGGCAGCGACGAACTGCTGCGCCGCCTGGGCGACAGTGCGCCAATGCGCCTGGCGCAGACGCGCATCGAGGAAGGCGAGGCCGCCCTGGACCTGGCGAGGACCCAGCGCATCCCAGACCTTGATGTCAGCCTCGGCAGCCAGGAGGCCATCGAGGACGGCAACAGCGACCGCATCGCGGTGATCGGCCTGAGCCTGCCGCTGCCGCTGTTCGACCGCAACCAGGGCAACATCCTCGCCGAGGCCCGCCGCGCCGACCAGGCGCGCGACCTGCGCAACGCCACCGAGCTGCGCCTGCGCCAGGAAACCCAGCAGGCCCTGCAGCAATGGAGCACGGCGCAGGTGGAAGTGAATGCCTTCCGCAGCACCATCCTGCCCAGCGCGCAGACCGCCGTGGAAAGCGCCACCCGGGGCTTCGAGATGGGCAAGTTCAGCTTCCTCGACGTGCTCGATGCCCAACGCACCCTGATCACCGCCCGCGACCAGTACCTCCAGGCCCTGGCCCAGGTCAGCGATGCCTGGGGGCGGATCGAGCGGGTCTACGGCGATGTCGGCGCGGCGGCGCGCTAGTGGCTGGCGCACCGGCTTGGGGCTCGCGCTCGCCCTGCTGGCGACGTCCGCCGTCGCGCCGACCCGCCACTGGAGCGCTGGCCATTGGTGCGTGCATGACCTGTTCCAGCACCTGAATCACCTATTCATCAGTCCCGGCGCCTGACGCCCGCGCGTCGCCGCCGGACCTTCTGCGGAGTTCCCATGATCAAGAGAACCCACCTTGCCGGCGCCGTGGTACTGGCGTCGGTACTGGGCGTCAGCGCCTTCACCTGGCAGGTCGGCGAACGCCCGGCCGCCGCGCATCAGGACGCTGCGGCGCATGCCGATGACGAGCACCACGGCGGTTCCGCCGCCGCCAGCCACAGCGAATCCGCCGACCACGACGATAGCGAGCACGCCCACGCCGAATCGGCCGAACCCGGGGACGAGGGCCTGCACCTGAGCGCCGAGCAGATCGGCGCCGCCGGCATCCAACTGGTGACCGCCGGCCCCGGCGAGCTCGACGAAGCCTTCAGCCTGCCGGGGGAAATCGGTTTCGACGAAGATCGCACCGCCCATGTCGTGCCGCGCACGCCGGGCGTGGTGGAGTCGGTGGCGGTGGAGCTCGGGCAGAGTGTGAAGAAGGGCGAGCTGCTGGCGGTGATTACCAGCCAGCAGGTGTCCGAGCTGCGCAGCGAACTGGCCGCCGCCCAGCGCCGGGCGACGCTGGCCAGCACCACCTTCGAGCGGGAGCGCGAACTGTGGCGCGAGAGGATTTCCGCCGAGCAGGACTACCTGCAGGCGCGCCAGGACCTGGAAGAAGCGCGGATCGCCCTGGCCAACGCCAGGCAGAAGACCAACGCCCTGAGCGGCGTATCGGCCAGCGCCGGCGGCAACCGCTACGAGCTGCGCGCGCCCTTCGACGGCGTGGTGGTGGAGAAGCACCTGGTCCCCGGCGAGGTGGTCAGCGAGGCCACCGCCGCCTTTACGCTGTCCGACCTGTCGCGGGTCTGGGCCACCTTCAGCGTCGCCCCGCAGGACCTGGCGCGGGTACGGGTGGGCAAGCCGGCGCGGGTACAAGCGCCGGACCTGGGCATGCAGGTCGACGGCCGCGTGGCCTACGTCGGCAACCTGCTCGGCGAGCAGACCCGCAGCGCCGTGGCTCGCGTCACCCTGGCCAACCCCGACGGCGCCTGGCGCCCCGGCCTGTTCGTCAACGTGCGGGTCAGCGACCGGGCGCGCCCGGTGCCGGTGGTGGTGCCGGAACAGGCGATCCAGGACGTGGAAGGCAAACCCAGCGTCTTCGTGCGCAACGCCGAAGGCTTCGCCGTGCGCCCGGTCGATCTGGGCATGCGCAGCGCCGGCCGGATCGAAGTCGTCGCCGGTCTCGCGGCGGGCGAGCAGGTGGCGGGCGAGGGCAGCTTCGTCCTCAAGTCGGAGCTGGGCAAAAGCTCGGCGTCCCACGCTCACTGACGGGACGCAGACATGTTCGAACGCATCATTCGTTTCGCCATCGAGCAGCGCTACCTGGTGCTGCTCGCCGTACTGGGCATGGCCGGCCTGGGCATCGCCAGCTACCAGAAGTTGCCCATCGACGCGGTGCCCGACATCACCAACGTGCAGGTGCAGGTCAACACCTCGGCGCCGGGCTTCACCCCGCTGGAAACCGAACAGCGCATCACCTACCCGGTGGAAACCGCGATGGCCGGGTTGCCCGGCCTGCAACAGAGCCGCTCGATCTCGCGTTCCGGGCTGTCCCAGGTAACGGTGATCTTCAAGGACGGCACCGACCTGTTCTTCGCCCGCCAACTGGTCAACGAGCGCCTGCAACAGGCCCGCGAGCAACTGCCCGAAGGCGTGGAGTCCGCACTGGGGCCGATCTCCACCGGCTTGGGGGAAATCTTCCTCTGGACCATCGAGGCCGAGGAGGGCGCGTGCAAGGAGGATGGCACGCCCTACACGCCGACCGACCTGCGGGTGATCCAGGACTGGGTGGTCAAGCCGCAGCTGCGCAACGTACCCGGCGTGGCCGAGGTGAACACCATCGGCGGCTTCGCCAAGCAGTTCCAGGTGGCCCCTGACCCCCGCCGGCTGGCCGCCTACCGCCTGACCCTGGCGGACGTGCTGGCGGCGCTGGAGCGCAACAACGCCAACGTCGGCGCCGGCTACATCGAGCGCAACGGCGAGCAACTGCTGGTCCGCGCGCCGGGCCAGGTGGAGAACCTGGAGGACATCGCCAACATCGTGGTCGCCAACGTCGACGGCACGCCGATCCGCCTGCGCAATGTCGCCGAGGTGGAGCTGGGCCGCGAGCTGCGCACCGGCGCAGCCACCGAGAACGGCCGCGAGGTGGTGCTCGGCACCGTGTTCATGCTGATCGGCGAAAACAGCCGCACCGTGGCCCGCGCCGCCGCCGCCAAACTGGAAGAGATCAACCGCACCCTGCCGGCGGGGGTGAAGGCGGTGACCGTCTACGACCGTACCCAACTGGTGGACAAGGCCATCGCCACCGTCAAGCGCAACCTTACCGAAGGCGCGATCCTGGTGGTCGCGATCCTCTTCCTGTTCCTGGGCAACATCCGCGCGGCGCTGATCACCGCGATGGTGATTCCGCTGGCGATGCTCTTCACCTTCACCGGCATGTTCAGCAACCGCATCAGCGCCAACCTGATGAGCCTGGGGGCGCTGGACTTCGGCATCATCGTCGATGGCGCCGTGGTGATCGTGGAGAACGCCATTCGCCGCCTGGCCCATGCGCAACGGCATCATGGCCGCTTGCTGACCCGTGGCGAGCGCCTGCATGAAGTCTTCGCCGCCTCAAAGGAAGCGCGCCGCGCGCTGATCTACGGGCAACTGATCATCATGGTGGTGTACCTGCCGATCTTCGCCCTCACCGGCGTCGAGGGGAAAATGTTCCACCCGATGGCCTTCACCGTGGTGCTGGCGCTGCTGGGCGCGATGATCCTCTCGGTGACCTTCGTGCCGGCGGCCATCGCGCTGTTCATCACCGGCAAGGTGAAGGAAGAGGACAACCTGCTGATGCGCGGCGCGCGGCGCGTCTACGAGCCGGTGCTGGACTGGGTGATGGCGCGGCGCGCCTGGGTGTTCGCCGGGGCCGCGCTGCTGGTGCTGTTGTCCGGGCTGCTGGGCAGTCGCATGGGCAGTGAGTTCGTGCCCAGTCTGGGCGAGGGCGACTTCGCCTTGCAGTCGCTGCGCACGCCGGGCACCAGCCTGTCGCAATCGGTGGCCATGCAGGAGCGCCTGGAGCAGCAGGTGCTGGCCAAGGTACCGGAGGCCGAGCGCATGTTCAGCCGAACCGGCACCGCGGAGATCGCCTCCGACCCGATGCCGCCGAACATTTCCGACGCCTACGTGATGCTCAAGCCCAAGGACCAGTGGCCCGATCCGAACAAGAGCCGCGCGCAGCTGGAGGCGGAAATCCAGGAAGCCGCCAACGGCGTGCCGGGCAGCGCCTACGAACTGTCGCAACCGATCCAGCTGCGCTTTAACGAGCTGATTTCCGGGGTGCGCAGCGACGTGGCGGTGAAGGTCTTCGGCGACGACATGGCGGTGCTCAACCAGACCGCCGAGCAGATCGCCGGGGTGCTGCGCCAGGTGCAGGGCTCCTCCGAGGTGAAGGTCGAGCAGACCAGCGGCCTGCCGGTGCTCACCGTCAACATCGACCGCCAGCGCGCCGCCCGCTACGGCCTCAACGTGGGCGACATCCAGGACACCGTGGCGGTGGCCGTGGGCGGTCGCCAGGCCGGCACGCTGTTCGAGGGCGACCGGCGCTTCGACCTGATCGTGCGCCTGCCGGAGAACCTGCGCAGCGACATCGACGCGCTGTCGCGCATGCTGATCCCGGTGCCGGCCCCGGCCGGCGCCGCCGATTCGCGCATCGGCTTCATCACCCTGGGCGAGGTGGCGCGCCTGGAGCTGCTCCAGGGGCCGAACCAGGTCAGCCGCGAGAACGGCAAGCGCCTGGTGGTGGTGAGCGCCAACGTGCGCGGGCGGGATATCGGCTCCTTCGTGGCGGAAGCCGGCCAGCGCATTGGCGAACGGGTGAAGTTGCAGGCGGGCTACTGGACCACCTGGGGTGGCCAGTTCGAACAGCTGCAATCGGCCGCCGAGCGCCTGCGGGTCGTGGTGCCGGTGGCGTTGCTGCTGGTGTTCACCCTGTTGATGATGATGTTCAACAACGTGCGTGACGGCCTGCTGGTGTTCACCGGGATTCCCTTCGCCCTCACCGGAGGCGTGGTGGCGCTGTGGCTGCGGGACATTCCACTGTCGATCTCCGCGGGCGTGGGCTTCATCGCGCTGTCCGGTGTAGCGGTGCTCAACGGCCTGGTGATGATCGCCTTCATCCGCAGCCTGCGGGAGGAGGGCCGCAGCCTCGACGTGGCGATCCGCGAGGGCGCGCTGACCCGGCTGCGCCCGGTGCTGATGACGGCGCTGGTGGCCTCGCTGGGCTTCGTACCGATGGCGCTCGCCAACGGCACCGGCGCGGAAGTGCAGCGTCCGCTGGCCACCGTGGTGATCGGCGGCATCCTCTCGTCCACCACCCTGACGCTGCTGGTGCTGCCCGCGCTGTATCGCTGGATGCACCGCAAGGATGAGGATGCGTAGAGCGTTTCGTCGCAGGGGGATAACGCTGCGCGTCATTCGTCCTGCGGTCCTGCGCCGCTGGCGGCTTTGCGTAGGAGCGAGCTTGCTCGCGAACAACCTCGCAGCGGGTTTTGTTCGCGAGCAAGCTCGCTCCTACAGGGTGTGTGGCGTTGAGCGCTGAGCAGGCCTGCGCCCGCGTTACCGCACGAACTGCGATGCCGTGCCCCCGGATGGGCACGGTATCGCAGTGGTTTGCCACGCTCCCGACGCCTGCTCCACCCCAGGCGCCGTCGGGCTGACCTGTCGGCCAGATCGCGGGCGGAGTCCGCTTACGAGGGCGTGGCGAAGCCTCCTGACATCGTGAGTTGGGCGAAATCTCTCCGGCAAACGCCATTGATCCCGTAGGAGCAACTGTCTTCTTCCGGGGTAACCCCTGCCCGTGCTTTCCCCTCACCCCAGTCGTCTCCTTCAGGGAGAGGGAGCGGTCCGCATCGGCTGACGCCTTGATTGCTTCCTGCGCCGAACGGTCCCCTCTAGAGGGTTAGGGTGAGGACTGATCCGAGCCTGGCGCTGTCCGCGATCAGCTTCCGCGCCAGGAGCATCGCGGGCGGAACCCGCTCCTACAGGGGCGAATGCGGTGACCGTGCCGCTACATCCCTTCATGGCTGAGCCTGGTGCCTTCGACGTTCCGCTTCCAACACCCACTGTGCCGCACGATCCCGGCGCAAAAAAAAGCGCCCGGACGGGCGCCAAGTGTTCCTCTCCCCCCAAAGGGGCACGTGGAGCGCCAGGGAGAGGAGCGGTATTGCGGGGGAAAAACATCACCAGTGCCTTGGGGGCGGTGACGACTTCCGTTATACGCCGTGGTACCTAACGGGACGCTGAGCCGGAGCTGACAATTCCGACATCCGCCCGCCGGGCGCCACGGCGTATCGCCTTACAACACGTACAGCGGGTACTCGACGATCAGCCGCACCTCATCCAGGTCCGATTCGAACGCCGTGGCCCGGGTGGTGGCCTGGCGTACGCGCAGCGAGAGGTCTTTCAGACGGCCTTCCTGGAACACGTACTTGGCTTCGATGTCGCGCTCCCAGCGCTTCTGCTCGGTGAGTGGGTCGCCGTTGCCGTCGCGGCGCATGTACACGCTGTTGGCGTTGGAGTAATCGGCGTCGCTGCCACGCGCGTAGCGGGTCATGAAGCTCAGGCCGGGTACGCCGTAGGTGGCCATGTCGAGATCGTAGCGGACCATCCAGGATTGTTCCTTCGGCGAGTTGAAGTCGCTGTACTGGATGGAGTTGTCCAGGTAGATCGAGTCGGCCTGGCGCAGGTAGTCGAAGTCGTTGTCGCCGTTGTTGCGCTGGTAGCTCAGGGCGACGCGGTGCGCGCCGATATGTACGCCGGCGCTGGCGCTCCAGATGTTGGTGTCGAATTCGCCCAACAGCTCACGGCCTTCGTCCACCGACTTGTAGTAGTTGAAACCGCCGAACAGTTCCACCGCCTCGCTCAGCGGGAAGTTCAGCGCGGTACCGAAGTAGTACTGGTTCCAGGCGTCCTTCAGGCGGCTGCTGTAGAGGCTGACACTGGCGTTGTCGTTGATGCTGTAGTCGCCGCCGCCGTAGGCGATCCACGGCGAGTCCACGGGGCCGGCGTAGAAGGTTTCGAAGCCGTCGTCCATCTGCCGCGACTGCGGCTGGCTCATCGAGTGCAGGCGGCCGCCTTGCAGGGTCAGGCCCTCCAGGCTGGTGTTCTGCAGGGTGAGGCCACGGAAACTCTCCGGCAGCAGGCGCGAGTCGCCGTAGTGCACCACGGGAGTCTCGGGGAATACGTCGCCGATCTTCAGGACCGTATCCCACAAGCGCACCTTGGCGGCGCCGCCGGCCTTGGCGTAATCGCTCTCGGTGCGGTCGTCGTTGTCGGTGGGCAGCATGTCCACCGAGCCGCCGGCACCGTTGCGGCCGTCGCCGGTATCCAGCTGGAAGCCGAGCATGGCGAAGGCGTCCACGCCCACGCCCACCGTACCCTGGGTGAAGCCGGATTCGAACTTGCCGATGATCCCGTGTGCCCAGACTTCCGAGTAACCGTTGCCGCGCGGCGACACGGACTGGCCGTGGCGGGCGTCGCGGTTGAAGTAGAAGTTACGGTTGAGGATTTCCAGGCTGGCGCCTTCGAGGAAGCCTTCGGGCTTCTCCTCGGCCAGTGCGGCCGGCGAGGCGACGCCCAAGGCCAGCAGCGAGGCCGCCAGGGGGAGTTTGCGTCGATACATGCTGTGCTCCTAAGGGCAGGATGGTCGGTTACCGCCTGCTGTTGTTGTTTTCGCCCAGGCGTGGCGAGGGCCACGAAAATCGTGAAGGAGCACGGATAACGGCTGGATGAGGCGAAGGTGACAAATCTGTCAGGTAGGGGCGGGCGGCCCTTCTTGCGGGCGTGGAAGGCGTGGGCGTCGGCCCGAGCCGCCTCGGTGGCCGTATCCTGACCAGCCTGGCGCTGGGACGCCAGGACCAATGGAGTGGTTGCGCCCTGGTTGTCCGCCGCTGCAAACCGTTCCCGCCCGAGCCTCTGCGCTTCATCGGTGGCTCCCCGGTGCGCAAGGCCTATCTGATCCTGGGCTGAGCGCGCCCGCCCGGTAACGCCGACCCTTCGTCGCCGCCTTGAAGCGCAAAGCGGGGCTTCACTGAAAGGACAGCCCCCAGGGTTTTGTCGCTACGGTGAGGACATCGCGATGAGCAACGAACAGGTGGCGCCCGAAACGCGCGGTGTAACGGTGGAGTTGCTGACAACGGTCGAGCTTGGCCCGGAGATCGAGGGCATGGCCGGGCGACAGCTCAGGATGCGCAAGGTGACCTTCGAACCGGGCGGCGTCTTCGGGCCGCTGCATGACCACAAGGACAGGCCCGGCACCGTCTTCATCCTGCAGGGCCGCATCACCGATCACCGCAACGGCGTTGCCACGGACTACGGGCCGGGCGTGGGCTGGCCGGAGGACAGAAACACCACGCACTGGCTCGAAAACCGGGGGACGGTTGCGGCGGTGGAGATCTCGGTGGATATCGTCAGGCTGAGGTGAGGTCCGGCTGCCGCCAGGAACGCTGCGGTGGACGGCAGTCCGTCGACTCAGGGGGGCGCGAACCCCCAATGCCGCGGCGCAGACGCGAAACCGGCCGCAGAGACGAGTGACGGGCAGCGCCGAACGAGGAACCTAGTCCATCTGGACGAGGCGAGGCCCCGCGCTTTTTCCTTAGTCTCGAATGTGCATTCTGCGCAGCCTACGTCCTGCTGTGGGTCCATCCAGTACCGGCGCCGCTGGCCAGTACCGTCCATTGCAATGTCAACCACCCGAGCTGCTACGTGCCGGTCCCCGCCATTGGCAGGCTGATGCCGTAGCGGCTGGCAACGCGTGCCTGGCCAACGCAACTCGCATGCGGGGCGCATCTCGATACCTGCGCGGTTCGGTGAGGGCGTCGTGGTTTCAGGCGGGTGATCGGCCTCGCGGATTGCGATTGGCGGGCCGCCGGCATTCTTTACGGGGCCGTCCTGAGGTAAAAGGGACGACATCGTTTTCGCCGGAACCCCTGCCTTGAATCGAGCAAGCATCCTGTTGGGCACCATCTTCCTGCTGGCCGTCATCGGCCCGGCGAGCGGCATGGACGGACGGGGCAATTCCAGCGATCACTTCACCATCGCCACCAGCCTTGGCACCGCCGCCGCCAGCGAGTCCACCAGCCATTCCGTACGAACCTACAAGGCCGCCCACAACGACGCCCTGGCATTCGTCGCCTCCGACGGTGCCATCCACGGTGCGCAACTGGAGCAGGCGCTGCGTGAATACCGGCAGGAATATCCGCGCTCCACGCTGGACGATGGGGAGCTGGCCCAGGCGATTGCCAGCCAGCGCTGATCCACACGCCGCCGGCCCGGACGGCGGAGCCCGGCCATCCGGGCACTCGCCGAACTGCTATGTTCAGCAGCACTGGCAAGGCGCCGGCGCGAGGGGCGTCGATGCCCGTGAACGTGGCGTGACCAGGCGCCGGCGATCAGAGGAGGTGCCGCATGGAACGATTCACCGGGGGTTGCCTGTGCGGCAGCGTCCGCATTGTGGCGTCGGGCCGTCCGTTCCGGGTCGGCCTGTGCCACTGCCTGGATTGCCGCAAGCACCACGGAGCGCTGTTTCACGCTTCCGCGGTGTTCCCCCAGGAGGCGGTGACGGTCGACGGTGAAACACACGAGTACGCCGGGCGGTATTTCTGTCCGCGCTGTGGTTCGTCGGTCTTCTCGCGCAGCGCGGATGAGATTGAGGTGAACCTCGGCTCCCTGGATGCGCCGGACCAGTTGAAACCCACCTACGAGCTCTGGACTCTCCGCCGCGAGTCCTGGCTGCCGCCGTTTCCGCTCGCGCGGCGATACGCGCGCGATCGTGAAGGCACGGGGCGTGCCGAGGAGTAGGTGGGCGCGGGGCCGTTCCTGCCCACCTGGAACCCTGTAAGGCGCTGTCGGACTTCAGGCGGAGTCGTCGTCCGCCGTCCGTCGCAGGTGGAAGCGGCAGACCTGTCCGCCACGGTGCATGCATTCGAGGTGTTCGACGGGGTGGCCGCCGAGGGTGCCGATCAGCGCCAGGTCGAGTTCGCAGACTTCGGGATAGAGGTCGGCCAGGTGGTGGAACACGCAGTTGTGCGCGACGATCTCCAGCTCGCCGGAGCTGCGGGCGATGATCTGCGCTTCGTAGCCCGTCTCGTTGAGGTGTTCGGCGATGCGCGGCTCCGCCACCGGCGAGGCTTCCAGTTCGGTGGCCAGGCGGTTGCCGAGCTTGCGCATCATCCGCATCAGGGTGTCGTGCCCGAGGAGCTCCGCGATCTCGCCGATCAGCAGGTCGGCGAGCAACTGGTATTGGCGGGGAAACAGCTCCCGGCCCTGGGCGCTCAGCAGGTACAGCTGTTCCGGCCGGCGCCCGGTCGGGCGAGTGGGGCCGCGCACGACCAGGGCGTCGCGCTCCAGCGCCGCCAGGTGCTGGCGCACGGCCGTACGGGTGACCGCCAGTTGCTCGGCCAACTCGTCGATGCTCATGCCGCCCGCCCGGTAAAGCAGGGCGGCGAGCAGGTCTTGCTGGGTGCGACCCATTCCTTGAAGCATTCGTTGACCTCGCGTTCAGAACTTGTCCGGGAACTGCTTGACCAGGGCGGCGCTCAAGGCGTCGGCGAGCATCAGGATATGCTGCCGCATGGCCTGCCAGGTCTTGGCTTCGCCAGCGTAGTCATGGGCGCCGAGTTGGTCGATCTGCGCAATGTGCTGGGCACCGTGGGTGCTGAGCATGGCCACCAGGTCCTTCTCGGGCAGATTGGGGTTGGCCGAGGCGAGGAACTTGGCGATGGCGCCGGCATTGCCGGTCAGGTCGCCGACGGCGGCCTTGCGGCCCGCGGCGTCCTTCGCGACGCTGGCGTCGCTGTAGTGCTTCACGGCGATCCAGTGTCCGGCCAGCAGCTTGAGCAACTGATCGGCGGCGGGCTGGCCATAGAGCGGGGCGATGGCGTTGGCGATGGTCGTGGCGTTGGCCACCACCTGGTCGGCGGCTACCTTGGCCTGGGCCTTGTCGCCGTTCTGGTTGGCCTGGACGTAGTCGCGAATCCAGAAGATGTGTTCCTGCCACAGGCCGCGCAGGGCCAGGCGGTTGTCCAGGGCCGCGGCGGACGTCGCCGACATGCCGTTGTGGGTGGAGGGCGCGATGACGGCGAATGCCGGGGTGCAGAGCATGGTGACGAGCACGAGGAGTATCGATGATCCGATTTTCATGGCGGTAGCCTCTGGTGGTCGGTGACACTGCTATATCAATTTAGGCATATAAAAATGCCGTAATTGATATATCCGACAAAAGGCGTGGCCCATATGAGAAAAGCGGAGATCGCACCCTGCGCCTGGGAGCGAGCACCAGGCGTGGGGCGGAGGTCCTGATTGTCCCGTTGCCCGCAGAAAGTGCTTGGCAACGTCCATCATGGGTCTATTGTTAGCCACATGGCTAACAATGAAGCGGCAATCAGCGACGTGTTCCAGGCGCTGGCGGACCCCACCCGCTGCGCCATCATCGGCGCGCTCGGTTTCGGCGCGCAGTCGGTGTCGATGCTGGCGGCGCCGTTCGACATGGCGCTGCCATCCTTCATGAAGCACCTGACGGTGCTCGAACGCAGCGGACTCATCCGCAGCCACAAGAGCGGCCGGACCCGTACCTGCGAACTGGTGCCGCAGCGCCTGGCGCAGGCCGAGCAGTGGATCGCCGAGCAGCGCGCCCTGTGGGAGGCCCGCTCGGACCGCATGGCCGGATTCGTCGAACAACTCCACCAACAGGAGCAGGACCATGACCCCGAATGCTGACCGCGCCGACTCGCGCGACCTGATCATCACCCGCGTGCTCGATGCTCCGCGCAGTGCCCTGTGGCGCGCCTGGTCGGAGCCCGAACTGCTCCGACAATGGTGGTGCCCCAAGCCCTGGACCACCGAAGTGCTGGCGTTCGAGCTCAAGCCCGGCGGCGCCTTCCACACCCTGATGAAAGGGCCGGACGGCGGCGTCAGCGACAACCCTGGCAGCTTCCTCGACGTGGTGCCCGGCGAGCGCCTGGTGTTCACCTCGATGCTCACCGGCGGCTGGCGGCCGAACACGCCCTGGATAGGCTTCACCGCGATCATCACGATGACCGACGAAGGCACCGGCTGCCGCTATACCGCCCAGGTGATGCACCCCGACGACGCCGCTCGGGCACAGCACGAAGAGCTCGGCTTCTTCGACGGCTGGAATACCGTCATCACCCAGCTCGAAGCCTTTGCCACCACGCTGGGGTGAGCGGCATTGCGCTCGGCTCACATGCGGGCAGTCCATTCATGATTTGAAGTCAAAAGGCATTGCCGTGCCGGCGCTTTAATCGTGGAAAGCGAAGCCGGCACACTGGGCTCCATTGGAACCGATCAACCTTCCTGGAGCCCCAAACATGAGCATTCCTTCCTTCGGCCTCGGCACTTTCCGTCTGACCGGCCAGGCCGTCATCGATTCGGTACGCACCGCGCTCAAGCTGGGCTACCGCACCCTCGACACCGCGCAGATCTGTCGCCGTGGAAGTCGACGGGCTGGCGTGCAAGTTCTTGCCACCTGAAATTGAAAAAAACATCGGGGAAATCGCTGGAGGCCAGGGGTAATGCGGTGTTCGGGAGCATGTGCAAGATTTGGACATTGGTGTGCAAGTTCCTGCATGGATTTCCGGGTTTTCGTTCGGAAACTACCAGCGAAGAACGCCGCGGGAATAGCGGAGCCCTAGTCCTGCAACGGGTTGAAGGTTTCTGGCACGCGACTTGTTAAGGGTCTTCCGCCCGGAGGGATATGAGCCTTGGGGCAACCCCAACTATCGTGCAAGGAGCGCTTTCATGCCAACACCCGCGTATCTGTCCCTCGAAGGCACCAAGCAAGGCCTGATCACCGCCGGCACCTTCACCGAGGACTCGGTCGGCAACATCTTCCAGGAAGGTCACGAAGACCAGGTTCTGGTTCAGGCCTTCAACCACCAGGTCATCATCCCGCGTGACCCGCAGTCCGGCCAGCCGACCGGCCAGCGCGTGCACAAGCCGCTGATGATCACCAAGGTCTTCGACAAG